>JANXML010000214.1 GCA_025354645.1 Arcicella sp. | reverse complement strand
ACCCATTTCCCTAATTTCAACGATTCCACCGCACAAATACTTGCCCGTGAGGTGTTTATAATTTCTTCAAAAGGAATAATGGCTTCTCCGCCGTTTTTTAATCCCTCCAAAAATAATCTGAATTGCTCTTTATGTCCTTTGTCTTGGCTTTTAAATAATCCAGAAATTCCATTGGATTTAAAACCGTAGTATTTCGACCTTTTAAAATTATCAATCACCATCGTTTTCCCTTGTGAATAAACCTCAATTCTCTCTTTGGAATACCCTTTATTTCCATTGGAAAAATAGTTAATTACCCCCGTTGAACCATTTTGATATTTTAGTAAAATGGTTGCATTATCCGTATTTTCTTGTGGATTTTCACCCATTGAATTCATTATCACCGATTCAACTAAACTACCTGATAAATACGTAATTAAGTCAATAAAATGGCAGGCTTCTCCAATGATTCTTCCACCACCGATGCTCATATTTTGTGTCCAATGATTTGTCAATATTTCACCCGCATTCACGGTTGCAATCACATTAATTGGCAGATTTGAATCCCCTAATTTTTGCTTAATATCTTGCACAAAAGGCGAAAATCTGCGGTTAAATCCAACTGTTAGAGTCTTATTAGTTTGTTCATAAACTTCGGTAATTTCATTGATTTCATCCAAAGAAAGTGCCAATGGTTTTTCCACAAAAACGTGTTTCCCCGCTTGCAATGCGACGATACACACACGGGCGTGAGCATTGTGTCGAGTAGTGATGATGATAGCATCGACTTCCGAATCACTGAAAATATCATCATTATTTGTAGTGGAATATTGAACATCAAACTTTTTAGCCAATAACGTTCCCGACAAGCCCGAAGAGGACGATAAATATTTGATGTTAGCGTTGAGTTTGGATAAAATAGGAAGAATAGTTGCTTTGGTAAAATTGCCCGAACCGATAATTCCTAAAACGGTATTTGAATTATGAAGAATACGGTTTTTGAGCGTAATTTTGGTTTTAATTAGGTCAATATCCTCTCGATATTTCAAAATGGATGCAATGGATTTTGACTCGCCAATGTTTCCATAAACTTGATTATAGTCTTGAAAATCAACCACTTCTGTAATCAAAGATTGAACTTTAAGTTGTCCCGTTGAGATGAGCTTCAATACGGTTTCAAAATTTCTATTTAATGTCCAACGTACAAAACCAATTGGATAATCTTGTCCGTTTTGTTCATAATTATCGTCATACCGTCCTGGACCATAAGAGCATGAAACTTGAAAAGTTAATTCCTTTTCATAGAAATCGGCACGGTTAATATTCAATCCAATAACACCCACCAACACAATTCTTCCATGTTTTCGAGACATTCTGGCGACTTGTGAAATCACGTCATTTGATTTATTTGAAGCCGTAATAATTACCGCATCAACGCCAACGTTTTGGGTGATTCCTTGGGCAATCTTTACAGTATCAATGTCTTCCGAAACCATGAATGCTTTTATTCCTTTTGTATTTGCCAAATCAACTTTCGATTGGTCAAAATCAAATGCAATTACCTCACAACCATTGGCTTGCAATAAATCTATGGTCAATTGTCCGATGAGTCCAAGACCAATTACTGCAACAATTTCACCCAAAGTTGGGTTTGCTAAACGAACTCCTTGCAAAGCGATTGCTCCAACAACCGTAAAAGTGGCTTCATTATCAGAAACATTATCAGGAATTCGAGTAACCAAATTTTTAGGAACACAAACCACTTCCGCATGACATCCATTGGATGCTACTCGGTCGCCGATTTTGAATTCATTTATGCCTTCTCCTATCGCCACAACTTTTCCAACGTTGCAATAACCCAGAGGAATTGGCTCGGATAATTTTCTTGAAATAGCGTCAAAAGTAGGTTTTAATCCATCAGTTTTAACTTTATCAAAAACCTGTTTCAATTTTTCGGGTTGTTGACGAGCTTTCTGCAAAAAATTAGCTTTTCCAAATTCTACCAGCATTTTTTCAGTTCCCAAAGACACTAAACTTCGAGACGTTTTAATCAGAACACAACCTTTTCGTACCTGCGGAACAGGTATTTCTTCTAAAATTGTTTCGCCCGTTTGTAGGTTTTGAATAAGTTGTTTCATAAAGTTGTAACCCGATGCTTCTTTATCGGATAATAAAATAATGCTGAAATAAGACCATAGATGAACCCACAATTCCATTTCAAGTTTATCTATGGACTATTTGAGGGTTTGTAATTTAGATACCAAAATCTCAGCAATCCTCTCCGCTGTTTTTCCATCCCAAAGTAGTGGAATTTGTCCTTGTTTAGTATTCCCTTCCAAAATTTCGACTAATTTTTCATGGACTGTTTGTGGATTTAAGTCAGCCAAAAGTTGATTTGTTCCAATTTCTACCGTGATTGGTCGTTCCGTAGAATCTCTAAAAGTCAAACAAGGCACTCTTAAAAATGTCGTTTCTTCTTGAATTCCACCCGAGTCTGTAATAATTAAAGAAGTATTTTGCATTAACTGCAAAAACTCTAAATACCCCTGTGGTTCAGTCAGAATAAGGTTTTCAATCGTATTTAATTGTTCAAAAAGCCCGAATTTTTTCAAATTATTTGCTGTTCTTGGATGAATTGGCAAAACAACTTTTTTGTATTTTGCAGTATCCTTAATAATTAATAAAATTGCTTTTAATCCCTCCTCCGTATCCACATTGGCGGGACGGTGCATGGTCATCACCACAAATTTATTTTTTGTTAAACCCAAGTCCGCTAACACAGACGTTTGTCGAGCTTTTTCGAGATAATGCACTAAAGAATCAATCATTACGTTCCCAACAAAAAATATTTTTTCATCAGGCACTCCTTCTCGTTTGAGATTATCTACCCCCGATTTTTCCGTAATAAAAAGATAATCAGAAACACTATCGGTCAAAATTCTATTCAATTCTTCGGGCATTGAACGGTCGCCACTTCGCAAACCCGCCTCTACGTGTGCAACGGGAATATGCAATTTAATGGCAACTAATGCACAAGCAAGTGTAGCATTCACATCGCCCACAACTAACACTAAATCAGGCTGTTCTGCCAAAACAACTTTCTCAAAAGCAAGCATTGTATTTGCCGTTACTTCAGTATGCGAACCACCGCCAATACCCAAAAAATAATGCGGTTTTGGCATTTGGAGCTGTTCAAAAAAGACATCGCTCATTTTAGCATCAAAATGCTGACCTGTATGAATAATTTTAGAATCAATTTCTGGATGATTCTCGAAAGCACGATGAAGTGGTGCAACCTTCATAAAATTAGGTCTGGCACCGACTATATTTAGAATTTTTATCATATCAATTTATAGACTCCCACAAACATAGTATTTGTGTGTTTTTCACTAACACCGACTAATTTTAAAAACCTTGAAAAAAGAGTAGTATTAGGATAATAAGTGAATTCTTGCAACTCAAAACCGTAATATTTTAATTGTTTTGAAAAATCTTTTTCTGTTAATATGTGCTGAATGTACTGATAGTAAGGGGGTTTACCAGTAAGTTTAAAAATGTATTTTTCAATTTTTCTGTACCAACTATCACTATTGGGCATCGAAATGATAAGCATTCCGTTTAAATTCAATAATTCTTTAAACTGCTGAATAACTATCTCATAATCTGTAATATACTCCAAAACACTCGAACACAGAATAACATCTTGTTTATCGAAATTATCAATATTTTCAAATGGTAAAATCGCTTGCTGAAATGAAATGGCTAATTTTTTTGCCAGACTATGTTTTTTACAAAGTTCAATCATTTTTTCCGAGCCATCAACTCCTACGACAATACATTTTTTAAGGGATAAATAAATACTGAAAATACCCGAACCACAGCCCGCATCCATAACTTTCATTTCTGATTTAATATATTGCTCAAAAAGCTTTGTCCAAACTTCGTAACGCTGTTGAAATTGAGAAGATTGTACATATTTTCCATCAAATTCTACGGCAGTATCAGAATGAAAATCTATAGCATTTTTGGATTTCAACGTATGGCTTTTAATCTCATTGACTAAGGTTTTTAGGTGAATATCTTTGGTGTAATTTTTGAGATAATTTTGATAACCATTTTTCGAAATTTTTTGATACTCGGAAGGATGTTGAATCAAATTTTGGATTTTAAAAGCAATTTCCTTCGGATTATTATATTTTACATAAATCCCTGATTGATAAGTATTTATCATATCAGGAATACCCCTGTAATCAGTTGTCAACACCACACAACTGTATGCCATAGCTTCAATTATTGAAATGGGTTGCCCTTCATTTATATAGTTTGTAGGTAGCACAAAAAAGTGAGCTTCTTTTAGTAATTCTTTCTTTTTTTCTAACCCAATAATTCCATGATAGTTTATGTAATTTTTTAAGTTATTTTTGACAACAAACTCGTGGAAATAATGTTTCGCTTCTGATAGCGTTGAAAATCTTTGGGCATCATCATACTGAATAAATTCCCCACAAAAATCAGTTTTAATATTGTATCCGTATTCATTTACCAATATGGAAGTTGCTTCTAAAACATCTAAATACCCTTTTGATTCGATGAGATTTGAAAGGAAAATTATTTTTATGGGCAAATCGTTTTTGATAGGTAATTGCTTAAATTTTCTCTCGTAAATATCAATATTCCAAGGTAATCCATTTTTAACTACGCTAATTTTTGAGAATAATTCGGGTTCAAAATCAAACATTTTTTTCATACTTTCCGACAAAACAATGATTGAATCCGTCTGCACTAACATTTGTCGAATTCGTTGTTGAATATATGATTTTTGATTATAATAAAATCCGTCATAATTTCCACCATGAATGTGAACGATGATTTTACTTCCTAAGAATTTTGAAAGAAATACAATTGGGAAATCTCTCATAAATCCTTCTTTAGACTGTGATATGGTGTGATAAACTACATACTTTCTGAGAACCAATTTGAAGATTAACCGAAATAACAACCCAAAATAGATTAGTATTTTACTGAAAGTTGCATTTCTCTTGCCAGATAATGTCAAAGTATCCACATCCATTTCATCTACAAGTGCTTGAAAAGCAATGGTTTGTCCATTAATTGGCGGTGGAAGAATTCCGATAAGTAAAATATTTTTCTTAATCATTGAGCCAAGGGGCGGTTGGTTTTATTTCGTTTGGATTTAAAGCGTGACGAATACAAAAATTTAGATAATTACCGACAGTTGGAACACTAATTTTTCCTCCCATTTCTTTTGCGTTATTTTTCATAGTTTCTTTTTTTTCAAAAGGTAAATCTAAAAATTTCAAGAGATTTTCAGTAAGAGATTTTATATCTTTTGATTTGAAAATCAGCCCATTATATTCGTTTTTTATTAATTCTTTTGCTCCAGATTGGTCAGAAATCAGGACAGGTACGCTACTTTGCAAGGCTTCATTCACAACCATTCCCCAACCATCAAAAATAGAAGGTAAAATCAACAAGTCGGACTTTTTAATGTAATCAATAACATTTTGTGAATTAATGATACCTAAAAAAGTCACTACATTGCGAAGTTGATTTTTGTCGATAAATTCTTTCAAAATTGCTTCTAATTCTCCTGTCCCAATGATTGTTAAATGGAAAGATTTATTATTTTGATATATATTTTTAATGGCTTCCAATAAAATTGTAATTCCCTTTCTTTCAATGAGTTGTCCTACAAAAATAAGCTGAATAACTTCATTAATTGAATGGCTTTGAGGTTTTAATTTCACATTACGGAAATACCCAAAACGATAAATTTTGTTAGGTTGTACGCCCAAAGATTTGAAATATTCTACGGCAAAAATAGAAACTGCTAAAACTCCTTTTGCTCTAATTATCAAGATTTTAGCGAGGGGAATAACTAAGAACTTAAGCAAACTTCTCTTTAAAATACCTCTACTTTTCACTGGAATTGGTGCTTCTGAATAAATCAAAAAGTTGGCTCCAAACAGATTTAAAAGTATGATTACGAAGAGAAAGGATTTCTCAGCCCAAATTCCATTAACTATGTGTGTGGATTTTTTATTTTTGAAAACATAGTGCATTAAAGACCAGATTTTTAATTCTTTACCAATAACTTTTGATTTATAATTAAAATTGTTTTCAAGAATCCAACCTTGATTTCTACGACTTTCATCGTCTGAATGAGCGTAAATAACTTCAAATTTTTCAAAGCGGTTAGATAAATCATTGAATAAATCATTTTGGTGAAAACTTGGAAAGTTCATCCAGATATGTACAGAATTAGCCTTCAAACTCTTTTTTGTTTAAGAATACTGAAAAAATAGACGAAAAAACCAGGCATATTATAAACAGAAAGAAAAATAAAAATGGCGTTCAATCCATCACGATAGACCTGAATAATTATAGCCGAAAAATATAAGTAAAGATATAAACTCGCAGATTGCGGATGGGTATTAAGAATTCGGTAATACCATCGGGCAGAATATTTAGCAAATAAAAAAGGGATAATGATGATACCAACGTATCCAAAATTTGCATAAGATTCTCCATAAATCGTGGCAACAGCACCTAATTCCCTTAAGTTACGTGTGGGAGTTGATATATCCGTCATCCATTGCATTAAGGATGGTTTGGCTTCCCAAAAAGGGCGTGGAATTGGTGCTAAAAGTAGCGTAAAATAAGTTGAGCCGTAGAAATGTTTTCCATGTTGATCAATCAAAGTAAGTATGGAAGCATACATATCCAGAAAAGAGAAATCTGCATTTGCCCCAATTCCCAAACTTTCACGATATTCAAACACAAACTCAAATAATTCTTGTCGGGTAGCTCCTTGTTGAATTAATTTACCAAAATATTTCATTGGTAAGAAAATTATAATTCCAATTAAAAGTATTGCCGTGGATTGCAGGGAAAGCCATTTCTTTTTTTCTCGATATAAATACAAAAATAATAGAAAGATAAAAGCAGTAACAATTCGATACCGATGTTGCCCTTGAAATGCCAACACAAACAGGCTTAATCCAACGATAAGCAAAAAGATTTTTTTAAATCCATACTTAAAAACTAATAATAAGCTACTTAAAAGTAACCAATTTTGAGTATTTGCTATGTACGAAGATTCGTTCCAAGAACCAAAGTCGCTGTTTGCTTTGCCAATGCCTGGAATATAGAGTTGTACTAATACTCCCCAAATTCCAAGAGGGATTGTAAAAAGTAAGACATATTTTAATACTTTTTCATCTAATAAAATGACTGGTTTTAATGGATTAATTGTTAGTTTTCTATTTGCCTCCAATAACCAAGCAATAGTCATTGAAATAAAACCAATATCAGCTAAAAAAATGGCTCTAATGATTTCATTGCTTTCAATTTCAGAAAAATAGCCATTTTGGTTCTCTAAGAAGAAATTAGCTCCGTTAGTTAAAAATATTATTCTTGCTGTGAATGCGAAAGTATGAAAAGCTAAATAAGTGGCTGCAGGATGATAAATTGATATTTTACCGTGTCGAAATAATAGCCAAGAATTTATCAGAAGTATTGTTATATCAATACATGAGACAGAAAATAAGCTTTCTTTCATAAAATTAAAATTTTTGATTTATTGGCTCATTTAGTCGCAACGATTTGGATTTGAGATACTTTATTAGACATTAAAAATCCATAAATGTGAGCAAAAATATGAAAGATATTTAGACCGAACGAGTTTAAGATGTACTTAGAAAAGGGAGGATATCGATGGTAAATTTCTTTAACCTTAATTATTTTAAAACCAGCTTTAACAAACAAATTGCCAATGTTCATTTCAGACCAAGTAAATAAATGCTGATTAATATCATTTGGGCTGTACTTTATCTTTTTTTCGTGAGGAATAACAAATATTGCTTTACCGCCACTTTTTAATTTTGTAAACAGTAATGACAGTTCTTCAAGCGGATTATTAGTGTGTTCAAGCACGTGATTAGAAATAATAACATCAGCCCAAGATTCAGAAATGGCGAAAATATTTTCTACCACGTTCAATCCACTTTCAACTGCATACGTTCTTGCTTCTGCATTTATTTCTATTCCTATCTTATTTTTTGCCGTAATATTTTTCAATAAAAACCCTCCTCCACATCCAAATTCCAAAACATTATCATCAAAACAAATATAATTCTCAAACAAAAATTGCTGTGCCTTTCCAGAAATAATACCAATTTCTTTTTGCCAATTATAATATTCTTTGGAATAATGAGACATCTTATTATTTAAACAGTGATTTTTTCAAGTATCTTATAAATTGATAATACTTTGCTTGAATACGTATTTTTTTGACAAAATTCAACGAAATTATTGATATTTGAGATTAAAAATTGCCTATAATTTTCGTCTTTAAGGATTAAGATGGATGAAAGTAAAGAATCTAAATCTTTTACTTTACATACTTCACCGAGTTGAAATTCATAAACATCTTCTTTGTTTCCAACATTTTCTGAAATTATAACTGGTAATTTATGAGCTAATGCTTCTGAAACAGCTAATGAGTAGGCATCTGTGAGGCTTGGCAGAACAAATATATGATAATTTGGCAGTATTTCCAGTACTTTAAGATTGGGCAATCTCCCTAAAAAATTTATATTATCAATGTTAAAATATCGCTTAAAAATATTTAACTGACTTGATTCAATTTCTCCAATAATATCTAATTTAATGTTATCATTTTTCAATTTTTTTATTGCTTCTAACAAATAAATACAGCCTTTTTCGATTGAAACTTTTCCTACAAAAACTAATTTCAACGGTTCTGAAAATTTTCTAATGGTTGGTTTCGCATTAATTACAGGAATGTTTAATATTCCAAAACTGGCATCAAAAATTCTAATATTTGGATAATATTTCCTATACATTTCAGCCATATATTTGGATGGAACCAAGATATTTTCCACTTCTTCTAATGCTTTTAAATCTCTATCATTACTTTTTATAAAATAAGAATTTTGAAAGGATAATCCGTATTTTTCAAACTCTGGTTGTAAGATTTCACGAACGTAATAAGGGTGAGCCGCATACACATCTGCAAGAAGGTTTGTTTGAGGGTTTTGCTGTTTAAAATTCCTGATGGAATGATAGCAGTAAGTTGGCCAATAATGTATAATATTTACTTCCTTAGAATATTTTTGCAGAATTTTATTGAAAAAATATTCTGAAATTTGATTTTCTTTTCCATAATAATCAAAAGTAGTACGTTTATTCAAAAAATCTAAGAGTCGATGAAAAACCGTGAAACCATAAGATATTTCAACTTCCGAATCTACACTTTTAACGGACGGTTTCCATTTATTTAAAAATGAACCTTTTTTAAAAGCACTAAAAGTATGGTAATTGATATCAATTTCTGGATTTTTTCTCAGACCTTCATATAAAAAAATTGAGTGATCGGGGCGAGCTAATAGCAATGTTTTCATTTAAAATATTGAATTGCATTTTTCAACCAATTTAGGTTTTTATTAACCTCATTTCGAGAAGTATAGAGCAAATTTTTATAAGTAATTCCTTTCTTATTCATTAAAAAAGCTAATCCAACAAACTGGCAGATATAAGAAAAAGCAATGGCAAGCCCTACGCCAATTAATCCGTAGAAATTTATCATTAACATACTGAATATCAATGAAATAATCATTCCAATTACTTCTACATAACTCATTATTTCTGGAAATCCCATACCTAAAATTCCTCCACTCAAAACGGTTTTAGCATTAATAAAAAAACTGCCTATGACAAGAATTTGACAGATTATTATAGCTTCTGAATAAGCATTTCCAAAAACAAAAGGTATTAAAATTGGTAAACTGAAGACAAATATTAAATGAAAAAATATACTAAAAATCCAATATTTTTTGTAGAAGTTAAGCGTTTCAGCAACTTTTTCTTGGAATGAATTTTTACTCGTCACAGCAGGCAACATGATTGTTCTGACAGCATCAGCAAAAACACTGGTAAATTTTGCAACGCTGACAGCAACCGTATATATTCCTAAATCTTTACTACTTAAAATTCCTCCAATCAGAAACTGATCAATTCGAGAATTAGCTAATTGAGAAATATCTCCAAACCAAATTTTTACGCTATAACTAAGCATTTGGTGAATAAAGTTATACTCAATTTTAAATGCAAATCGTATTAGAAGTATTTTATAAAGTAAAAATAGAGCAATAATTAAATAAGAAAATTGAATAATTAATTGTACATAAACAAGATTATCAATTGTTAAATGTTGCTGAAACTTAAGCCAAATAATGCCAATACAGTAGCCAATGGGGACAATACATTTCAACAAGTTGGTCACTTTAAAATACGAAGCTCCTTGTAAAAAATAGGTTGCATACATACTAAACAAACCGAATGGAACCGTTAATAAATATAGATGACCAAGATTAATAATTTCTGCTTCGTAATTTTGAAGATAGGCATTAATGACGAAATAGCCAATTATAATCCCTAAAATTGATTGAACCAAACTGATAACAATTAAGTTGCTCCAAATTGTATTTTTATCAGAATCAGGCTGTGCAACAAAATAGATGGTAGTAGATGATAGACCAAAATTAATAAAGTACTGAACACTGGTTGGAATGAGAATAATTGCAGCAAAAACACCTCGCTGACTTGGACCCAACCAACGAGCCAAAATAATAGAGCCAACCAATCCGAATAAAGTTATCAGAAGGTTGGCTCCAAGATTTTGTATAATATTTTTAAATTTCACAAGAACATTAAGTCAAGTTGCCATGAATTCACGAATTTGTTTTTATTAAAATTTGACCTTTCATGTCTTTATGGTTAATTAATTTTACTTACCCAAATATTCCTAATGATTTATAATTCCTTACCAAAACCACAATTGTACTTAAAATCAAACCTAAAAATGCAATCCCTAAAACCATTACAGAACGCTTTGGTTCGCTCTTTTTTACGGGTATTTGAGCAGGTTCAAGCACTTTAAAAATGGGTGTTTCACGGTGAACTTTGATTTTTGCCTCCTCCAATTGTTTGGCAAGTTCAGAATATAAATTGTATGACAAATCAACTTCATATTGTAGTTTTTTCCCTTCATCTTTCGCAATGTTCAAAAATAATCCTTTATTACGATCTTGATAACTTGAATATGAATAAAGGGCATTATCGTAACGCCTTTTAGCTTCGTTGAGGCGTTCTTCTAAAAACTTAATATCTTGCAGAGTTTTTTCAGTACGATATTTTACCACGTATTGCGTTAAATAGTCCTGTGCATAACGTACAATGGTTGCGGCAATAACGGGATCTTGCATTTTTGCTGAAATACTAATCACACCCGTTTTCTTATCCAAAGTAGTTCCAACTCGCTTTTGAAGGTCTTTGATTAACTCATCTTGTTTTTTATCTAATCTTAGCGTTTCTAATGGAATTGATTTTGGGTCAATTAATGGCATATCTTTTTCTTTATCATCTGATTTGCCAAAAATTCGAGTGCTTAATTCTTGATTTGCATTTTCTTCCATAAATTTCGACATCACCATCGTTCGTTTATATTTAGAAGCATAAACTTTCATGTTCATTACGTCCATCAAAAATGGGGTACTTTGCAAAATATTGGGATACAAATCTGGACGAACTGCCTCTGTGCTACCCATACCGCCTAAATCCACTCCTGCTAAACCAGCCAATGATTTGAATTTACTTAAACCTCCCGCTGCATCTTTTGATTCTAATTCAGGAAGAATCTGAACTTGCGAAGAATATTCATTGGGTATGTTGATGGCAATGAAAATCCCTAATGCCGCTGAAATGATAGTGACAATGAGGATAGCCCATTTATTTTTTGAAATAACCTTAAATATCTTACCAATATCAATGGTCATTTCTGAGTCTATATTTTCTTGTATTTGGTTCGTTTCCAATGGATTATAATAAAATGAGGAATTACTTTACTGATAATATGTACTTTTTTTAGCTATGTTATTAAGGTGTCTTCTTCAATGCATTAACAATACTAATAATTACTAATGAAAGTGATGAAAGACCGCCAAGGATAGCAATTCTTTCGCCCGTTGATAATTTATTTGAAAGGTCATCCCTTTCCGCAGGAACAATTATTTCAGAGCCTTGTTCTACTTTTGGATAGGTAGTAAAAAATAAAAATGTCTTCGTTCTATCTGAAAATCCGTTAGCATATTTCACGTAAACTTTTCTTTTTAAGGCTTTCTCAGTAAATCCTCCTGCCTGTGAGATATAATCTTTTACGCTTTGATTTGGACGATACGCAACTGAAATTGGATTTAGTAATTCTCCCGATAACTTAACAGTTTGTAATTCACGAGGGATGAATAAACGATCTCCATCTAATAATAAAACATTTTCTGTGACAGCAGGAACTTGAAGAATAATGGATAAATCAATGGCAATTTTTGTTGAATCTCTATTGAATGTTGCTCCTTTTGGAAATGCTCCTACTTTCAATCCTCCCGCCAGTGCTATCAAATCCGTAATTCTTTGGGTTTTATCTTTAATGGTATATGCACCTGGATATTTTACTTCTCCTTCTATAAATACATACTTTTGATTTTCATATCTTGGTGATTTCCGAACATAAATCCTATCAAAAGGTTGCAAAATAACTCTTGCATCTTCAGTTGTAATTTTTAAGTCTTTATCTATTTCAAATGATTCGATTCTGACATTTTGTTCGGATGTTAAACCAGTTGTATCGTTTTTCACTCTTCTTGATAATTCAATTTTAGAGTTACTGGCTGCGTCAGTAAAACCATTTGCTAAAACAACTACATCGGCAATAGTTAAACCATCTACATAATCAAATTTACCAACTTTGTTAACTTCTCCACTAATTGTAATAACCCTCTTTTCTCTCAATGATTTAATATTTCTAATGGTAATTACATCTTCTCTCTTTAAAGGAATATCCGCAATTTCACCTCGCATTAATTCACCTAAATCAAAGGCAATAACGGTAACGTCATTATCTTCTTTTCGACGGTTAATAGTTGCACGGTTCATGAAAGCATCTTCTTTTAATCCTTCCGCTTTTTTTATTAATTCCTTTACAGTATTAACGCCTGATTCTATCGCAAAATCTCCTTCTCTGAAAACGGAACCTTTAATAGTAACTCTGTTTTCAAAACGTTCTAAAATTTTACCAACATTATATTTGTCTCCTCTTTGTGGTATAAATGCTAACACTTCATCTTGCGAAATATTGATCAATTTTTGTTCTCTGGCAGTATTCCTTTTTAGTCCAATCGTATATGTATAAGCCCTATCAGTAAACCCGCCCGCAAAACGCAAAACATCTTTCAAGGTCTCAGTTTTTTCAACTTCAAAAATCATCGGACGTTTTACTTCTCCCATTACCTCAATTCGAGTTTCATATTCTGCAATTCTGATAACATCCTGATCTTGTAATCTAACATTATCCTTTTGATCAGCACGTAGAAGAAAGTCGTATAAATCTAAAATTTTGACAACTTTATTATCTCTAATTACTCTGATATTACGAAAAGAACCGTTTTCAGAAGGACCTCCTGCGGCGTAAAGAGCATTAAAAATGGTTGATAATGATGAAACAGTATAAGTTCCTGGCTTCGTGACTTCGCCCGTAATGGTCACTTTGATGCTCCTAATATTTCCTAACGTAATTTGTGCCGAAACACCACTTCCTGGCATATTAATTCCTTGGTATAATTGGCGTAAACGTCCTACAATTCTTTCAGAAGCTGCTTCAATGGAAAGTCCATTCACATAAATTGGGCTAAGATTCAAAATTCTGATGGTTCCTTCTGTGCTTACTTTTACTTTATAATTATCTAAGGCATTTCCAAAAATATCAATATTCAATTCATCATCAGGACCCAATTGATAGTTCTTTGGCGTTGCGATACGTAAATCTGGTTCAAACGATAATCCACCCGCCGCAAACATTGACATTCCAAAAACTTTTGGTTTCAAGATGTCCGTGACCATCGAATCTTTCGACATTTCATTTTCATCATCAGCATTTACTTCTTTATTATTATCATTTGTTCTAATCTTATTATTACCAATTTTATTCCCCGCTTGAACAGGTGTTGTTCTGCGAGAACTATTCTCACCCTCATTCGTGCTTTTCTTAGAATCGTTACTCATTACTTTGTTAAGCCTTTCACGCATTTTGGCAACATCCGCAGGAGAATATCCTTGCATCAAAGCGGCTTTTTCAATCTGCGATTCATTCATGCCGCTCGCCTGAGCTTTTTGCAAAAACTCCTTAATTTGATCATCCGTTAAATCATCAATTTTGGGCTTTTGAGCGAATGTACTCAACGAAAACAACGATAAAAATATCAGTAAGGTCAATCGTGAGAATGAGTGGAAACAGTTGGTGGGAATACTTTTTAGGAAACGGGTCATTACAAATATTAATTTTCTGAATAATTTTACGCAAAAATAGGCATAATTCTTGGTTTTGTTATATCTAATCCATCAAACGGTCAGAGCCTTTGCATGAGTTTTACCACCATTTTATCCTTCCAAGCCTTGAATGTACCTTGCTGTATTTGTTCACGTGCCTGACCGACTAACCATAAGTAAAAAGCTAAATTATGAACACTACAAATCATAGCACCTAACATTTCATCGGCTTTTAATAAGTGTCTGACGTAGGCTTTTGTGTAGAAATTACTGGCATAACATTCTAATCCTGAATCAATTACGGAAAAATCTTCTTTCCATTTCTCGTTTTTCATGTTGATTGTTCCTTCCGTAGTGAACAACATTCCGTTGCGGGCGTTGCGAGTAGGCATTACGCAATCGAACATATCAATACCCAAAGCAATTCCTTCCAAAATATTGGCGGGAGTGCCAACGCCCATTAAATAACGGGGTTTATCTTTCGGTAAAATATCCGTCACCATATCCGTCATTTCGTACATCATCTCAGCGGGTTCGCCAACTGATAAACCACCAATGGCATTCCCTTCACGCTCAAAACTGGCGATTACTTCGGCAGATTTTACTCGTAAATCTTTGTAAACACTGCCTTGCACGATAGGGAACAACGTTTGACCATAACCGTATTTAGGTTCGGTTTTGTCAAAATGTTCACAACATCTTTTTAACCAGCGGTGGGTCATATCCATTGATTCACGGGCGTAACCATATTCGCATGGATAAGGCGTACATTCATCAAAAGCCATGATTATATCTGCCCCGATGGTTCGCTGAATATCCATGACACCTTCGGGTGTGAAAAAGTGCGTTGAACCATCAATGTGCGACTTAAATGTTACGCCCTCTTCTTTAATTTTACGTCCCGTTCCTGCCAATGAGTAAACTTGATAACCACCTGAATCCGTGAGAATGGGTTTATTCCAACCATTGAATTTATGAAGTCCCCCCGCTTTTTCGATAATATTTAATTGTGGACGGAGGTATAAATGATAGGTATTTCCCAAAATAATTTGGGCTTTAATATCTTCTTTAAGTTCACGTTGATGAACAGCTTTTACTGTGCCTGCGGTGCCAACGGGCATAAAAATAGGCGTTTGAATTTGTCCGTGGTCGGTGGTGATTACCCCAGCACGTGCTTTTGAATTAGGGTCGGTAGTTTGTATGTTGAAAGTCATTATTTCAGTTAACAGTTATCAGTAAACAATTATCAGAAATAGCGTATGAAATGATTTACTTCTAATACTGATTTCTGCCGATTGCCGACTGCCGAAAGCTGACAGCCGCTGCAAAATTACAACATATTCATAAAAACTATTCTGTATTCCTTATTCACTATTGGCTAAATGGCTATCTTTGCACTCCAATTTCACTAACTCCTTGATATAGACTATTTTGATAACAACTTTACTTATTATTTTTATTACATCCATTGCATTCCAACTGTATTTCATTTTTTTCGTTTTTACTAAAATAAGTCAGTATAAAATGCCCGAAAATGAAACTCGCAAACCCGAAGGTGTGTCTGTGATTGTGTGTGCGTGGAATGAGTTAAATAATCTCCGAGAACTGTTACCATTACTCAATAATCAATCATATCCAATCTTTGAAGTTATCATTGTGGACGACCGTTCTTGGGATGGCACTTTTGATTATTTATTATCAGAATGTGCTGAATATCAAAACATTAGATTCCTTCGAGTAGAAGAAACTCCTTATCATTTATCTTCCAAAAAGTACGCTTTAACCCTCGGAATTAAGTCAGCGAAGTATAATAATCTTCTCCTAACTGATGCAGATTGCCTTCCGCAAAGCAACAACTGGATTGCTGGAATGGCAGAATGTTTGACACCAGATAAAGAAATAGTTTTAGGATTTTCGCCTTATTTCAGACAAAAAGGATTTTTGAATAATTTGATTCGTTATGAAACATTTAACACTGTTATGCAATATTTTTCTTTCGCTCTTGCGGGTACGCCTTACATGGGCGTTGGGCGAAATTTAATGTATCGAAAATCATTATTTTTAAAAAATAAAGGCTTCGCAAAACATACCAACATTGTGGGTGGCGACGATGATTTATTCATGAACGACGTTGCCAATGCAGAAAACACTGCCGTATGCCTAAATCCAGAAACCTTCATGTATTCCTTTCCAAAAACCACTTGGAAAACGTGGTATCGACAAAAACGGAGGCATCTTTCAGTAAGCAAACATTATGAATTACAACATAAAATTAATTTGGGCGGATTGGGTATGAGTCAGATTTTAACGTGGCTTAGCTTCTTGATTTTAATACCAATATTTTTTCGTAATCCATTGATTTATTGGCTATTAGGTGTATTTTTATTTCGATTAATTAGTCAGTGGATTGTGTTCTCAAAAGCTAATAAACGCTTAGATAATACGCTCGAAGTCATTACATTACCCTTTTGGGATGGTATCTTTGCGTTATATTTCCTGATTATGGGAATTAATAATTTTATTCCAAGAAAACGAAAAATGCGGTGGAGGTGATTCAGTTATCAGTAAACAGTTATCAGTAAGTAGCTTGGAACACCAACTGAACTATTCTTGACTTTAAAATACAATTATCAACATCATTAATATTTTGATTATGGTTTGTTTTGTTTTCACCAATTACAATTCGCCATTTACTAAAACATGAACGATTCAACAATTATAGAAAAATACTTTCCAAGACTTACTGATAAGCAAAAACAACAATTTGCTCAATTGGGAGAACTATACGCTACTTGGAATGCTCAAATCAATGTTATTTCGAGAGCTGACATTGAAAATCTTTACGAAAAACACATTCTTCATTCTCTTGCCATTGCCAAAGTGGTTGATTTTAAGGACTTTACGGAGATTTTAGACGTAGGTACGGGCGGAGGTTTTCCAGGAATTCCTTTGGCAATTTTATATCCAAATTGTCAGTTTGTGTTGGTAGATAGTATTGGAAAGAAAATAAAAGTAGTAAACGAAATTGCTTCTGCCTTGGGTTTAGAAAACATAAAAGCCGAACAAATGCGAGCAGAATTAGTGGAAGGAGAATTCGATTTTGTGGTAAGTAGAGCTGTAACAAGACTTTTACCTTTTTATGGTTGGGTAAAAGGTAAAATCAATATTAATAATTACAACAAATATAAAAACGGAATTCTCTATTTAAAAGGTGGTGATTTGAAGGCAGAATTAAAAGAATTAGGTAAAAAAAGTAGAGTCTTTGAAATATCTGAATATTTTGAAGAAGAGTTTTTTGAGACAAAAATGGTGGTTCACGTGGCAATGGCATAATTTATTTTGGCGGGTAAAAAACTGATAATCAAACGGTTTGAATATAGTTTTAGAATTTTTCAAAAAATCATTTGCACGATACATCATTAAGTCGTAATTTTGCATTAAGATCAATAACAATCCTTCTTAGCTCAGCTGGTTAGAGCACATGACTGTTAATCATGGGGTCCCTGGTTCGAGCCCAGGAGAGGGAGCTTCACTCCGAAAGCAAAAAGCCTTAAATCACACGATTTAAGGCTTTTTTAAAATTAAAATTTTTAACTCTTTATTCTTTATCAAATATATCTATCATCAACTCTAAACTATGCAATGAATTATAAATATATCTTCTACACAATTTATCCCTTAACATGAATAATTATTTAAAATTCCATTAAAAAAGCTGCTCTGCTCTATATTTTGGCACAATTCCTAAATGTATATATGCCCGTTCAGTGGCTTCACGCCCTCGTGAAGTACGTTTCAAAAAACCTTCTTGAATTAAAAATGGTTCGTAAACTTCCTCAATTGTTTCTGCCTCTTCGCCACAAGCGGTTGCAATAGTGGTGAGTCCAACTGGACCGCCTTTAAACTTCTCAACGATGGTTGTCAAAATACGAATATCCATTTCATCTAACCCATTTTTATCAACATCTAAAGCTAAAAGAGCCATTTCTGCAATTTCTACGGTGATTATCCCATCCCCTTTGACTTGAGCAAAATCACGGGTTCTTCGTAAAAGATTATTGGCAATTCGAGGTGTTCCACGGCTTCTTCTCGCAATTTCATAGGCTGCATCGTCATTAATGGGCGTTTTCAAAATTTCACATGAACGTTTCACGATAGATGTCAACAACTTTGCATCGTAATATTCCAAACGACAATTAATTCCAAATCTCGCCCGCAATGGAGACGTTAACATCCCCGCCCGTGTGGTGGCTCCTATAAGTGTGAAAGGGTTCAGAGAAATTTGTACACTTCTGGCATTAGGACCTGAATCCAACAAAATATCAATCTTATAATCCTCCATTGCTGAATACAAATATTCCTCAACAATAGGATTCAATCGGTGGATTTCATCAATAAACAACACATCATAAGGTTGAAGATTGGTTAAAAGCCCCGCCAAATCAGAAGGTTTATCCAATACAGGTCCCGAGGTTATTTTGATATTTGTCTTCAATTCATTTGCCACAATATTTGAGAGCGTAGTTTTCCCCAAACCAGGAGGTCCATGCAAAAGCACATGGTCAAGGGCTTCTTCCCGCTGACGAGCAGCAGTTACAAAAACTTTTAAATTTTCCAATATTTTATCCTGACCCGCAAAGTCTTGAAACGATAGCGGGCGTAAAGCACGTTCAATATCTTTTTCAACGGTAGAAAGTGATTCTGTTTCACCTTTCAAATAATCTTCTCGCATAATTTTAATTTCGGATTTAATTCTCTATTCAAAAATACAGCTATTTATGTTCTAATAAAACAATGTAAAGAGAGTTTCAGTGAATTTATTTTGAATGATGTTTAACTTAATTGAAAAAACATGAGGACTAATTTTCTTCGTAATTAATCATTCATAAGTTAGGCAATTAAGATAATTACTATTAAAAAATATTCATTACACAAATTCATCATTTCTCTCTACAGCGATGGTGAACTTTGAAACTGCCTACTCAATTATATAGTTATTTAACAATCTTTTGCTTTAATTTGTGCAATATTTTCTGTTAATAAAACAATTAAACCACTTTAAAGCAATGACATCAACATTTCTGGGCGAATTTGTCGGTACTGCCGTACTAATCTATTTAGGAAACGGCGTTGTTTCAAATGTATTATTGAAAGGTTCAAAAGGCGAAGGTAGCGGTTGGATTGTAATCACGGCTGGTTGGGCTTTTGCCGTAACGATTGGTATTTATGTTTCAACTAAATTTGGCAGTTCTGGTGCTCATCTAAATCCTGCCGTAACAATTGCAGAAGCCGTAAAGTCAGGCGATTGGAGTAATGCTGGTGAATTTATTTTAGCACAAATGTTAGGAGCTATTTTAGGTTCGACCTTAGTATGGATTCAATATTATCCACATTGGGCTATTACGGAGGATAAGGGATTAAAATTAGCTTGCCATTGCAATGCTCCCGCCATCAGAAGCCCGTTTGCCAATTTCATGGCAGAGTGCTTGGCAACTTGTTTAGCTATAATAGCATTAGGTTCTTTTGGTTCAATCACAACGGGATTAGGACCTTTTACAGTTGGAATTTTAGTTTGGGCAATTGGTTTATCTTTGGGAGGTTCAACGGGTTATGCCATCAATCCCGCCCGTGATTTAGGACCCAGAATTGCTCATTTTCTGTTGCCAATTTCAGGAAAAGGAACTTCTGATTGGTCGTATTCATGGATTCCAGTAGCAGGACCGATTGCAGGAGCAGTTTTAGGAGCTTTGATTTTGAAAATGATATAGTTTCCAAAATTCACAAAAGAGTACGCTTTGAATAATCAAAACGTCCTCTTTTTTTATAAAATTTATACTCATTAATTTAAGTTGAATACTCATTATTAAACGTAATAATTAAAATAATTAACTTGTAATCAAATTAGAATTTGACATTACAAACCCGCCTTGGTTAGAATCATAATTATTTTCTCTTTTTCTAAAAATACTACTACTTTGATATACTAAAAACAACGCATACAAGTTTCCAACAGTAAAAATTAACAAGGTTGGTAAAATGACAAACCACCAATCGAAATAGGAATTTCTTACCATTTCGTACATAAAATTACAAGCTGATAAAAACAATCCAATCGGAGATGTATAAAAAAGTGAGTTAAAAAAGCTTTGCGTTAAAAAGTTTTTTTCTACAGAGGCATTGACATTATTCATAATAGTCGAGGGTATGTTAATTTAGAATCCTTATTGAAGAAGTAAACTTAATAGATAATCGGTTAAAATTCAATACCTTACAATAAATTTTACAAAATGTTAAACAAACTTAATGCCATGATTGTAAATTAAAATGACGTTTTATTTTTTATTAATAATGCCTTTATTAACTCTTAACTTTACAAGTCAGAATTGCTTAAAAGCAATAACGACAATATATTTGGCGTTATTATTTAACACGTCTAAAAGTCTTTTTTAAACTAATATTTTTGGCATTTTCTTCGCTAAATTTGATGCAATTTCAATAATCCTAAAATAATAAGTATTACACAATTTTTGAAAAACTTTATAACATTCACACTTTTATAAATTGATGTAATTTATTTAATATTTTGCTTGTTTCTCAGTTTATATGAAAACGCTAATTTATCTTTTTATAATTCTTTCAAGTTTTTATTCACTTGCCCAAACGCCTTTGATTCCTTTGGCGAGTAGCAGAGAATTTTCTAAGAAAGAAATCTTAAATGCTGATAATCAAGACGTTAGATTTATTCCATTGTTTGGAAGTAAGAAAAAAGCTGAAGAGCAAATGATTAATTCTACTGAGTTTTTAATTCAGTGCGATAAAAGTTTTAAAGACCGATTAGATGCCAGTAAGTTTTTTGCCGATAGAGGTTGGGAATACCTTAATGAAGGGCTTTTAGATACTGCCACTTATCGTTTTAATCTTTGCTTTCTCTTAAACCAAGAGAATTTTGATGCCTATTGGGGATTAGGTTCCGTTAGTTATCAAAAAGGGAAATATGAGGAATCTACAAAATTTCTGCGAAAAGGCTTAGAATTATCTCCTGATAATTCAATTTTAATGGTTGATATTGCTACTGTTCAATTGGCTTGTTATAAAGCAAAAAAGAACTGTGATGATATTGATGATGCCCTAAGACTTTTAGAAAAATCTCTCCAAATTGACGGCACAAACGCTAACGGTTGGCTCAAATATTCCATTGCTGAATTCCAATTAGAACATTATGAAAAAGCTTGGGAATACTTGCATAAGTGTAGATTATTAGATCTTTCTTTTGTTGATACCACTTACGTACAGGAACTTATTGCTAAACAAACTGACCCAATGGGAATTTTTAAATAATTACAATCTTTTGATTGTCAATAACTTACGATTTAAACATTTCTAATTTACAGTTAATTTCTTCTATCGAAGCATATTTCACAACTTCTCCCAATACAATTACAGCAGGGTTTGATAAATCGTTTTCTTCAGCAATCGTTTTCAAATCTTTTGCAAAACCCAATCCTATTTTTTGATTTTCTGTTGTTCCATTTTGAATAATAGCAACGGGTAAATTTCCTTTTCCCAAGGACTCACAAATCTCTGAAATTTGAGATAATTTGTTCATTCCCATCAGAATCACAATTGTAGCAGTTGTTTGCAAAGCCCCAAATAAATCTTCAGAAAGTGAACCATCTGTCTTAGTACCCGTTATCACCCAAAAACTCTCGCTTACTCCTCTGGCAGTCAAGGGAATACCCGCATAACCCGCCGCCGCAACCGATGATGAAATCCCAGGAATGTAAGCCGTTTCCAAACCAAAGTTTTTCGCATATTCAATCTCTTCCATACCACGCCCAAAAATGAACGGATCGCCCCCTTTCAAGCGAACCACGTGTCCATACATATACGCTTTTTCAACAATCATAAAATTAATTGCATCTTGCGAATGACTTTCACCAGGGCGTTTTCCTACGTATATTTTTTCACAATCTGTTTTGCAATAATCCAATAATTCATCTGCAATCAAGGCATCATAAAGCACCACATCAGCACTTTTCAAAGCCTTGATTGCTTTAATTGTAATTAAATCTGGATCACCAGGACCTGCACCAACAACAGTCAGTTTTGGTTTTGGATCTAATGTATTGAAATGTTCTAAATTATTCATTTTCGATGTTTGTGGTTCGATATTCGATGTGCGGATAAAACCTAACATAGAACACAGCGACGGCTACCGTCAATAACCAAATTACTACGCAACGACTAACTCTTCACGAAATGCCCTCGCCAATCCCAAAAACGCCTGAGCCTCAGCTATATACGTTTTCGCAAATGCCTGTGAAGGTTCATTTTTATTAATTTGTAAGACCAATTCCTGGAATGTTTTATCGCCCAAAGAAATGTCGCCAGTTGCCACAAAATGCTCTTGAAATTTATCAATTACGCCACTTTGCGTTGACGCACTTACTGATTTGTCTAAAAGTAAAGCCTTTGCCGCACTCACAAAAACACTGTATGCGTGATAGATTGAATCGGCATAACGATTTTCTTCATAAGCCGCCTTCGTCCAATCAAATTTCTCTTCTGATTCCATCAATAAAGTTGCCACTAAATCAATGATTACAGAGGCACATTCACCCACGCCAATTTCAGTTTTGAATTGTTCTATTGCACCCCAATCAATAAAATCATCATCTTTTAAAGTCGTTAAATCCGCAACGGGTTTCAATAAAGTATAAAAATATTTTTCCCCTTTACGGTCATAATAGTCATTGAAATATTCGCCTTCATTGGCATTTTCTTCATAATTATTTAAAACAACTCTCAATACTTCTGGACCCCTTTTTGAAGGAACTTTAATCACTTTATCCGCCACTCGACCTAAACCATTTCCAAGCGTTCCGCCGCCTAAAAGTACTTGTAGAGCAGGCAAAACACGTTTATCAGCTGCTTTTAAAGATGACCCATGAAATCCAATATTTGCCATTCCGTGTTGTCCACAAGAATTCATACAGCCCGAGATTTTGATTTTAATTTCGTTATTATGAATTAACTCAGGAAAATCTTCGGTAATAACAGATTCCAATTTTGAGGTAATGTTGGTACTATCTGAAATCGCTAAATTACAAGTATCTGTCCCAGGACAAGCCGTAATATTCGCCATTGAATTTGCCCCAGCCGCTGCCAAATCGTGTGCTGCCAAAACTGCATAAACGTATTGCAAATTTACCTCTGGAACAAACTTCAACATCAAACCTTGATTAATGGTAACTCGCACATCATCTCCAATATATCCCTCTAATTGCTCAATCAAAGAACGTGAAGTGGTTGAGTGAATGTTTCCATTCAAAATCCTAACATACACTCCATAAAACCCTTTTTGCTTTTGCTCAAAAGTATTCGTTGCTTTCCACAATTCATAAGCTGTTGTTGATTCTACAAGGTTTTTATCTATTTTTGAAGGCATCTCATCCTCTGAAACTGACCATTTACCAGAAGTAGTATCAATCTGAATTGACTGATTTTTTAAAGCCCTTCTTTCCTCTTCTATTAAATTGGTAAGTGCCTCAAAACCAATTTTTTGAATTAAATATTTAATACGTGCTTTGTGTCGAGAGTTGCGTTCGCCATAACGGTCAAAAACTCGCAAAGTAGCTTCTAAATAGGGAATAATTTGGTCTTCTGCCAAAAATTCATAACCAACCTGTGCTAATATGGGTTGAGCACCCAAACCACCACCAACAACAACTTTAAAACCACGTTTGCCATCTTGAATTTTAGGAATAAAACCCATATCGTGCATATACGTCAAAGCTGTATCTTCGTCAGTATTTGAAAATGCAATTTTGAACTTGCGTCCCATTTCTTGACAAATCGGATTTCTTAAAAAGTAACGAAATGTTGCATCCGCATAAGGAGCAATATCAAACAATTCATCGGGGTCAATGCCAGTTGAAGGAGAAGCAGTAACGTTACGCACAGTATTTCCACAAGCCTCACGAAGCGTAATATCATCTTGTTCCAATTTCGCCCACAATTCAGGGGTTCTGTCTAAGGATACAAAGTGAATTTGAATATCTTGTCGAGTGGTTAAATGAAGATTTCCCGTAGAATATTCATCCGAAATATCCGCCATTCGTTTCCACTGTTTAAACGTCATTTTTCCATACGGCAACTTAATCCGAACCATTTGAACTCCTTGCTGACGTTGCCCATATACGCCACGAGCTAAACGAAGACTACGAAATTTCTCTTCATGAATTTTCCCATTACGAAACAATTCAATTTTACGGGCTAAATCAACAATGTCCTTCTCGACAAGCGGATTTTCAAGTTCAGTTCTAAAACTCTGCATGGCTTTCTTTGTAAAAAACTATTAAGTTGTTAATTTTCAAGTTATTATAAGTAAGTATATTTTGATAACTTATTAACTTAAAACTTATCAATTTAGTTTACTCTATTAAATAGATAGATTTAATGCAAAATTAAGTAAGAAATTTCTTCAATCAATGTTTTTGAGAAAAAAGTTTGGTATTCTTTTACTAAATGAAAAATATAACTAAATTTGTTACTAATTGAATCTTTGTTAAAATTGTTCATCATTTTCCGCCGCTAATGATTATCCTTTTAAAGAAATAGTAAATCTGGTATCATTTTTGATTTCTCAGAATTATCTATCAACCCACAAAATCCCATGAAAAAAAGTTTATTAATCATTGCGTCGGCTGTTTCCATAACATTGTCGGGTTGCACAGACACTAAAAAAGTAACCGAAATTCAAGACCAAGTTCGTCGTTTAGAAAGCCAAGTGCTTAAAGAACGTCAAGAAAATGCTGAATTAAGTAGCTTTCGTTTCAGTTTAGAAAGCCAGTTCAAGAAAAAAAGTGAAGACTATGTTAAATGTCAAGAAGACAGTAAAGAGACATTTGAGTCTTTGAGTATAAAATATAACCGATTATTGGATGATTACAACAAATTACAAGCATCTTATAAATCATTAAATGAAACTTACGAAGCAAGCAAAGAAAATTCTACTCGTGTTATTGCTGAATTAGAAGAAAGAATGAGACAAATTAGAACTGCAAAAGGCAAACGCTATGCCCGAAGAGACTAATTTTTAATATATTAGACATAGAAAAAGCCTTCAAACTTAGAATTTGAAGGCTTTTTCTATGTCTAATATCCTTTATAAATTTACAACCTGATGCCAAAACTTAATCCTCCAATTTTTGGACCTTTACCATCTTGAAACAAATTATTCATATCATAATTCACAAATAAATCTGGAAAGTCTTTCAAACCTAATTCAAAGGCTAAACCATAACGAACGTTATTTAAGAAGAAACTACTGTGATTCCACTCTTTTCGTCCACCGTCCTGTTCTTTTATTTTGGTGTAACTATCCACTCGATAACCTACATATCCACCCGCTGCAACGTATGTAATGGTACTCCCTTTTTTAAATGCAACATAAGGCATAATAGGAATATTTATATTGGCAATTGTTAATTTGTTACGGCATAAAGCTACTTGGTCGCCTTTGGCATTTTTAAAATCAGAAAAACCAACTTCATTATTTCCTTTTGTAAATATCACATTATTTTCTAACATAAAATTGTACCATGAAAACTCTAAACCATAACTGATTTTCAAAGCAGCATTTGTTCCTTTGATAATGGTACCACTACGAGTCCAACCAAAACCAAAATATCTTGACCCAAATGGACTTAATTCGTAATTTTTACTGTCTGCTGATGAAATGCTTCCAGTATTTGTGAAAGAATTTAATCCAAGATAAATATTAAAACCTGAACGACTGTTGAAACTTCGGTCTCTATTTTTAGTGCGAGATGAATCTCTTAAAGTAACACTGGTTTCTTTGCCATTTTCATTTACATAAACTCCATTCCAGCCCACTCTCACTTCATCATTGCCATCTTTAACAACAACTCCACCTAAGCCAACTTTCACTTGTTTATCTTTACCGCTTGTTCTTTCACTTTTATTATCAGTGTTCACAGATTCATTACTCCCATTTTTTGAATCTGTATTGATAACAACTTTGATACTTTTGCTATCTTGAGTAATGACCAATAATGTATCTTTGTTCAAATCACTATTTACAATTCTACGGATGCCTCTCCAAGTATCATCATCAAGCGACATTCCGCTTTTTGTGAATAAATCTTGAAGATTTTCACGTAAAGTCTTGTTATTTTTTTGATTCAAAAGCGTTTGATTTCTCTTATCAATACTAATAACTGTCGAATCGGCTTCTCCTTCATTTGCCAAAATTTGTGAGTTGATTGAGCAGATGAATGCAAATGTGGCAATAATTGAATAGCTAAGTCCTTTTAGCGTTTTCATGGTGGTTTCTGTTTTCATGATTTTATTTTTTAAATGTTTAGAGTTTCTGATTGGGAAACTTAGTGATTTTCTTTCATTCTTAATAACTTCTATAAATTCAAGATGCAAACAATTATAAAATGGTTGCATTTAGAAATACTTTTTTAAAATACCTACTGCAAACTATGTTAGTTCCTACTTCTCATTTCCTTCTCCCTTCGTTAAAACATTTTCAATTTTGGCATCAGCACGAGCTAACATTTTTTGTGGTTTTATCCCCACTTCACTCCAATTGACGTTTTCACCGTTTTTAGCCCGTTTTAATTGTTGCCAGATTTTACTCAAGCGGGTTTCTTTTTTTATTTCTCCATCGTTCAAATCAGATTGTGCAACTACTTCTGGTTTTGTTTCCACCATATTTAAAACAATGGTTTCTTCTTCAACTTTGGGTTTCGTATTTTCAAGTACTAAAACAATCGTATTTTGTTCTTCCATTTTATTCGATTCAATTATGGATATTTTCGCAATTTGTTTTACTTCCTCTATTTTAATTATTTGCTGTGAAGGTAATTGAGCAAATTGCTTGTTTTCAACCATTTCATGATTTTGAACTGATGTAGAAAGTGTTTTTTTAGAAAGATTTCCTTCAACTTTTGCCACTTGATTAATACCCTCTTTTTCAATAATTTGTATAGGTTTTTTAGTGATACTATGCTTTTGACTAACTGTACCTTCTTCAACTAATTCCACCTTTTGATTAGTAAACCAATAGCCACCAATACCCAAAAATAAAGCCATAGAAGCCGCAGAAGCATATTTCCACCAAATAGGAAGAATTTTGCTTTTGGGTTTTTGTAATCTTGCTTCTAATTTCTCCCATGCCTGCAATCGTGGCTGACGTTCGTAATTATGTAAGCCTTCTGAGAATATTTTATCTATGTTTTCTAAATTTTTCATTTTCGCTTTTGAATTTTGTAAAGGTTTTAATTCTTTAAAATTTTACTAATTACCCGTTCTCAATAACTAATTTCCATCACAGCATTTTGTAAAATAACTCTTGCACGTGATAATTGTGATTTGGATGTACTTTCAGTAATTCCTAATTGCTTGGCGATTTCAGCGTGTGAGTAGCCTTCAACAGCGTAAAGATTAAAAACCGTTTTGTAACCCAATGGTAATTTTTCTATCAATTTGAGTAAATCTTGTATTTCTAAATCAGTTCTGAATTGTTCTGGTTCTGGTTCATAAATAATTTGGTCGTAACTGGTTTCAAATTGGGCTTTTTTATTGCTTCGCAGATACATGAGCGATTCATTAACCATTATCCGCCGAACCCACCCTTCAAAACTACCCTCTAACTTAAAAGTATTAATTTTTTCAAAAATTTTCACAAAACCTTCTATCATTATTCCTTCCGCTTCATAATCATCATGCACATACCTAAAACATATTCCAAGCATTTTAGGAGAATATTTCTCATAAATACGCCTCTGAGCTTTGGGGTCACCTTTCTGACAGGCTTTCACTAACGCTTCTTCGCTCTGGAATAAATTTAATAGTTTCACGGTTATCGTTTTGGTTTAAATCCGTAGGTTCAAGAGATAATAAATTGTAGATGAAGAATGATTTGTAAAGGTTGCATGAAGTATTGAACTTCGTAAAAATAATCAAAATGAACTCAAATCCTATCGAAATTTTTGACAGTGGCATTGGCGGACTAACAGTTGCCCACGCTGTCACAACACTTTTACCCGATGAAAATATTATTTATTTTGGTGATACTGCACATTTGCCTTATAGAGATAAATCTTTCTCAGCAATTCAGGCTTGCTCTATTAAAATTTGCAGTGCCTTGTTACAACAAAAGTGCAAAGTCATTTTAATTGCGTGTAATTTTGCATCGGCAGTAGCATACGAACTTGTGAGAGAATATGTAGGAAGTGAAGCGAAAGTTTTAAACGTAATTGATTCTGTAACTACTTATCTATTAATAACTTATTCAGAAAAAATTGATTTAATCGGCACAAAATAGACCGTTAGTTCTAATTTTTATAAGAAGAAGGTTAATAATTTAGACAAGAATTTTACTTTAAAATCATTCGCAAATCAATTACTTGCATCAATAATTGAAGAAGATTTTTTTAATAATAATATTTCAGAAAGTATTGTTCAAGAATACCTCCGACATGAAGAATTAGATAATATTGAAGCACTTATCTTAGAATGCTCGCATTATCCATTAATAAAAAAATAAATTGAGAGTTATTATCAAAGGAAAGTAGATGTGTTGGAAACTTCGCAAATTGTAGCAACGGAATTAAAAAGCTATTTACTCAATAATCAAATGCTTAATGTAATGAATTCTCAAATCAAGTATTTTTATGTTTCAGATTATAATAAATCATTTGATACATCTATTAAAATTTTCTTTGATAAGCAGATTTATTTAAAACATTATCATCTTTGGGAATATATTAGTGTTCTGTCAACTTAATTTCAATTACTATTGTTAAGGATAAAATATCTTATCCTCATGGCACGTACATCACGCAAATTAAATTTGTCAGAATCAGACATATCTGAACTGACTTCTATTATCAAAAAAGGTACTCATAAAAGTCGTAAAATAACTCATGCGAAAGCCTTATTATTATTTGATTCTGGTAAGAGTAGACTTGAAATACAAACGGAATTAGGTATTGACATCAACCAGTATTACAGAATAAAACAGCGTTATTTCGCTGGTGGTCTTGCCAATGCTTTGGAAGAATTACCTCGCAGCGGTCAGCCACCCAAAGTAACTGAACTTTTAGAGGCACAAATTACAAGCATTGCTTGTAGTAATTCTCCTGATGGAACATCTCGCTGGACTCTTTCATTAATCAATGAAAAATTAGTTGAACTTTGTTATGTTGAAACCATTTCAAACGAATCCATCCGAAAAGTTTTAAAAAAAGTAAGTTAAAACCTTGGCTAAAACAAATTCGGACCGCCGATGCGGTGGTGCATCGGTATTATAACTGGCGAATATTTAGCTAATATGGAAGATATTTTAGATTTATATAGTCAGCCCAAAGAACAAGGCATCGTCCGCATTTGTTTCGATGAACGTCCATGTCAGTTATTAGACGATGTTCTAACCCCCATACCGCCAAAACCAAATTCTACAAAAAAAGAGCATCAAGAATACCTAAGAATGGGCGTTTGCAATGTTTTGTTAGCCTACAATATTGATACAGGACAACGACATTTAAAAGTAACAGACACTAAAACAAAAACTGATTATGCAGATTTTATGCAATGGTTAGTCAAGGAACATTACCCCGAAGTAAATAAAATAAAACTTGTTCAAGATAATTACAGTACACATTCTTACGGAGCATTTTATGAAAATTTACCGTTTGAGGACGCTCGACAACTTAAAAGTAAATTAGAATTTCACTATACCCCAAAACACGCTTCTTGGCTAAATATGGCTGAAATTGAATTCTCTGCACTTTCTCGTCAATGTTTAAATAGACGAATTAGAAGCAAAGAAGTCCTTGAAAACGAAGCACTTATCTGGCAAAGTAAAAGAAATTTTCAGTCTATCAAAGTCAATTGGTCGTTTACAACTGAAAATGCAAGAGATAAACTTAAAAATAGATACAATGAAATCTCTAAAATAAGTAACTAAAACTAAATTGACAGAACAGTAGTATGGTTTTTTAAATTATATATTATTACAAACACATTATTTTCAAACTCCTCTTTGATTTTCTGAGTTTTTAAAAGAGAACATATATTTTAGTCCAACAGACAAATTAATCCATCCATCATTTGCGGTATCACTGTATGAATTTACTCCTCCAATAATATTTGGATTAGCAATATTATAACTCGTAGTACCATCTAATTTATCGTTATAAACCCAATTGTATCCTAAGTTAAATGTTAAACCAAAATTTGCATTAAGTTTTCTTTCAACTTTAAATCCAAGAGGAATAACTAATTCATGAGTATAATAAATTCCAGCATCTCCAATTCCATTACCTGATTGCTGAAAATAAGCCGTATGTTTTGTTGTACCATCAGCAGTAGTTCTTAGAAGATTTCCTGTTTTCAAATCATAAACATTAGTGTGGAACCATATTAAGCCTACTCCGGCATAAAATTTAAATTCCCATTTTTTTTTAATATAAGAATCAGACAAATATCTTGAAACGTTAATTATTCCGACTGATTGAACTTGAAAATAATCACTTTCGAATCGTGAAAAGTAAGATTGATTTTCTAAGCCTGATAATGTTCCTCCAGTAACACAAACACCAACATTTATTCTTTCAGAAATTCCTTTTTCAATACCAACTCCATATATAGGTTTAATAGCGAAAATATCTCCTAATTCACCGGCAACACTTGCAATTCCTATTATTGAATAAATTGAATATCCATCTACCTGATTAAAACGTTTGAATTTTCGTTGAGAAAATGAAGATAAGGATAAGTAGATCACAAAATAAATCAGAAATGAGTATGATTTTAACATGATTATTAGTCAAAAGTGGTTAAAATGTAAAATTAGTTTATTTTTAAAAATTCTGTAAATGTATATAACATTATTTACTCTACCCGATGAAAAATTAGAATTAATAAAAAAAGGCTGAAATTTGTAGTTCTCAAGCAACAAAAACAGCCTTTAATGAAAAATATCATCAGTAGTAAAATTAGAAATTTATTTTCAGAAATCCCATTGGCTAA
>JANXML010000212.1 GCA_025354645.1 Arcicella sp. | reverse complement strand
AAGTCTGTCGCCGTTGTCTGTGTCCTCACAGACGACTTCGTCCGAGTCGTCTGTGAGGACACAGACAACGGCACGTGGAAGTCAGACAACGGCGACAGACTTCCCGCTTCCACCATCTTCGCTCGATAAATCCGACAATTTTTATCATTCAACATCGTCCAAGCCACAGGATACGGCGAAAGTCCCCGAATGAAATCATGAACCTTTTTCACAGGCTGATTCCAGTTAATTTCGCAGGTTTCCTTAAAGATTTTTGGAGCATGATGTAACTCAACGGACTCGTCTTGGGGTTCTTGCGGATAATTGCCTAATTCAATTGCTTTTACCGTTTTCAAAACCAATCCTGCCCCCTTGTGCATGAGGCGATTGTAAACGTCACCCACATTATCGCTGAGCGAAATCAGTTCTTTTTCTTGAAAAATAATTGAACCTGTATCAATATCTTGCTTCAAAAAGAAGGTTGTAACGCCTGTTTCAGTCTCGCCATTAATGATTGCCCAGTTAATGGGAGCCGCCCCACGATATTGAGGCAATAATGAACCATGAAGATTGAAAGTACCAAAAGTAGGCATTGCCCAAACCACTTCGGGCAACATTCTGAAAGCCACAACAATCTGTAAATCAGCTTGATAGCTTCTTAATTCTTCAATAAATTCTGGATTCTTTAATTTTTCAGGTTGTAAAATCGGAATGTCGGGGGCGTTTGCCAAAAGATATTCTTTCACCGCAGACATACCCATTTTCTGCCCACGTCCGATGGGCTTGTCGGGGGCTGTGATTACCGCCACAACGTTATATTTATTTTCTACTAAAATCCGTAAACTCTCCACCGCAAAATCGGGAGTACCCATGAATATTATTCTCATTATACTGTTAGCTAAGTTTCTTTACTTCCCGAAAGTTATTTCTACTTTCGGGAAGTTCAATCGGAATGAACTTCCCGAAAGTAAAAATAACTTTCGGGAAGTTCATCAGTCAATAATTTTGTAGATTAACCTGAACACAATATTCTTGATATTGTACTCATATTAAAACTGATAAATTCCCATCTTAAAAAAACACTTTGAAATCTTTAAAGTTTTCGTAAATTTGTCATTCTAATATTTACAGCGAATGCAAGCAAAACAAAAACACGAAATTATTACGTAAAAGATGTTTCTGCAAAGGTCATAAAAAATCTTGTAGAACGGTCTTAGACCGTTCTTTTTGTTTGTAAATGAGTTAGTAAGATTTGATAGTGTTTTAATCATTGAAATTATTTCCAAATTAACACATTTTCAAATATTCAAATTAATCACTTGCTGGCAATTTGTCAGTATTTTTTTTTCTCCATAACGAAAAACCTTTAATCAAAAATAAAATGGCAAAGTTTCAATATTACACACAAGAAAAATTTGATGAATTAAAAGCGGAATTGCAGCAACTCAAAACTCAGGGACGGGCGGACATGTCTGCCCAAATTGCAGAGGCACGTGATAAAGGTGATTTGAGTGAAAACGCCGAATATGATGCCGCCAAGGATGCACAAGGTTTGTTGGAGTTGAAAATTATGAAACTCAACGAGGTTGTGGCGAACGCCCGTGTGATTGACGAAACTAACGTTGATAATTCTATCGTTTCTATTTTATCGAAAGTAACGATAAAAAATATCAAAAATGGCATGGAGAAAATCTACACCATTGTTTCGGAAGAAGAGGCGGATTTAGCATTGGGTAAAATTTCAAATTCTTCTCCTTTCGGGAAAGGATTATTTGGTAAAAAAGTGGGTGACATAGCACTTGTTCAAGCTCCTGCGGGGTCAATGGAATTTGAAATTTTGGAAATTACGAGGTAATCTTCTTCGTCTTTGAAAAAGACATCATCATGAACCCCGTTGTGATTATCGAAATCCTCTCAAAAACAACGGAAGCGTATGACAGAGGCGATAAATTTGCTCTTTATCGAAGTATTCCGAGCCTTCGAGAATATGTAATGATAAGTTCGACAAGCATCCGTGCGGAAGTAATGCGTAAAGAAAGCGATTTGGGATTGTGGTTTTTACTTTCCGAAGCCGATACATTAGAAGGTTCAATTCAGATAAAAAATATAGACTTAGAACTCTCATTATCAGATATTTATGAGGAAACGGAGGGGATAATTAATATTGAACTACCAGCTTAGAGAATAATTTGAGACAATATTTTTCGTTAAAAGTGCATACAAAACGTATGTGCTTTTTTATTTTTAAGAACTCAATTCTGCCACAAAGGCACGAAGGCTCAAAGATTTTACTATTAAATACTTGGAGACTTTGTGCCTTCGTGGCTAATATCTCAATGCCAAATCATGAAAAAAATCCTTATCATCTTTGTTTCAATCATAGCTCTTTTTGCGAGCGTTTTGTTTGCTGTACCTATCTTTTTTAAGGATAAAATTCAAACAAAAATTAATCAGGAAATTCAGGAAAAGATTAATGCAACGGTCTATTACAAAGACTTTGATTTGTCGTTAATTAAGCATTTCCCAAACGTAACGCTCTCATTATCAGACTTCGGCGTGGTCGGACGTTCGCTTTTTGTAGGTGACACGCTCATACAGGGTAAATCTTTTGCGGTTTCTGCCGATATGAAATCCTTATTTTCGGGAGATAAAATTGCAGTTAATTCCGTAGAATTTGACACGCCAAAAATCCTCTTGAAAGTATTAAAAGACGGCTCAAATAATTATGATATTTATAAAACAGATTCTTTAAAAGCACAGCAAAATGAGAGTAACGAAAAAAGCAATTTTCAATTAGGAATTAAGTCCTGGAAAATCACGGATGGACAAATTATTTACGACGATAAACTGAAAAATACCTATGTTTCGCTCCAAAATATTACGCACAAAGGTTCAGGAGATATGGCTTCGGATATGTATGATTTGAGTACTAAAACGGAAATTGAAAAGGGAAGTCTTGAATATGAAGGCACAACTTATTTAACCGATAAAAAAGTTTCTGCCAATATGGATATGAATATCGACCAGTTCAATAATAAATATACTTTTAAAGATAACTCCTTCACAATCAATGAGTTTATCTTGAAGTTTGCGGGTTCATTGGCAATGCCCGATACGTCAACTATCGTGATGGATTTGACTTATTCATCACCCGAAAATTCTTTTAAAAACCTCTTGTCGTTGGTTCCAAATATTTACACCGATAAATTCAAAGATTTGAAAGCTGAGGGAAATGTAAAATTTGATGGATTTGTGAAAGGCACAAAAAACGCCACACTATTTCCAACTTATGATTTTAATTTATTCGTATCAAATGCCATGTTTCAATATCCCGAATTACCCACTGCCGTAACGGGAATTAATATTGATTTTAAAGCAAAAAATAATACTAATAACTTGAATAACAGCATATTAGAGTTCAAAAAATTGGGAATGAATTTTGGCAAAAATCCCGTAAATGGACGGATTTTAATTGAAGGCTTACAAAAATCAAAAGTCGATGCCGACCTTGTGGCGAAGTTAGATTTACAACAAATTGCCAAAATTTTTCCGATGAAAGGTTTGGAAATGAGAGGATTGTATGAGGTTAATTTGAAAGCAAAAGGTACGTATGATACGCTTACAAAACAGTTTCCGAAGGTTAATGCAGTAATGAGTTTAGCGAATGGTTTTATTAAATCTGACAAATTCCCAGAGCCTATTCAAAACATCAATGCCAAAGCTACTTTATTAAATTCTGACGGAGCGTTGGCTTCAACAAAATTAGATATTTCTGACCTGCGAATGGTCTTGGAAGGCGAACCTTTTACGGCAAACGGAACAATCCAAAACTTTGAAAATTACAATTGGGACATCAAAGCAAAAGGTAAAATTGACCTTACCAAAATTACTAAAATTTACCCTCTGACCGACATGACGTTGAAAGGAATCGTGGATGCAGATATCGAAACCAAAGGCAAAATGTCGGACGTGAAAGCGAAGCGTTATGGCAACCTTCCAACGTCAGGAAAAGGTAATGTTAAAGGTATTGAATTTGCCTCGAAAGATTATCCAAAAGGTATAAAAGTTACGTCTGCCAACATGATATTCTCGCCTCAAAGCATTAATGTTTCAGACTCAAAAGGTTATTTAGGAACGAGCGACTTTACTGGAAATGGTATATTCTCAAATTATATCGGCTACGTTTTAAACGATGAATCTTTAAAAGGAAAATTGAATTTAAAATCTAATAAATTTAATGTGAATGAATGGATAACTGATGCCCCCCCCGCCCCCGAAGGGGGAGCCAGCACACGGCTTTTGGACTCGAAAGCTCCCCCGTCGGGGGCGGGGGGGGCTGTTTCTATCCCTAAAAATATGGATTTAGTTATTAATTCCGAGATAGCAAATGCGATGTACGACAAGATGGAAATGAAAAACATCAAAGGTTCTTTGACGGTGGGAAATGGGGCAGTAAAAATGCAAAATGTAGTATTTAATTCATTAGGAGGCAATTTTATTACGAATGGCACATACAATTCTACTGATTTAGCTCACCCAAAATTTAACTTTGCTTTGAATTTAGAGAATGTAGAAATTGCTCAGGCTTATCAACACTTAACCATCGTAAAATACTTAATGCCAGTGGCTCAATATCTCATCGGAGGTATTAATTCCAAATTCAAAATTGATGGAGAATTAGGACAAGATATGATTCCTAAAATCAATACAATCAGTGGTGATGGATTAATGAAAATTTTAAATGGAGAGATTTCGGAGAACAACCCTTTGGTTCAAAAATTGGTTGAAGCCACAAAATTATCTAAGCTAAAAGATACGAAATTAAACAACCTTTTAATGCAATTTGAAATTAAAGATGGAACGTTTGGTGTAAAACCTTTTGACATCAAATTTGATGATTATAAAATCACTGCATCGGGTCGTCATGGGCTTACGGGTTCGATGGATTATGCTCTTGTCTTGGACGTTCCCGCAGGGAAAACGGGAGAGGCATTTAGTAATATTTTTCAAAAATGGACGGGTAAATCTTTACAAGGAAGTGACCGAGTAAAGTTCGATTTGGCATTAGGTGGAAATATAAATAATCCTATTTTTGGGTTTAAAGGAAGTAGCACTGCCAACTCCATAAAGGATGCCGTTATTTCAGAAGCAAAATCCCAGATTGATGCCGCAAAAGCTAAAGCCTTAGAAGAGACAGACCGATTGAAAAAAGAAGCAGAAGCCAGAATTCAAGCGGAAAAAGACAAACTAATGAGTCAAGCTAACGCCAAAAAAGCCGAAATAGAAGCTAAAATTCAAAAGGAAAAAGATGCACTTGAAGCAAAAGTAAAGCAAACCACCGACAGCATAAAAAAAGCAGCCACCGACCGTGCCAAAAAGATTTTGGAAGAACAGAAAAAGAATGTGTTGGATGGATTATTTAAGAAAAATAAACAAACTCAGAGTGATACGACCAATAAGAATTTGAGAAAGGGGAATTAATTTTGGATTAAAATATTTATTTTTGATAAAAATTAGCAAAGAAATATGGTCGCATTACAAAATCCAGTTTTACAACAAGTCATTCAAAGGCTTGGTTTCAAAGATTCTGAGACTTTTTTAAAACAACAAGCTCAAAGTTTGTTGCTTTAAAAAATTGCGTATTATCGTGGGCAAATAGATGTATTTTTCAAAAAATATGGTGGTGATTATGATAGTTTTTAAGTCATTTTAATGATTTTTCACAATCAATTATCGAAAAAGAAAACGACGGGCAAGACTGAGACGATGCCATTGATTTTGTAAATATTTATCAACAACGTCTTCAAGAAATTCAATAAATGACCGATTGTATTTCAATATCATCAATACATTGGAAGTAAGTTGAATGTGCATCCCTCTGAAAAAATGATGTTGTACGAAGTCTTTATTTTCATCCAAAATTCTTTGTAATGTCTATGACTACCTTCCAAACAATCCTACAAAAATTCGGAGAAAAAGGCGAAAAAACGGGCTGGACTTATATCGAAATTCCAGTCCAAATTGCCCACGAAATAAAACCTGATACCAAACTCGGTTTTCGGGTAAAAGGCTTCGTTGATAAATTTCCAGTAAAATTATTGGCACTTTTACCGATGGGAGAAGGCGATTTCATTATTCCCATGAATGCCCAAATACGCAAAGGAATACGAAAAGAAGAAGGAGCAATGGTAACGTTAAATTTTGAAGAAGATACTGACGAATTGCCCCAATCTGAAGAGTTAATGATGTGCCTGGAAGACGAACCAAAAGCCTTAGAAGTCTTTTTGAAGCTACCAAAAAGTCATCAAACTTATTATTCAAAATGGATAGAATCCGCTAAAACAATTGAGACTAAAACAAAGCGAATTTCGATGACGGTGCAAGGAATGCTGATGGGAATGACATACCCAGAGATGCTGAAATATTATCGAGGTTTATCGTAGTTTTCTTTGCCTAATATCATTCTTAGAGAGTTTTCGGTAGAGTTGGATAACTTTCAAAAAGCATTTTTTAAGTCCAACCATCATTTATAAGGTCTAAAATCAATTCCACGGATAAACGTTTCATGGTGTTTTTGATTTAATTGTTAAACATTGATTTTATGTAAAAACTTAGGCATTCGGCAAAAAAGCTACTTACTGATTTTTAATCATTTATTTTCAGTAAAATAACTGACAGCCGATGGCTAAGTTTTTACGACTTTATTTAAAATTTATAGTTCAAAGCTATTTACCAAACTCCATCACCATAAAAGTATTTGGAACAATTTTAGGTCGTGGGCGTGGATTTTCGGTAGTAGCAGGAGGCGTTTCGCCGTATTGAGCAGACATGGTAAAAATATGATGCGTTTTTTCATCGTAAGTGATTGTTCTGGCTCCAATGGCAGATTTTATCGTTGAAGTTACCGTAAATTTGTTCGGAGAATCTTCGTGAATTTCCGTGATTGTACCTTCGCCGTTGGATGAAAAAGCTGTTTTTGAAATTGGGTCATAAACCACGCCATCGCAACGCCCCCCAATACCAATTTCGCTAATAACTTTTCCGTTTTTGGCATCTAAAATTATCATTTTCTTATTGCCACAAACCGTAAATAAACGTTCAGATTTTAGGTCAATTGCTAAACCCGTTGGCTCTTCGCCCGTTCCAATTTTATAGTGGTTTTTTACCGTTAAACTTTTGGCATCAAAAGAAATGATTTCGTTCAAATCTTCTAAGTTTACATAAATAGTTCCTTTCTCATCGGTAACACCAGCCTCAGCCGCCGCACCACCCAATTTCACGGTTTCGAGGGCTTTTAAGGTACTTGCATCAATGGCGGTTACGCTTCCGCTTTTGTGATTGAAAACGAAAACTCGATTCGAGAATTTATCGTATAAAAGTGCATCTGGATTCTCTCCTGTGGGTATTTCCGACAGTTTAGCCAAGGTTTTAAGGTCAAAAACTATCACGGAGTTTGTACGCCCAGAAGTAATAAATCCTTTGCCAATCGAAGTAACGCCGATGATGCCATGAACTCCTTTTGTATCAGGAATATTACCGATTTTTTCGTGCGTATCAGCATTTAAAACCTCTACTTGGTTGCCATGAGAAAGATACAGTTGTCGATTTTCTGCATTGACTGAAAGGTAATCCCAACCACCTTCCCCACCAACAATGGTTGTTTTTTTAAGCGTTGTTTGAGCAAATAAATTGCTTGAAAATGAGGCAATTATGCCCACGAGAAATACTATTTTTTTCATTGTATTTTAATGTTAAGAATTAAAATTATTTATTACGTAAAAATCAATATGTGATTGGCTACAATTATCTGACAAATCGTTTTAAACAGACTATTTTTTATTTACAGGTATCTAATATTTTATAATCGATACTTTTAATTAGCTAACTTTCAGATTTTATAGCTGATAGCCAAATACCGACAGCTACTTATTCTGATAAAACACCCTCAATAAACTTGGCAACACAATTAATAATAAAGGCAGAGCCACTAAAAATCCGCCAATCACTGCAATGGCAAGCGGTTGATGCAATTGAGCTCCCGTTCCAATTCCCAAAGCGATGGGCAAAAGAGCAATAATTGCTCCCAAAGCTGTCATCAATTTTGGTCGTAATCGGGTAGAAATCGAATAAATAATGGCATCGTGTGGACTAAGTTTGTTCTGCAAAGATTCTTTGAATTGCAAAAATGTAAAAATGGCGTTTTCACCAATAATACCCACAATCATAATCAAGCCCGTATAGCTACCCACGTTCAAGGCGGTATTGGTAAAAAATAAAGCCATATAACTTCCAGAAATGCCCAAAACGGATACGACAAGGATGATAAACGCAATTTTTAGTTCTTTAAATAGAAATAAAATTACGCCAAAAACCAATAAACTGGACGTTATCAAAATCAATAACAACTCCTGAAAACTCTTTTGCTGGCTGGCATACGCTCCTCCGTATTGAATATGATAGCCATTTGGCAAACTCACATTGGCAGCTATTTTTTGTTGAATTTCTTTCACGGCACTACCCAAATCTCGATTATCCAAACGGGCAGTAACTACGCCCATCGCTTGTAAATCTTGGCGTTCAATTTCGGCATCGCCTTCGCTTAATGATACTTCTGCAAGTGCCGTGATGGGTTGTAATTTACCATTTGGTAGAAATATTTTCGTATTGCCAATATCGCTCACCGAATGATTCCGACTATCGGGATATAACATTCTGACGCTCGTAATTCGCTCTTTTTCCAAAACGCTTCCCACAATAGTACCTTGTAAGCCCAATTGAAGCTGATTTTGGAGATTCATCGGGGTAATACCAAATTGGGCTAATTTCACATATTCGGGCTTAACATTGATGGAAGGACCCGCAATGACGATGCCATCAAAGACATCGGCAACGCCCGTAACTCCTTCTATTTGAGTGGCAATTTTGCGAGAAAGCTCGTGTAATTTTTGCTTATTATCACCAAAAATTTTTATCTCAATCGGTTGAACCGATGACATCAAATCGCCTAACATATCGCCAATCACTTGCCCAAAATCTATTCTTAGGGCGGGTTGTGAGGCTTCAACTTTTGTTCTGATTTCGCTGATTACATCATCGGTACTACGGTTTCGAGACTTTTTTAACTGAATCAAATAATCACCACGATTGGGTTCAGTAATAAAAAAACCCATCTGCGTACCCGTTCTGCGTGAATAGGTTTCTACTTCAGGAACTTTAACGATAATTTTTTCGACTTCTCGTAAAATCCTATCCGTTTCCTCTAAGGAAGTACCAGGCGGTGAACTGTAATCCAAAACCACACTTCCTTCGTCCATTTCGGGCAAAAACCCTGTTTCTAATTTTGGAAAAATGATATAAACCGAAATCATCAAACCAATCATAAATAAAATACTCAAAATGGGTTTGGTAATAAAAAAACCTACCCAACGTTGCGGCTTTACTTCGTGAACAACCTCCTTTTTCTTTGAAATTCTTTCCCTCGAAAGCAATAAATAAACCACTGGTAAGCCCAACCAAGTAACGAAAAACGAGCAAATCAGCGTAATAATCATGGTATCGGTCATTACTTTGAAATATGCCCCAGCCACGCCAGTCATCAACACGAAGGGCAGAAAAATCACAATCGTACTGATAGATGAACCCAACATGGCAGGAAAAAGGTATTGAATTGACCTTGGCAAAAGGGAAGCCGTGGGTTCGTCAGGGTGTTCTTCGTGGCTTCGGTGAATTTGCTCGACCACCACAATCGCATCATCAATAATCAACCCGATGGCAGCGGCAATTGCCCCCAAAGTCATAATATTGAAAGTATAACCAATCACTTTCAAGCAAATCAAAGTCATGCAAAGCGTGATAGGAATGGTTATCAGAATGGTTAAACTTGCTTTGAAAGAACGCAAGAAAATAATGGCTACCACAATTGCCAACGCTAAACCAATCCACAAACTATCGCTCACACTTTTCACGGATTCGTTCACAAAATCGGCTTGTAAATAATATGGTTTTATCTGGACGTTTTTAGGCAAAATTTTTCGTAACTCATTGACTTTCAGGGTCATTTCTTCTGAAAGTGAAACCAAATTAGCGTTGGGTTGCTTGATAACGGCAATCAAAATACCATCTTTGCCATTGGCATTTACCTTGATATATTCCACGGCTTCGTTCACTTGCACGTTGGCAATATCCTTCAAAAGCACGATTCTTTTGCCATTATTACTGACTACAATGTTCTCAATTTCTGTTTTAGTGAGGGCTTGGGCATCGGTTATGGTCAAATACAAAAAGCGATAATCGGACAAATATCCGTTGGATTTGAGCATATTTGTTTGGCTCAACGCTAAACTAACGGCATCGGGCGTGATGCCGAGCGTACTCATTTTTTGGGTTTGTAATTCCAACCAAAACTCCTTGTTTTTTCCACCAATAACTCGAATTTCAGAAACGCCAGACACCTGCGAAAGAAAAGGTTTTATCGTATAAGTAGCCAATTGTTTAAGTTCGATGGGCGATAAATCATGGCTTTCGAGCGTGTAACCGCTCACGGGCAAAATCGAAGGATTCATCTTTTCGACCGTAATGGAAATATCGGGGGGAAGTACGTTTCTAATCTGAGCAATTTTTGATTCTATCCGTTGCTGGCTAAAATCAATGTTGGCATCCCAATCCATAAAAGCGGAGATTTCACAACTTCCTCGGCTGGTAATACTTTTAATCATCTGTAAATCAGGCACTTGCTTAATGGCATTCTCTAAGGGACGAGTTACCGTTACCATCATTTTATTGACGGGTTGCAGCCCAGCATCGGCAATTATTTTTATTTTGGGAAAAGTAATCTCAGGAAAAAGCGAAGTTTGTAACTTACTGTACGCAAAAAATCCGCCCATAATGATGATTGCCATCATCACAGCGATTGGACTTTTATAAGTTGAAAATGGGTTTTTCATATCAATTATTTTTCTCAATTTTCACGCTTGCCGTATCTGCCAAACCATAATTACCCGACACCAATATTTTATCTCTCTGCAAGAATTTAGGCGATAAAATCTCTACTCGTTCACCCAATTCTATACCCTTCTGAATCGGGATTTTGACGGCGGTTGAAGCGTCAATCATTTTCATTACCCAAAAATTGGATTGCGTTTCATCGGTTAAAATGGCTTTTTTGGGTAAAGAAATAGCGTTCATTTTCGTCTTCTTCACAATCCGTACTTTGGCAATCAAATTTTCTGGAATTTGGTGCTTGGCATTTACTCGAATTGCCACACTTTCGGTTTGCGAAATGACATCAACCGTCGGCATCATTTGGACGATTGTTCCTGCCAAAACTTCTCCATCGGGCATTGTCAATTTTACCGATTTTTGATTCAAAATATAAGGTCGTAATTCATAAGGCAAATCCAACAAAAACACAAAACTGTTGATTTCACTGATTGCCGCCAACTGTTCCCCATCTTGCACATAGTCACCGTTTTGATGGTTCAATTGTGTGATATAACCACTTTGCGTAGCGGAGATTTTGGTGATTCCCGAAAATTTAAACGTTGAATCTAAGCCATTTAAAATATTACCTAAACCTTGTGTTTCCTTGGTTTTGAGGCTAAAAAGCACTTTATCGACCGATACAAACTCTCCTAATTTTGTTGAAACGCTTTGTAAATAACCGTTGGAGGTCGCTTTTACGAAACTTTTTTGTAAAAATGCCGAAGTGGCATTCAACTCCAAAAAATCCTGCATTTCACCTTCATTTACACTCGTAACGGTTACGGGTGTACGAGAATCTACTGGTGCTTCTTCTACCGTTTTTTCGGTTTTGTGACAAGCCAAAATACTGATAAAAACCAGTAAAAAGGACAAATATTTTTTCAGATTTTGACTCATTTATTCCAATAATTTAATTGATTCTTGATTTGTAAACGGTTGATTTCATTCAACGTAATTTGATTCTTGGCGTTCAAAAAATTAGTGGTTGCCAATAAATAATCCACAATTCTGACATCGCCCGTAGTGATTAGACGGTTATTTGCTTCAATTAATCGCTGTGAATATTTTAACTGGTCAATCATTTCTACACTCAAATCTTCGTATAATTTCAATTGTTGAAACAGTTGGGAAGTTTGTTGGGTATATTGTTTGAGAAAGAAGTTTCGATAATTCTGACGGGTCAATTCGGCAATTTTGTTTTTGTTATGTTGTAGAATTCTTTGTCTGCCATCATACAAAAGTATCGTAGCATTAAAGCCAAAACTTAGCCCAAAATTATAATAAGGTTGCATTGAAAATGATGATACAAAACCGCCATCGGCAAAAATATTACCCCTAATTTTGTAAGCAAAATCAATCTGACGGTCGCTATTCCTAATTTTTAAACTATCAAAAAAGTAGGGTTTATAAAAAATGGAACTCCTAATTTCGGGCAATTGTGGAGCGACAATATTAGGTGCTGGAATTTCAGTAATTTGAGTCGCAGGAGTATTTTCAGGAGCAATTCCAGAGAGATAATTTAAGGTGCCAAAATCATTTAAAAACTGAATTTT
>JANXML010000166.1 GCA_025354645.1 Arcicella sp. | reverse complement strand
TCCCCAACCTGCTGTCTCCACATCGCATAATAAAGTCCTTTGTGTTCCAACAATTCATCATGTGAGCCGTTTTCTACAATTTTGCCTTTTTCCAACACAAAAATTTTCGTGGCGTGCATAATGGTGCTGAGGCGGTGGGCAATCACGATGGTTAAGTGCGTTGTGCCTACGGATACATCCCTGATGGTGTCAGAAATTTCTTCTTCCGTCAAGGAATCCAAAGAAGACGTTGCTTCGTCAAAAACTAAGAGATTTGGGTTGCGTAATAATGCTCTGGCGATGCTCAAACGCTGTTTTTCTCCGCCCGATACTTTCACGCCGCCTTCGCCAATGACGGTATCTAAACCATTATCAGCCCGTTCTAAAAGCGTATGGCAAGCCGCTTTTCTCAATACGTCCAGACATTGTTCGTCCGTTGCGGTTGGATTTACGAACAACAAATTTTCTCTGATTGTACCCGAAAATAATTGCGTATCTTGGGTGACAAAACCGATTCTTTCACGCAATTGATCAAAATCTATTTCGTCAAAATTGTGTCCGTTATACAAGATTTTTCCTTCTTTGGGGCGGTATAATCCCACCAATAATTTTACCAAAGTTGACTTTCCAGAACCCGAAGGACCCACAAAAGCAATGGTTTCGCCTTGTTCTGCTTTAAACGTAATGTTTCGCAAAGCGTCTTTATTGGCAGACTGATGTTTGAACCTAACTGCTTGAAATTCAAGCGAATCAATGGTGATAACGGGATAAGGATTTTCGGGTTTCACTTCCACAGGAATCTTGAAAATATTGTCGAAATTTTTGAGAGAAACTTCTGCTTCACGATACGTATTTACCACATTTCCAATCTCTTGAAGTGGTCCGAACAGGAAGAATGAGTAGATGTTTAATGAGTAAAATTCACCAAACGTAATTTTGTTTTCGTAAATCAAATAAATTAAAACCAAGATTAACATGGCTCTCAGAAAGTTCACGACTGTACCTTGCACAAACGACATGGAACGTACATATTTTACTTTTTGGAGTTCTAATTTTAAGATTTTTTGGGTTGTAGAATTCAATTGAGCAACTTCCTGTTTTGCCAAACCTAATGATTTCACTAACTCAATATTCCGTAAAGATTCAGTCGTGGAACCCGCTAAACCCGTTGATTGCTTCACAATTTGTACTTGAATTGTCTTGATTTTCTTACTCAAAACCGAACTAATCCAAGCAATCAAAGGTCCCGTTGCCAAAAACAAAGGCAAAATTGACCAATGCACCGTGAAGGCATAAACCGAAATAAAAATCAAGGCAATTCCCGATTGAAAAAGGATATTAATTCCTACTAAAATAAGTTTTTCAACATCTGTTCTCACCTTCTGTAAAATACCCAAAGTTTCGCCCGAGTGTTGGTCTTCAAAAGTTTCGTAGGGCAATTCCAAAGAATGACCAATTCCGTCCGCATATATCTGAGCACCAACCCGTTGCGTAACGGTATTGATGTAATAATCCTGAAAATTCTTGGCAACTCGGCTCACAAAAGCCACGCCAATGGAAGCCGCAGAAAGGGGCAAAATCGCCATCCAAAAATCGTGAGAAGAGTGTGTTCCAGACCGATAAACGGTGGCAACATCATCAATAATCTTACGGAAAATAAAGGGGTCAAGTAAAGAAAATATTTGGTTGATGGCAGCCAAACCCAAGGCTCCAAAAACGGTGAGTTTGTATTGTTTGAGGTAACGAAAAAGTACTTTCATGATGGTTAATTTATGATTGCTTATAACAAATAATTAACCCCATTCATGAAAATATAGTTCTTATTGGAAAACGTATTAATCATTCATTGCAGAATTGAAATGGATGATTTTTGTAAGTTGGTTGCAAGTCCCTTATTGGGCCAAAAGTAAGATAGCACCCTGTAAGTCGCTGAATATTAGCCACTTACAGGGTGATTTTTTTAGGCTGCCTTTCGGTATTTCCAAGCCCTTATTTTGTCAATATCAAAGCGTAAGTTATTGTTATTCAGTAGTTTAGTGAAGTCATATTCGCCCATCATGTTCACATGATGCCAAACGACTGCCGTTGAGTTCTTAATAACTGCTACTATCTCTTCCATTTCTTCCTGAGACTGTGCTTTTGTCAGCATTTCTGATAGGTACATATAATTCCAAAACACAATCGCATTTTGCAGTAACAATCTGCATTGAATAATTTTCTCTTGCTCTTCTTTTGTGGCGACCTGAAACTCTTGATTATTGCTAAAAAATACTGCTTTGGCAAAACGATTCATCAGTTCAATGTGGCTCAACATCTTCTCAATTGACTGACGTAGTGCAAGGTCATCATAATATTTGAGGATGAAAGATCTTTTGATAATCTTACCAAATTCTTTCATCGCCTTCTGTAATGGATTTTGCTGAGAATAAGAGTTTAGTCGCTTCAAAACCTGTTCTGCGGTAGTTTTACCTAATTTTAAGGATGCCATTATCCTAAGAATATCATCCCGACTGGGCGTCCCCAATGTTTCTCAATTAGAGTCGTATTTATGGTATGGTCGGGTATTAATTTATAGTCTAATTCTGCATATTCTTTCTTGCCCTTGAATCCGTATAATTGCTGAGAACCAAGGTCTTTTATTCTGGGAGCAAAGAAAACGCCTAACAGGTGCATCATCCCAAAAACTACTTCGGTT
>JANXML010000155.1 GCA_025354645.1 Arcicella sp. | reverse complement strand
AATCCGCAAACCACTCGTAAAGAGATTTAATTGATTAGCCTCATCACGGGTTGAATTAATGTCGGCAATGTAGGCTTGCAATTGTTTTTTAAGTGATTCACGTAAGTAAGGAGCATCGCCTGTATTCTGATTTTCTACTTTAAAATTCAGTCCAAGTGTTTTTTGTTGCAAGCCAACTGATTCCTCCTGAGAAATATATCCATAGCGATACATCTGACTTAAAACAATGTTTCTACGAGCCAAACAGCGTTCTGGATGACGGCGTGGATCATATAAAGATGGATTTTGCAACATTCCAATCAACGTTGCTGCTTCCTTTTCAGAAACATTATTGATGTCTTTTCCAAAATATGTCTGACAAGCCACTCTGATTCCGTAGGCATTATTCCCAAATTCTACTTCGTTCAAATACATTTTCAAAATCTCCTGTTTGGTATAACGATTTTCCAAACGAATTGCTAAAATCCATTCCTTCGTTTTTGCAATTAATGTTCTGATTACAGGAATTTTGGCTAAGAAACCTTTATAGCTTTTGCCTTCTTCGGGATCTTCAATACTATGTCGAGTATCGAAAAGATTTTTAGCTAATTGTTGAGAAAGCGTACTACCACCACCTGCACTACCGAAATGCGTAATTACCCGAAAAGTTGATCGTAAATCTACGCCTGAATGTTGCGTAAAACGAGCGTCTTCCGTAGCGAGAAGGGCTTTGATGAGATTAGGAGAAAGTTCTTCGTATTCGACGGGAGAGCGATTTTCTCGAAAATATTTACCCAATTCCGCCCCATCTTCTGAAAATAAAATGGAGGCAACTTGACTCTTAGGATTCTCTAATTCTTGCAGGCTTGGCATACCTCCAAAAAGCCAAAAGAGATTGTATTGTACCGCCAAAATATACAATAGAAACGCTCCGACTCCAATGCCCGACCATTTCCAAATTCTTGCGATAATCAGTTGATACTGACCTTTTTGTAATTTAAACATACTGTGTTTTAGGTAAGGAAATATTAAATGTGGACTTTTTGAAACACTAATTAGCAAATTTATAAATATAATATGAGAAATCTTGTAAGTGGTTTATATTCAAGGTTGAAACGTTTTTTGACGATTAAAATTATTGTAAAAAAATCTATTCATTCAGGTATAATATTTCAGTTATATAAAAATAACTATATTTTTTGGTATAATTATTCTACATATTAACCTCAATTTAGTATGTTTGCATAACATTTTATAAACATTTGAAGAACTTTTTTAATTTAATTTAGTTAAGTCAGTATTCTGAAAATCCACAATTCATTTTTAACCATTCAAAATTCATGTTTAAACTTCAACCAAACTTGCGAGGGCTAATTACGGTCTTTGCTCTCTTCATGTCCTTTGCGACATTTGCCCAAAACACCATTTCTGGAACTGTTAAAGACGAAAAAAATCAGCCATTGCCAGGCGTTAGCGTTGTTGTGAAAGGAACAGCCAAAGGCACTATTTCGGATAGTAAAGGAAACTACACCATCAAGAATGTAGGAGCTGGAAAAGTAAATATTGTTGCCTCTTTTGTAGGTCAAAAATCAATTATAGAGTCTATTGATGTTCGTTCAGGGGATAATTCTCTAAATTTCACTTTACAAGATGATGCCCTGGAATTGGAATCGGTTATTGTTACAGGGGTGTTTGACCAACGCACTAAATTGGAATCATCGGTTGCCATCACAACATTGAGTCCGAAGATTATTGAGCAAAGAGCCGCTCGTGGAACGGGAGATTTATTGCAAGCTATTCCAGGGATTTGGGCGGATAATTCATCGGGAGAAGTGGGTTCAAAGGTAGTTGCTCGTGGGCTTGCACCCGTTGGAAACGACCAAATTGGTTTTCAATATTTGAGTTTACAAGAAGAAGGTTTACCAGTCATGGGAGCTCAAATGGGCTTTGCTTTGGTGGATATGTTTCACAGAAATGACTTAAACACGGGTCGTTTTGAGGCAATTCG
>JANXML010000133.1 GCA_025354645.1 Arcicella sp. | reverse complement strand
AATGATGCCAAAAACCTCTGGATGGGCACTTTTCACTCGGTTTTTGCCAAAATTCTTCGGTTTGATGGAAGGCACTTGGGCTATACTTCCGACTTTTCTATTTATGATACCGACGACTCAAAATCACTTATCCGAAGTATTGTGAAAGAACGTGGTTTAGACGATAAAATCTATAAAGCAAACACCGTTTTTCAAAGAATTTCGGGAGCAAAAAACCGTTTGATTGGTCCCGATGAATACGCCAGTAACCCCATCATTTCAGCGGATGATACAGCGGCAAAATTGCCTGAAATGGGTAAGCTCTACAAGATTTATGCCCTTCGTTGTTTTCAAGCCAACGCCATGGATTTTGATGATTTGTTGTATAATACCAACATTCTTTTCAGAGATCATCCTGCGGTTTTGGATAAATATCAACGCAAATTTAAGTACGTCATGGTGGATGAGTTTCAGGATACAAACGTTTCTCAGTACCTGATTGTCAAGAAGTTATCGGATATTTCACAGAATCTTTGTGTGGTGGGTGATGATGCACAATCCATCTATGCTTTCCGTGGAGCGAGCATTGATAATATCTTGAATTTGGGTAAGGATTATCCCGATATGACGACCATTAAATTGGAACAAAATTATCGTTCTACGCAAAATATCGTGGAAGCTGCCAACTCAATTATTGCCAAAAACAAGAATCAATTACAGAAAAAAGTCTTCACCGAAAACGAAGAGGGTTCATTGATTGAGTTGGTCAAAGCCAGTTCGGATAATGAAGAAGGGCGATTGGTTTCGACGCATATTTTTGAATCAAAAATGAATTTGGGACTTCGGAATACCGATTTTGCAATACTTTACCGTACTAATTCTCAATCTCGAACTTTTGAAGAATCTTTACGAAAACTCAATATCAAATATCGAATTATTGGTGGAACTTCCTTCTATCAACGTCGTGAAATTAAAGATTTGTTGGCGTATTTTAGATATACCATTAATCAAAACGACGAAGAGGCGTTCAAGCGAATTATTAACCTGCCAAAGCGAGGTATTGGTGATACGACCATTGCCAAAATTTCGATTACTGCCAATGAACAACAGATTTCGGTTTGGGATGTAGTTTCCAATATTAAACAATACCAAACGGGAAGATTATCGGAAACCATTGATGGTTTTGCCGACTTGATTAAGTCGTTCAAAATTATGGCGGAATCGGGCAAAAAAGATGCGTATGAAGTGGCTTCACACATTGCAAAAGCATCAGGTTTATTAAAAGAATTGCACGAAGATAAGACCGTTGAGGGGCTTTCAAGATACGAAAACGTACAGGGATTACTGAACTCCATCAAGGAATTTGTGGACAATCCAGATGAAGGCGTGGAGGACAAAAACCTCAATACGTTCCTGCAAACGGTATCTTTGATGACAACCGCCGACCAAGACGATCCCGACGGTGACAATGATCGAGTAACGATGATGACCATTCACGGGGCTAAGGGTTTAGAATTCAATCATGTGTATGTGGTGGGGATGGAAGAAGACCTTTTCCCAAGCCAAATGATGCTCCAAAGTCGGGCAGATTTGGAAGAAGAACGTCGTCTTTTCTACGTAGCTGTTACTCGGGCAGAGAAGAAATTAATCATGTCGTATGCCGAGACAAGATACCAGTGGGGACGCTTGAAACCTTGCGAACCAAGTCGTTTTTTAGATGAAATTGATGTTAAATATTTGCAATTTGCTAAGAACATTCGTCGTGCAGTGGAAGAAACGCATCGTTTACCACAAGGTTTTGTAAGAATGTCGGCTAAGGAGCAAAAAATGCCCGATTTTGGCACGAGTGATAAAGCAACACCAGCCAATATTTTAATCCAAAGACAAAATATCCCAAGACCGCAAGTGGTGGGGAATACCTACAAACCTTCGGACGATTTTTTCCCGAGTGATACCAAAAATTTAGCGGAAGGCGACCGAGTGGAGCATTTGAAATTTGGTTTAGGGAAAGTGAAAAAGATTGACGTCAACGGTACAGATCGCAAGGCAACGATTCAGTTTGAGGGGAGTATTGGGGAGAAAACGTTGTTGTTGAGTTTTGCGAAGTTGAGAATTTTATAAAATTATGGCTAATCACTACGACAGAATTTTTAAAGAAAATATCGAACCGATGATTCCTTTTATTGCCCGAAAATTATTTGGGATAAAGGAAATAAAACAATCGGAAGACATAAAGGATAAACTGCAATATACCCTTGAAAAAGAGGCAGATTATTTGCAGAGAATTATTCATACCAATCCCGAAGACGATTATATTTTGCACGTGGAATGTCAGGTAAAAGATGATAATGATATGATTTCTCGTATGTTTTTGTATCGAGCGATTATTTATCACAAATTTAAGTTGCCCGTCAAGCAGTTTGTATTTTACATTGGTAGTGGAGTATCTAAAATGCAGACATTTCTTGGACAAGAGGAATTGACTTATACCTTTCATTTGAGGAATATTAAACATTTTAGTTATGAGACTTTCATTGTCTCAAACGTCCCAGAAGAGGTTGTATTGGCAATTTTGAGTGATTTTGATGGAGTAGAACCTGAGATAATTATCAAGAAAATAATTACTCGTTTACAACAACTCACTGACAAAAAATTACGTTTAACAAAGTATGAAAAGCAATTGGAAATATTATCAAAACTCCGTAAATTGCAAAAACAAACAATTCAAACAATCACACAAATGGGCTGGGAATACGAATTAGAAACAGACATTCGCTATCTTCAAGGGATTGAAAAAGGCGAAGAGAAAGGTATTGAGAAAGGTATTGAGAAAGGAATAGAGAAAGGGATGATACAAAAAGCAATTGAAAAAGATATTGAATTTGTTACCAATCTCTTACAGGATAACGAATTTAATTTCGATGATACTACTATTGCAAAACTCGCAAAAGTATCAATTGAATTTGTGGAAAATATTAAGAAGACTTTGAGTAAATAATATCATCAAAATATTCGAGGTGTTGCAGGAAACTGTAACACCTTATTTTATGCAAAATTTTCCAAAAATATCCGTAACCTTCATAACGCTAAACTCTGAGAAAACGCTAAAATCTGTTTTAGAGGCTGTTTCTTGGGCAGATGAAATCGTTTTAGTAGATTCGGGAAGTACGGATAAAACGCTGGAAATTGCTCAACAATTCAAGGTAAAAATCGTTCATAGGGCTTTTGATGGATATGGTTCACAGAAGAATTTTGCCACTGAACAGGCATCAAACGACTGGATTTTGTCATTGGATGATGATGAAACCTTAACGCCCGAACTACAACAAGAAATTCAAAATTTAGACTTGCAAAATACTGATTTTCAGGGTTATAAAATTCCTCGCTCCTTGATTTTTTTGGGAAAACTCCTTCGATTTAGTGGTGAATATAAACGCTTGACGCTAAGACTTTTTAATCGAAAATATGGAAATTGGAACGCTGAATACGTGCATGAAAGCGTGGAAGTAGAAGGAAAAATAGGCATTCTGAAAAATCAAATCCTGCACGATAGTTACCGTGATTTGACGGATTATTTCAACAAATTCAATAAATATACTTCGCTCGGAGCAAAGACTTTATCGGAACGTGGCAAAACTGTTTCTACCTTCAAAATTATCTCTCGATTTCCAATAACTTTCTTAAAAATTTATTTTCTAAAAGGCTCTTGCTTAGACGGTTACGCTGGTTTTATGTGGGCATTGCTCACGGCTATGAATCCTGTGGTAAAGTATGCGAAGTTGCGGGAAATAAATAACTATTAATCGTAGTAAATTGATTTTCGGGACTTTGTAAGGCTAAAATCAAGCGTTCTAAACGTTCCAAAAGTTTATCATTATCTATTCTTTTGACGTAGGTTGGTAATTGATAAGGACTCAAATCGCAGAATTCCCACGGGTGGAAATATAAACTCAAATAACCATCCTTTTTTAAACATCTTTTTGCCGCAAATTGAAAATACCATTCAGGATAATTCTTAAACCCCAACCAAAATAATGGAATTCTTCCGAAAGGGGTAACGGACGTGGGTAAAATCGTGATTTCGGGTAATTTATATATTGTCCGAGGTTTATCTAAATGATTGTATCTTCCTGGTAAAAAAGTAGGATTCATGGAGGAATCATACTGATAACCAGCACGTTGCAGTTCAGAATAACTCACGGATTGGAGTCTCGGCATCCGAAAACCAAGCACTTTTTGTCCACTAATTTCCATCAATTTTTCTCTGGATTTCAATAAATCACCTACTTCAAAATTGGAGTGATAATAGCCGTGTGAAGCAATTTCATGCCCTTCCGCAACAATTCTTTTAAGTTGTTCTACATTATTTTCAGCGTAACAAGCAGTGCAAAAAATGGTGGTTTTTACTCGATATTTTCTGAATAAAGCCAACACTTTTTCCATGCCTTCGTAAGACATTTTCATTTTAGTATCAAAATCCACCTTTTGCCCAAATTCTTCGGGGATGTCAAATTCTTCTAAATCAAAAGTTAAAAATATATTGTTCATCTGCGTACTATTTTTACTCAAAGAAGCGAATTTTTAGTAACCTTATAATATTACTAAACTCTTTTCTGACCACTTTCAAACCCATCGGCGACAGAATTACGCCTTCACGCAAGGTAAGCGGAACGGTGGTCATCAACAAATTTTTTTGTTTGCAAGCTCTCAGAATAAACTCAGTATCAAAGAGATAGCGGTTGATGGTGGTTTTCAAAAATACTTCTCGACCTTTTTGATTAAAGCCTTTTAGCCCACCTTGTGTATCGGTAAAAGGTAAATTCAGAACTAAGGAATTGAAAATATGTGAGCCTGATGATAAAAATCTTCGGTATTTTTTGAGATGATTTGAGTAGGAAAATTGCCTTTCGCCCAAAACGATGTCTTTGCCCGCCAAAAGTTTGTCAATCATGGCTTTAATACAAATCAGTTCAAAGGGAAAATCAACGTCCGTATAAACCACAAAATCATGAGTTGCGAGCTTAATTCCCTCCCTGAGTGCATAGCCTTTTCCTTGATTTTTGTTATAAGTAATATATTGAAAATGAGATAGTTGACTTTTAAGATACGTAATATTTTCGGGTAAAATATTCCTTATAGAACCATCATTTATCAAGATTACACAGAAGATCAATTCAGGAAATAAGGATTCCAAAACCATGATATTTTGCTTAATATCAATGTGCCAAGTTTTCTCTTCGGGATTATAACACGGCAAAACGATGTCAATGGTTTGGTTCATGAAGTGGCTGATATTTTTGCGTGAAAACTAAGTATTGTACATGTAACCAAACTAAAAACACAGGAAAGGCTTTCAAATTATAAGGAATCACATAATTATTGCGAATAAATTTTGGAAATAAATCCGTAGGTGACAGGATGGTCAGTACAAATACAAAAATGATTAACCCTTTTGTAAATTTGTTTTTTGGGCAAATCAAATACCAAAAAGCCACGCCCATCACTGAGATAACGTGGGTATTAGACTCAGCCGCATGATTGAACAAAATCACCCACATCATTATATAAGACATAACTGAAATTCGCAAGGTAAGTGATTGACTTTTAACCATAAAGAAGCAAAAAGCGATGAATATTCCTAAGCAAATAAGCCCAAATAATTGAATGTAAATGACAGGAATTGAAGTAGTAATTAAAGTATAAATTAATCCAATAATTGATACGCCGTAGTTTACCTTATGGTCTTCTTCCAAAAGTGTCAGCCATTCTTGATAGAGCCTCGGCAATTGACTGAAACCAACTACAAAACCTGGCAAAATGGCTAAAATTCCAAAGAAAATAAGATAAGCGAACACATTTTTGAAAAAATCTTTACGATAAAAAGGCAATAAAATGGCTGAAATTCCTCCGTAACCTTTGATAAAAAAACCTAAGGAAGAAACAAATCCTGTGCAGACCGTTTTGTTGTTTTCCAAATTTACAAACGTCCAAACAATTAAGGCAGCAATCAAGGGATTGGTCTGTAAATTGTGTAATGCAGTCATTAATTCCACAAAAATAAACCACCAAACAAAGGTTTTTTGTTTATAAGAAATGGGTGAAGATTTGATGGCAAAAAATACAATCAAAGCTGAAAATACGTTCCATATACACATTCCAAGCCACATCGGGAGCCATGAAAACGGAGCAAACAATACTGCAAAAGTGGGGTGATAGAGGAATAAATCAAAGTATTCGTTGGGGTATTCCGAATGCAAATTTTGACGACCTAACAAATGAGCTGTGGATGCTCTGAAAATCTTGTAGTTATTATAGCCCCCATTTAGATAGTGCTGAATAGCAATAACAAAACCCGCCAAAATATATGTACCGAGAATAATTTTCTCTCGTAAAAAAAAACTTTTAAACTTTTGCCAAGTATCATTCATGAAATTAAGAGCATAAAAAGAACAAATTTAGTAAGCCCCACACGTAAAACGTATTTTCTATTCGTATTTTTGTATAAATCTTGGTTAATTTTTAAATATTATGGCAAAGAAAAAACAGTGGAAAGAAACAGAATTAAGAGTTGCTTTCAATTTAGAAAGAATTTTGGGAACTGAGACGCCTTTAATGGAAGAATGGCTTGATGTTTCCAAGCTCGATTTTGATGCTTTTGAGCAACGCACTTTTGACTTAATTTACGCAAAAGGTGTTCAAAATATGGCAACTTGGGGTGAGGAAGACCTAAAAATGAAGTTTTTGTCAGTAATTGTTACGCTTGGTAAAATGGATGATGAGGGAATTATTGTAACATTTTTTGATAAACCACTTAAAGGTATTGTAAACAATATTTCATTGTCCGTAAAATCCGATTTTATGATGGCTAAGGGTTTTATGGATTTATATCAAACGCCCTTTTTCCATTTTCAAGAATATAAACCTCAAATAAATCCAACAGGGGAATCAATGGCTCAATTATTAGAAGCTTTTTTGATTGCTCAGGAAAAAAATAAGGAAGATGGTATAATTATTCCACTTTATGGTTGTGAAATTGTAGGAAGTTCATGGCGTTTTGTTATTATGGAGAATCGGCAATATTGTATTTCAACGGTTTATGACAGCACAAACCGAGAAGAATTACTCCAAATAATTGCCATTCTCAGAAAGTATAAAACCTTACTGAAAGAACGTTACATGACTCCCGAACCGATGGTATTAAAATTAGATAGATAACCTTTGAAAACATACATTCGCATACTCAAATACGCTGATTCCATTAAGCAATTTGCCCTGCCGTATTTCATTCTTTCATTGCTCGCCAGTTTGTTCGGGATTCTGAACTTTACGCTCCTTGCTCCGCTGTTGGATATTATCTTTAAAGACCTTAAACCCGCTGATTTACAACAATATAGCGAGCAAATATCCTTTTCATTCAGCATAAGTTATTTTAAATATACTTTCTATCATTATTTCTTTCAAATCATTAGTCTATACGGCAGATTGGGGGCTTTGAAATTCGCTTGTGGGTCGATTGTAGTGTCGGTAATTTTGGCTAATATTTTCAGATATTTATCCCAAAGAATCATCAAAACTGTTGAAGCTCAGACGATTGCCTCTTTACGTCAGGCAGTTTTTGAGAAAACGATGAAACTGCATTTTGGGTTTTTCAACAACGAAAGAAAAGGAAATTTGATGGCACATCTCACCACAGATGTGCAGGAAGTTGAAAATTCCATCGGGCGAGCATTTACTGCCAGTATTAAGGAGGTTTTCACGTTGGTGATGTATTTTATTACACTGTTTAATATGTCGGTGAAATTGACCCTTTTTTCATTGATAATTTTACCTCTTTCAAGCGGAATTATCGCCTTGATTAGTCGTAAACTTCGCCGTGCTGCCCGTGATGTGCAATCGTTGCAAAGTTCAATGGTGAGTACCTTAGACGAAGTTTTTGGCGGGATGCGAATCGTAAAAGGATTCAATGCCGAGCAAGTTGTTTCTGATAAATTTAGAAAAGAAAATTACAATTACAAAAATGCCGTTTTGCGGATGGTTTATCGTCAAGAAATGACCTCTCCGCTCTCTGAGGCTATGGGTGTGTCGGTAGTAGCGGGGATTTTATTATACGGTGGTTCGTTAGTAATATCGGGCGATAATAGCTTAACCGCTTCCAGTTTCATTGCTTTCATTATTCTGTTTTCGCAAGTAATGCGACCCGCAAAATCTATTTCTGATGCTTTCAGTACGGTGCAAAGAGGCATTGCTTCGTCCGAACGCATTATGAAATTAATTGATACCGTTCCAGCCATTCAAGATGCTACGGATGCCGTTGATATTCAAAACTTTAACCAAGAAATTGAGTTCAAAAATGTGAGTTTTTCGTATGAAACTGGAAGAAAAATTTTGGATAATATTTCTTTTAAAATCCCAAAGGGAAAAACCGTTGCGTTGGTGGGAACTTCGGGCGGTGGAAAATCCACGATTGCAGACCTTGTACCCAGATTTTATGACCCGACAGAAGGGCAAATTCTGGTAGATGGTGTGGACATAAAACACATCAAAATACAGTCATTGACCAAACAAATCGGCATCGTTACGCAGGAATCCATTTTGTTTAACGATACCGTTTTCAATAACATCACTTTCGGCTCACAAGCTACTGAAAATCAAGTAATTGAAGCGGCGAAAGTTGCTAATGCACACAATTTTGTGAGTCAATTATCAGACGGTTATCAAACCACAATTGGCGACCGTGGCGGACGACTTTCGGGTGGACAACGCCAACGGTTGAGCATTGCCCGTGCGGTTTTGAAAAATCCCCCAATTTTGATTTTGGATGAAGCTACTTCTGCCTTAGATACCGAGTCTGAAAAGTTAGTTCAAGAAGCCCTTACGCACTTAATGCAGAACCGCACAACCTTAGTAATTGCCCATAGATTAAGCACAATCCAGCACGCTGATGAGATTTTGGTCATTAATAAAGGAAAAATTGTGGAACGAGGAACGCACGAAGAATTACTGCAAAATGATAATGGATTTTATCGGAAGTTGAATAGTATGCAAGAGTAATTATTTCAGTAATTCATAATTCCGATATTCCCCTATCCGCCAACCCGTCAACTTTTCAATTGCCATTCTAAGTTTATTTTTAAAGGATAATTTCTTAACTTTTATATCAAAATTAAACATCCAATCAATTCGCTCAATTCTGGCTTGCATTACTTTTGGATGTGTGCCTTCAAAATGTGAAAGCGAGTCAACTTGTGAATAGTCAAAGGCTTCTAATTCCTTATGAATTTCGGGAATATTATGTCCTGCTCCCCAAAAATTAATCGAACTTTTCATCTTTTCTTTTTGGATTTCGGGCGACTTTACCCATCCATAATGATAGATACACGCATCTATCCACCTGACAATCAGCTTTTTATCAGTAATAGTTCTAAATCCTTGAGCATCACGATAGGAAGTGATATTTTTTTGATTACGAATTATTCTAATCTCTTGACGATACCAACGTTGTGCATCCGCAACGTATTGATATGAACCATAAAAATGCAGATATTTAAACAACAATCCATCCACTTTTTGGTCATCCAAATTCTCTTCCATCGCTTTGCGAATGGAAGGTAAATATTGTTCATGCACGACCTCATCCCCTTGAATATAAAAACACCAATCCGCATCTTTTGAAACGGCAGCTAAGGCTTTATTGGTTTCAACCGCCAAGACTTTTCCGCCTTCTCGCAAGGTATCATCCCAGACAGTTTCAATGATTTTGATTTTGGGGGAATTAATACTTTTGATTAATCCCAAGGTATCATCATCCGAATTCCCAATGGCAACAATCACCTCATCGCACACGGGTAAAATGGACGTAATTGCCTCCACAATGGGATAATCAAACTTTATAGCATTGCGGACGAAGGTGAATCCTGATACTTTCATATTTGGAGTAGGACAGGTTTCCAACCTGTCAAGCAAACGTTATGAACAGGTTGGAAACCTGTCCTACTTAAACTATACAAACAATTTATCTTCCGAGGGAAACCATTTTTCAACTAATTTTTTCAAACGTATTTGGGTGTTTGGAATACGTTTTTGAATGGCTATTTTTGAGAAATTAAACTGAGAAATAGCTAAAATATCATCTTGAACAGAGCTTTTTTTCAAAAATGACTTTAACATAAATTGCTGAATTGCTTCATTCCATTCTTCCTTGTTCGACCAATAATGAGCTATAAAAGGCTCAGCGGGTTGTAAGTTTCCAATTTCTGACATTACTATCGAAAATGAAAATTGTTCAACAATCCATTTACCTACCTTCATTGCGAGTATCTCATCGCAAATTTTCAAAACTGAGTTTGTAATTTTTAAACCTTGATTTGCAGGAAGACCTACAACCCCTGCATTCCACATAGCGTGTTTTGTTTGAATTTGTATTCCTTCTAACTCATGCCCTTCTACGGTACGCCACAAATTCTGAATAGTTTTGCTCTTTAACTCTGATAATAATCCTTCTCTTAAGTGCATTAGCGGATTGACAATTGATTTTTTCAATAATCTTAAATCATTAAATAAAAATGTATCACTATCTAAGTACATCAATGGTTGATTCGGATATAATTGACAAGCATATTCGATAGCTTTTATTTTAGCTCTAAAAACAAAATTATGTTCACCTTTCCATTCTTCTATTTGAGTCTGATTAATTTCTATGATTTGTACTTTATTCCCAAACCTTACATAAAAATTAGGGGTGTCAGTCATTACTAAAACACGGTCAGAAACCTCCATTTGAGATGAAAATGAACAGATAGAAAAGTATGCCTGAGAATGATACAGTTGTTCATCACCAAAGACTAAATAAAGAATATTCATTGATTTGAGATATTATTAACCACAGTTGTAACAAATGACCGCAAGTGATATTGCTGTTTAATTATTTCATCGACGGGTTCAAAGGGGGTTTCAAAGAATGATTTTGGGATTACTAAATTATCAAAATCAATAACTAAAATATTATTGGGATTATAAAAATCGTATTCCATCACTGAACGATTATTGGTAATCATTTTTTTATTCATTCCCAAAGCCTCAAAAATTCTGAATGAAAGTCCGTGTTGATTTGGTTTGGCAATATCCAAAATTACTTCGTAATGATTCAGCAATTTCAACATATCAGCATATGGAATTGATTCCTTCAAATATTCAATGTGCGGACTTCTTAATTTCTCTTTTGATTGTTTTGTTAAGAACCGATAAGTGATGTTGTTTTCATACAAAAATTTACCCATTTGATTAAAAAATGGATAGCGTTTTTTTTCAATATGCGAGATACAAAAAACCGTTTTATCAATGAGTTCTGGAGCAGGTTCATAGTAATAAAAATTGGTTAATCTATCAAATCCATACTTCTTACAGTCTTGAATATCAAAGGAATACACTTTATCAAACAAATGAATAATTTTCTTTTTTCTTGGATAAAAATCCATTGAATCCCAATAATATGCAATAAGGTTTGGCGTTTTTGATTTTAAAAATACAAGTTCTTTATTAGTAAAATGATCAGGACGAATAATGAAAATAACATCATATTTTTCCTTTAAAATAGCAAACCGTTTTTCTAAAATTTTTCGGTAATAAATATCCTTAATATTTCTATTTAAAAATATCTTCGACAAAAAATTTCCAATTTTTTCCCATTTACTTTTGTATTTATATCTTGGAAAAGTATCCGACATAAATTCAGTATGAATTTCGGGGGCATAATTTCTAAAACCATCTACAATAACTTTATAGATATTGGCGGTTGTGGGTGCAATGACTAAAATATTGGGCATACTTTTTTATTTAGATTTTACGCTACAACAAAGTTAAGGTGTTTGATTGAGTTATTGATTTTTCCATTGAGTTGGTCGCAAAAAATCATAAAAAAAATACCTAAAATCAAAGTCTAAATTTTTAGAAGTACAAATGTAAAAAATACCCTTTTTTTCGCTCAAAATTCCCTCAAAAAACCCCAAACGTTAGTTGATTCAAGGGAATTTTCGTATTTTTACATTTAATCAAAAATTAACGAATTATGGAAGATACATTGTTAGTTCATCCAACGGCTCAGGGTTTATATGAAGTGTTTGAAAAAATGCCATCAACAGTTCGGGAAGAATTCAAGGCAATGATTAGATTGCCCAAAAAAGCCAAGAAAAAATATGCAGATGATACGGAATATTTAATGAGTAATGAAACCACTCACAAACAGATTTTACAATCAATACAGGATGTGAAAGACCGTAAAAATCTAATTACTTATACGCCCGAAGAATGGGATAAGTTTGTAGCTGAAACACTTGAAAAAATAGGAAAATGAGAAAATTGACTTTTAATAGCCAAGCACAAGAAAATCTACAAGACTTATTTATTTCAGAGGATAAACTTATCAAAAAAATATTCAGTCTTATTGCTGATATTCAAAAACATCCCTTTGATGGAATTGGTAAACCAGAAGCCCTTAAATACGATTATCAAGGTTATTGGTCAAGAAGAATAAATGATAAACATCGTTTACTCTATCAGGTAACGGATGAAGAAATTATTATAATTCGATGCAAAGGGCATTACGACGATAAATAAACCCCAAAAACAAAAAATACTAATCAGGATAAAGACTAAATACCAGTCCATAAGCCGAAAACAAAAGATATGTCAGAATTTCAAGAAGTAGAAGACAAAAGTAGAGCAAATTATGATGCCGATAATATTCAGGTCCTTGAAGGCTTGGAGGCAGTTCGCAAACGCCCATCGATGTATATTGGTGATACGGGTTTCAAAGGTCTTCATCACCTCATTTCGGAGGTTGTTGATAACTCAATTGATGAAGCTATGGCGGGTCATTGCGATACCATCAAAGTAACCATCAACGTTGATAATTCAATTACAGTTGAAGACAACGGTCGTGGTATTCCAACGGGAATGCACACCAAAGAGAAACGTTCGGCTTTGGAAGTCGTTATGACGGTGCTTCATGCGGGTGGTAAGTTTGATAAAGATACCTATAAAGTATCAGGTGGACTTCATGGCGTGGGTGTATCATGTGTGAACGCCCTTTCTACGGACTTAAAAGTGACGGTGTGTCGTGAGGGAAAAATCTTCCAACAAGAGTATAAAATTGGAATTCCCCAGTATGCTGTGAAGGAAGTTGGTGTAACAGACCGTACAGGAACGACCGTTAGTTTCAAACCAGATGAATCAATTTTCACGATAACGGAATATAAATACGAAACCGTTGCGGGACGTTTGAGAGAACTTTCTTTCTTGAATGCAGGGATAAAAATTCATTTGACTGACTTCCGTGATTTGGACGAAAACGGTGAGCCAAGGGCAGATTTCTTCTTCTCGGAAGGCGGTTTGAGTGAGTTTGTGTTATATTTGGATTCTACCCGTGAAAAGCTAATCGAGGCTCCAATCGTCATGAAGGGCGACAAAAATGGCGTTCCTGTGGAGGTTGCCATCATGTATAATACTTCGTATTCCGAAAACGTGGTTTCTTACGTAAACAACATCAATACCATCGAAGGCGGTACGCACGTGGCGGGTTTCCGTGGAGCTTTGACTCGTACGTTGAAAAACTACGCTGACAAATCGGGTGCGTTAGATAAATTGAAAATTGAAATTGCAGGTGACGATTTCCGTGAGGGATTAACCGCCGTTATTTCGGTAAAGGTGGCTGAACCACAATTTGAAGGACAAACCAAAACCAAATTAGGTAACGGTGAAGTTTCAGGAGCGGTTTCGGGAGCGATGTCGGATATGTTGGAAGCGTGGTTGGAGGAACATCCAAAAGAAGCCCGTCAGATTGTGGCAAAGGTGATTTTGGCAGCTCAGGCACGTCATGCCGCCCGCAAGGCACGTGAAATGGTGCAACGTAAAACCATTTTGGGCGGAAATTCTTTACCAGGAAAATTAGCGGATTGCTCGGATAGTGACCCAAAGATTTGTGAATTGTATTTAGTGGAAGGGGATTCAGCGGGTGGAACTGCCAAACAAGGGCGTAATCGTGCGTATCAAGCGATTTTGCCATTAAGAGGTAAGATTTTGAACGTCGAGAAAGCTCCAGAATATAAAATTTATGAGAGCGAAGAAATTAAGAATATGATTACGGCTTTGGGCGTAAGTTTCGGAAGAGACGGCGACGAAAGGGCTTTGAACATGGAAAAATTGCGTTATCACAAGGTTATCATCATGACGGATGCGGACGTGGATGGTTCTCACATTAGAACCCTAATCCTGACGTTTTTCTTCCGTTATATGAAAGATTTGATTGATAATGGGTATATCTACATTGCTCAACCACCGCTTTATCAAGTGAAAAGGGGACAATCGGCAGAATACTGTTGGACGGAAAACCAACGTGAACAAGCCGTAGTGCGTTTGGGTGCGGGTCGTGAGGATTTAGTGGGTATTCAGCGTTACAAAGGTCTTGGAGAAATGAATGCTGAACAATTATGGGAAACCACAATGAATCCAGATTCGAGAACTTTGAAGCAAGTAACGATTGATTCAGCGGCAGAGGCAGACCATTTATTCTCGATGTTGATGGGTGACGAAGTGCCACCAAGACGTGATTTTATTGAGAAAAATGCCAAATATGCCAAGATTGATGTGTAATTATAGAATAGACATTTGAACATGAAAAGGGCTAAATCTAATGGATTTAGCCCTTTTTCTATACGCCGTTGTCTGTGTCCTCACAGACGACACAATAGACACAGACAACGGTAATAGTAATTATATTTGTGAGTACTGAATTCATTTAAAATCTATTTTCTGAAAGATGCAAAAGTGTATGAAAAGACGTAAAAACAAACTAATAAGAAGGGTAGTCTCAAATTAATAAAAATATTTCTTAATTTCATACCATCATTTCTTAACAAATCCACAAACCATGAAATTTGTAAAAGCCTTTCTTGCGCTTGCCGTTACCATTTTTTTGTGTTACGCACTCAATCGTTCTTGGGGACCTGCCCCCGCATTTGGAGCGTTTCTGAACCCTTTTACTGGCTTTTGGGTCAATGGCGAAAAGCCAGCATTGGGAGCTGAAATATCTGAAAGTTCCTTAGCAATTCCTGGCTTACAGGATGAAGTTACCATTGAATACGATGAATTAGGTATTCCACATATTTTTGCCAAAAACAATCACGATTTATACTTGGCTCAGGGTTACGTTACCGCAAAAGACCGTCTCTGGCAAATGGAATTTCAAACGCACTTTGCGGCGGGTCGTTTGACGGAAGTCGTGGGAACAAAGGCTATCGAACAAGACCGTTTTCAACGCAGAATGGGATCAGTTTTTGGAGCCGAAAATTCACTGAAAGGCATGATGGAAGATCCTGCCAGTAAAATTTCTTTGGAAGCATATTCAGACGGCGTGAATGCTTATATTTCACAATTAAAACCCCGTGAATATCCCGTAGAATACAAATTATTGGGCTATGCTCCTGAACCTTGGTCGCCCATTAAAAGTGCTTTATTTTTGAAAAATATGTCCTTCGTTTTGGCTTCTGGAACGGATGATTTACGAATGACCAATGTCCTCAGAAAATACGGAAAACAAACCGCAGAAGACCTTTTCCCTAATTATCCGTTTGTTGAAAGTCCAATTATTCCAGTAGGTTCACCCCGTGATTTCACGCCTTTGGCTTTGCCTAAATCACCCGTAGATTTTATGGGTGTAGGTAGTTCAAAAGCTGCCACAGAACGGGATAAAGCCATCGGTTCAAACAACTGGGCAGTTTCGGGCGGAAAGTCGGCGACGGGTTTACCCATCTTAGCTAACGATCCACATTTAACGTTGAGTTTGCCTTCAATCTGGTATCAAGTACAATTAACAAGTCCAGACTTGAATGTCTATGGTTCAACGATGCCAGGAACGCCAAACGTGATTATTGGTTTCAATAAGGACATCGCTTGGGGCGTAACAAACGTGGGTGCAGACGTGGTGGATTGGTACGAAGTGAAATTCAAAGATTCAACCAAGAAAGAATATTTCCACGATGGACAATGGAAAAAAATTACCACTCGTATTGAAAAATATAAAGTAAAAAATGGTGTGGATGTGATTGATACGGTTTTATATACGCACCATGGACCTGTTGTGTACATGGATAATGAAAAACCATTACGTAAAAACATTCCAACGGGTCATGCGTTGCGTTGGATTGCCCACGATAAATCACAGGAATTAACTACTTTTTATGAACTGAATCGTGCGAAAAATTATGAAGATTATACCAAGGCTTTAACGCATTATTCAGCTCCTGCCCAGAACTTTGTTTTTGCCAGTAATCAAAACGATATTGCTATTTGGGTGAACGGGAAATTCCCTTTAAAGGCACTTCAGCAAGGAAAATACATCTTGGATGGAACAGATAAAGCCGCCGATTGGAACACTTTTATTCCTCACGCCCACAACCCGCACGTAAAAAATCCCGCTCGTGGATTTGTGAGTTCGGCAAATCAATCTTCGACAGATCCCAATTATCCTTATTATATCAACTGGGAATTTGCTCCATCCGAACGTGGACGTAGAATTAACGAACGCTTAGAAAAAATGCCAAAAGGAACTGCAACCGTAGATTCGTTGAGAATGTTACAGAATGATAATTTTAATTTGAAAGCCTACGATTTCTTACCGACGATGTTATCTTACATCAAAACACCATCGGCAATGCAATTGCCCGCCATGAAAGTTTTATCGGCTTGGAAATTTAATAACGACCCCGATGAAATTGCTCCAACTATTTTTAAAACGTGGTCTGATTTGTTCTATGAAGCGATTTGGAAAGATGAATTAGGTTACGATGAAAATATTCCGATGAAATATCCAACCGCCGACCGCACGTTGAGATTGATGCAAAAAGACCCAAAATCAAAATGGTTTGACGATGTTTCGACAAAAGACAAAGTTGAAACCGTGGAAGAATTAGCAAGCCGAACGCTTTCAGCTGCCATGGATTCGATAACGATTTGGAGAAAATCGCCAATGAGTCCAACGTGGGCTTGGTCGGAATATAAATCGACTGATGTACGCCACTTATTGGATCAAGGCGGATTGAGTCCATTGAAAGCATGGAGCAAAAATGACCTAAAAATTGGTGGCGGAGGAAGCGTAGTGAACGCCACAACCGAACGCACGGGACCATCTTGGAGAATGGTGGTGCAATTAGGAAAAGACAACACCACAAAAGGTTTCGGAGTATATCCAGGTGGACAATCGGGTAATCCAGGCAGTCCACACTATGACGATATGATTGAAACCTGGCGTAAAGGAGAGTTGAATGAACTGTTGTTTTTGAAATCAAAAGAAGAGAAATCTGATCGGATTAAGAAGACGATTAAACTGGTCAAGGTGTCAAGATGAAAAATTATAAATAGCTGTCATTGCGAGTGTAACGAAGCAATCTGTTGGAATGATGCGAGAAAATATGAACTCAATTTGTTAAGTATTGAGTTGCTCTCATCAATCATGGAGATTGCTTCATTGCACTCGCAATGACAATCGTTTACACATCAACAAATAAAATGCCCATGAAAAAAATAGTACTAATCCTTTCATTACTCCTTATAAATCAAGCACTTACCGCCCAATCGAAAAAAGATTATCTCATAACCATCACAACTTCGTGGGGCGAAATGCACGCAATTTTATACGATCAAACGCCCCAACACAAAGCCAATTTTTTGAAATTAGTGGATGATAAATTTTATGATGGATTACTTTTTCATCGTATCATCAATTTATTCATGATTCAAGGTGGAGACCCTCAGTCTCGCACTGCCACACAAGGAATGATGTTAGGAAATGGCGATGTTGGTTACAAGGTTCCCGCTGAAATTACCCCCGAACTTTTCCATAAAAAAGGAGCTTTGGCAGCCGCAAGGGATAACAATCCAACGAAGGCTTCATCGGGTTGTCAATTCTATGTGGTTCATGGACAAGTTTGGAACGATTTGACGCTTCAACAGCAGATGGCACGTTCTCCACAACGAGTTTTCACGGATACTCAAAAGCAAATTTATAAAACCATTGGAGGCACGCCACATTTGGATGGAAATTATACTGTTTTTGGTCAAGTGATTGATAATCTGTGGGTTATAGATTCTGTGGCAACCCAAAAAAGAGATGGTAATAATCGTCCACTGAAAGATATTACCATGAAAATTACTTGCAAAAAAATGCGTAAGAAGAAGATAACGAAGTTGTATGGTTGGGAGTTTTAAGTTTTTGTATCACAGAGAATCGCAGAGTTTAGCACTGAGTTACACAAAGTGGCATAAAAATCTTAACGCAACTCTGTGCTAAATTTTGTGTAACTCCGTGTCCCATATAATCATGCAAAAAACCAAAGTCCTCATCACGGGTTCTAACGGTCTGTTAGGGCAAAAACTAATTTCACTTCTCGTTCAACAAGCTGATATTCAGCTAATTGCTACTTCCCGTGGAGCAAATCGTATGAATTTTACGGACGGTTATCAATACCAAGAAATGGATATTACGGATGCTGAACAAGTGGCGGAAGTGATTGAAAACGTCCGTCCCGATGCCATCATTCACACCGCCGCCATGACCAACGTAGACGAATGCGAAATCAGGAAGGATTTGTCTTGGACGATGAACGTGAAAGCCGTTGAATATTTAGTGGAAGCCTGCGAAAAACACCAAATTTTCCTTTGCCATCTTTCCACAGATTTTGTTTTTGATGGACAATCTGGACCATATTCGGAAGAAGATTTGCCAAGTCCTATTAGTTTTTATGGTTGGAGTAAATATGCTGCCGAAGAAATTGTAAAACGTTCAAAATGCCCTTGGAGCATCATCAGGACAGTTTTAGTTTATGGAATAACGAACGACATGAGCCGCTCAAATATCATTCTTTGGGTAAAAAACTCCTTAGACCAACGAAAAGCCATCAAAGTTGTAACTGACCAATTCAGAACCCCAACACTTGCCGAAGACTTAGCAATGGGTTGTTATTTAGTCGTAACTAAAAAAGCCAAGGGTATTTTCCACATCTCAGGCAAAGATTTTTTAACTCCCTACCAAATGGCAATCAAAACGGCTGATTTTTTTGGATTAGATAAGTCATTAATCTCCCAAGTTGATACTAAGAATTTCACCCAACCCGCCAAACGTCCTGCAAGAACTGGGTTTATTTTAGATAAAGCTGTTTCGGTTTTGGGTTATAATCCTGTTAGTTTTGAAGAGGGAATTAAAATTTTATCTAATCAACTGAAAATCAAATAATTAGTCTATGAATACGTCATGATTATTGATAGATTTATAGCCTATTTTAACACAGAAAAATATGAAAATAATCATAACAGGGGTCATAGGGATGGTCAGTGAAGGCATACTTCATGAATGTGTGTAAAGCGAAGACGTAAACGAAATTTTGATTTTAAGCAGGAAATTATCAGAAATTAATCACCCGAAAGTGAAAGAAGTATTGATAAAAGCCACTTCGGTCTAATCCGTTTAATATGTGTTCCATAAAACATCTACTATTTCAATGAATTACCGTATCCAACCACTAAAACAGATAAAATAATTGTTAAAATTCCAGCAATAATTGTTGTCAATGTTTTCTTTGAAACGCCTTTCCATTCGTTCAAAACCAAGCCCCACGAGTTGGCAACTAAAATGATAAACGCCATGTGCAGAATCCATGAACTGGCACCATTACCCAAACGACTTTCGCCCATGCCGTAGAAGAAGAATTGCAGAAACCACGTCGTTCCTGCAAGGGCAGAGAAGATGTAATTTTTCAACAATGGCGTGCGGTCATTTGAATAATCACCGAAGGATTTATGCTTGAAATTCAAATACATACACCAAATCAAATTAGTTGTGAGTCCACCCCAAAGAATTACTACATAAATTACATTATTCCTAAACAAAAACTCCCCCTGCCCTACGTTTTGAGCCATCCAAGCGGTATTTGCCGTCATCGCCATGCTTGAACCCGCCTCAATTCCGAAGCTAAAACAAGCACTCAAAACGCCCGAAATAATCGCAAAAACTAAGCCTTTCGAGATGTCAAATTCGATATTGTCAGCGGTTTGTCCGTTCAAATCTTTATCTTTCATGCCACCCGCTTTCCCACAAATCACAATACCAAGAACGCAAATTGCTAAGCCCAACAATACCATTTGTCCCCAATGATTAGTCATTAAATCGTGGATGGTATCTTTACCAACCGTTGGATTGTAATTATAGTAAATTGAAGGAATGATTGAGCCAAAAACCGAGCAAAGTCCCAAAATAATGGAACTACCCAAAGAAACGCCCAAATATCGAACGCCCAAACCGTAAGTTAGCCCACCGATTCCCCATAATAAACCCATCAAATAAGTCCAAAACAAAACAGTTCCAGAAGTACTTGAAATGATGGAAGCGAAGTCTGGAATGGTCAAATAGGCAGCAATTGGAGGCACGATTAACCATGAGAAAACTCCGCCCGTAATCCAGTAACTCTCCCACGACCAACCGCTCACTTTTTTGTAAGGAATATAAAAACTACCCGAGGCAAAACCACCGATAAAGTGAAAAAGAACGCCAAAAATTGCTCCCATTAGAATTGATTAAATATGGTTATGATACGAAAAAATATGATATTCCAAATTTACTCAATCTTTGAGAAATGATACACCTGTACTTACCTGTATGTGTATATACGTTATTCAATCATCTTCTTCATTTCATCCATCATAGCCTTCCAATTTGCTTCTGAATGCACTTTTGCTTCTTCATTTTTAAAACCATCTTGGGTAATTGTTACTTTTGTATTCCCCTCATTATCAATTACTTGATAAGTAATATTAGCGTAATTTTCTGGTATGTCTTCCGTCCCAGAGAAACTACTCCAATAATTACATTTTAGGTATTTTTCGTGTTCATACGCCAACACAATCCCTTTATCTTCGTAAGGTTGTCCTTCCCATTCGCCACTCCATATTATGGGCGTTCCAACTTCCCAAGTAGTTTTTTGCTCTGTTCCGAAGAACCATTCTTTAACGATTGCGGGATTAGTGAAAGCATCCCAAACGGTTGATATTGGGGCATTTACGGTTGTGATGACAGTTAAAATTGGGCTGTTTTCCATGATTTTATTTTAAGGTTACAATTAAATTTTCCACAAAAGAACAACCCCCAACTGACAACCCTATGGCAGTCGGTTAAAAAAAATTGGAACGCAGATAACACAGATGCTTCGCAACGCAGATTTAAGAAGATTTTTTTTGAAGTGTTTTCATAATTTTAATCCCCAAAATTTTTGTTTTAGGATTTTAAAAATTTGCGATAATTTGCGTTGCCGAAGGCATCAGCGTCATCAGCGTACCAATGTTTTTACGTATTCATCCACACTTGGATGGTTCGTTTTTCGGAAAGGTTGATGCGTGTTTTCGAGAGAATTGATACGGGCGACTTTGAAGTCTCGGTAATCTTGTCGATGCCAACACCATGCAATTAAATGCCAATTGAACCCGTAAAATGTCAGCCCAATGGGTTCAATTTCACGAGTAGTTTCTTTGTCTTGGGCGTTAACATACACAACTTTTAAAATCTTTTTACCAACAATAGAATCCTGAATGTCAGACAGATAGGAGGATTCACCATTACCGATTGGCGGAGCGTAAGTAGTTTTTATTTGAGATTGGATAAAATTAGCTTTGTCTTTTTCAGCCCCTTTCAGCATGGCTTTTACTTTATTGAGTGCAGAAGTGTAATGTTTTTGGATAGATTCATCGCCAAATTTTTTAGCGATACTTTCCAACAAAATCAGGGCATTTGCTTCTTGTTGTGTAAAAACAACGGGCGGGAAAAAATAGCCCTGCATGATAAAATAACCCTTTTGAGGCTCAAAACTTACAGGAATTCCGATTTCAGAAATAGCCCGAATATCCCGATAAGTTGTACGGATACTAATACTAAATTTTTCAGCGATATAATCCGCCGTAACGTATTTTCTTGATTGTAAAGTTGTTACGATTGCCATCAAGCGGTCTATTCTGTTCATTTTTGTTTGTCAAAAGTTTAGCTACAAATATATTCTTTTATCCTAATCTTATCCAATAGCCATTTATTGAAATAAATAATATTGTATTTGTATGACAATTGAAAATATGTGATTTAGTGAATCAATTCACTAAAAAGTATAATAATTTATGAATTGATTCACGAATTATTGTGTATTACTAAATTTACCACAAAGTGTCATTAAAAAAGATTGTAATCTAATATTATTATAATAATTTTGGATTACAATCTTTTTTAATGATAAAATGATAGAAAGACAATTATTTTCAGTGTTGGCAGAAAGAGTAAAAAAGGGTAAAGTTTTAGTGTTAACTGGACCTCGGCAAGTGGGCAAAACTACTTTGTTAAAAGCCCTACAAGAATCGTTTACGGAGAAAACGCTTTGGCTCAATTGCGATGAACCCGACGTGAGAAAATACTTAACCGAAGTAACTTCTACGCAATTAAATACGCTCATTGGTGGTACCGACATAATCTTGATTGACGAAGCCCAACGAGTTAAGAATATCGGTTTAACTTTGAAATTATTGGTAGATAATTTCCCCGATAAAAAAGTTATTGTAACGAATTCATCAGCATTAGAGCTTTCTAATGAGGTAAACGAACCATTGACGGGTAGGAAATTTGAGTATCATTTATTGCCAATTTCAATAAGTGAAATGGTAAATTATACAAATGTTTTAGAAGAAAAACGTTTGATGGAACATCGTTTGATTTACGGAATGTATCCAGAAGTTATCTTAAATGTTGGCGATGAAGCCTTGATACTCCGAAATATTTGTGATAGTTATTTGTACAAAGATATTTTTGCTTATCAGGATGTTCGGAAATCAGAAGTTATTGCTTCTTTGTTGGAAGCACTTGCTTTACAGGTTGGTTCGGAAGTATCGTATCAAGAATTGGCGATGCTTTTGAAAATTGACCAAGCCACCGTTATCAGGTACATTGATTTATTAGAAAAATCGTTCGTTGTGTTCCGTTTAAGGGCTTTGAGTAGGAATGTAAGAAACGAAATTGCTAAAAGTAGGAAAATTTATTTTTACGATAATGGTATTCGTAATGCCTTAATCAAAAACTACCAACCCCTTTCTTTACGTTCAGACGTAGGAGCATTGTGGGAAAATTTCTTAGTAAGCGAACGAAAAAAGTACCTTATTTACAACGAAAAACAAGTAAATACCTTCTTTTGGCGAACCACCCAACAGCAAGAAATTGATTACATTGAAGAATCATCAGGAATGTTTGATGCCTTTGAATTCAAATGGAGTGAACATAAGAAAGTAAAATTCCCGATTACTTTTACTAACAATTATCCCATTCACGAAACGAAATTGATTAACCCGAGTAATTATTTGGAGTTTGTGGTTTGAAATCACTTTATTTAGTGATTTTATTCACGAATTATTATAATATTTAGTGAATTGATTCACAAATTATTATATTTTTGTTGCTTAAACGAAAAGTAATGATAGAAAGAAGTTTACAAAATCAAATAAAAGCGAAGTTATTTAAAGGAAAAGCAATTCTACTTTTTAGTCCGAGACAAGTAGGAAAAACAACTTTACGGGGGGAAATACTTTTGGCGAACAGCTCAACAACAAGAAATTGATTGTCTGGAAGAAAGAGATGGACAAATTGATACCTTTGAATTTAAGTGGAGTGAAAAGAAGCTGCCTCGTTTACCAAAATCATTTCAAGAAGCCTACCCAGATTCAACTTTTAAAGTAATAAATCCAACGAATTATCAAGAGTTTTTGTCTTGAAGATGAAATTGATTCCTTGATTTGTGATGTACAAATAATAATTCATTTTTACCAAAAAAGGCTCTATCATCAAAATAGAGCCTTTTTTGGTAAAAACCACTACTCCACCACCGCAACCCCACCCCCCGAATAACTCCGATACTCCCCACGATACATCGCATCCGCAGACACAGGTCCCATCTGGAATTTACCTTTTGATACGGCTCTTACTAAATAATAGAAGGTCTGTGGACGGTTGGAAATATTGGTGAAAAAGTTAATTCTGTCGTCTCTTATGTCGAAATGCTCTGGCGTGGTTTGGTCTTTTACCCACACTAAATCACGGTCGGCGGTTAATCTTGGGTTTTCGATTTCTACACCTGCGGGGAGCATATCCGTAACCACTACGTTATCTACTGCCAAGCCATTGGTGCTTTGAAGCGTAATTTTTACCACCACCAATTGATTTTGCTTGAATTTCGCTCCGCCCAAAGGTTGCCCCGAACGAGTATAAAATTGCTTCCGAACTTTTAATACATTGTCAATTTCTTCGTATTTGCCTGTGGTACTAAGTCCTTCAGCTTGGGCAAAATAATATAAACTGCCCTTTCCTTGTGTACGGACAACTGACTGATTACCGATATTCTTAATCAATAAATCATTAGCCGTAAAATTGCCCACTACTTTATTATTACTTGAAATTGAAGCAGTTATATTACTGGCGTTGGCTTTCTTCGCCAATTTGCCCAATGCCAAAAATGCAAAGGCTTGTTCTTGGGTAGTGAGATACGGTTCAGCTTTCAGATTTTGAGATAATTGTCTCGCCAACGTCGGAATTTGTAAATTATTAGGGTCGGTATCAATCAAAGTATTTAATACCAAAGCCTGATTCCTAATCGGCGAACTGAAACTTCCACCCGTTTGCTTTTCGGTAATTTCTGAACCGTAATTTTTAGGTATAATAGCGTTGTAACTTTTCACTTCGCCAATCAAACTATACGCTGCCGCCAAGAGGTATTTTGAGTCAGTGGTGAGTAGCTCCATATTAGATTTGTAGTAATTCATCACCGAACGATTGGGTTTGCCCGCCATCGCCAAAACGTATAAACTATAAATGGTTTCACGAGCTGCAATAACTTTGGTTTCGTAAGTTCCTGTTTCTAAAAAGTAATATTCTTTATCGGTCATTTTAGAATTAGAAGCCACCGTCAGATACTCAATTAATTTACCCAAAGTTGAACTATTTACCTGATAATCATTCTTTTGTACTTCTAATAAAAAGTGCGTAGCATAAACAGAACCCCACCATGATTCACGGTCGCCACCTTGCCAATACGATAATCCACCGCTTGGTAATTGCATCGTTTCTAATTTATGAATAGCCGCTTCAACGTTTGTGCGTGGATTTAATTGACTCTCTCCCGCCTTCATATACGGTTTTTTACCCGACTGAATTTGTTTAACAAACTCAGAAAAATACAATTGTGGAAAAGCCGTCGAAGTGGTTTGTTCTACGCAACCGTAAGGATAATTCAATAGATTTTGGAACTTGTCCATAAACTGCACCATCGGCGATTTACTCACCGTCATTTCGGTTTTCAACGAACTCGGGATGTAGTCATTTACTAAATTTACATTGCCAACCGAACCACCATTTACCACGCCAGCCACCGAAGTTTTCAGCAAAGATGTCGTTGGACGAATCGTTAATTCTATCTTTTCGGTAAATTTCTCTTTCAGTCCATTTACCACCACATTTACCGTTGCATTGCCAATACTTGGAGCGGCTTTCACGGCAAAATAGGCTCTGCCTTCTTTCTCGGCAGGAATCATCAAGGTCTGCGAAGCGTTTCCAACCACCGACAAACCACCTGATAATGAGACAGTTGCCGTTAAGTTGGCAGCCTGTTTTGTGGTATTGGTAATATTAACAGGCACTTGAATTTCATCATTTGGCGAAGCAAATCTTGGCAAAGCCGTTGAAATCACCAGCGGGTCAGCGACTTTCATATTTTTAGTTGCCGAACCAAAGGCTTCATCTTTGTAAGCCACCGCCATGATGCGTAAATCGCCCGAAAACTGGGGAATATCAAACTCAAAAGTTGCCTCTCCTCCTACGCCAGTTTTCACAATTCCCGACCAAATTGCCACTAAATTTACCCGTCCGTTGTTCAGCGGATTCACTCGTTTTTGCATATCGTAACCATCACCCCCAACCGAAGAACTGCCCGAAATGGATAATTCTGGGAATAAGAACGGATACAAGTCGTAGCTATCAACTTCCAAAGCCTGTTTTTGGTAAAAATGAGCATATGGATCGGGCGTTTTGAAATTTTTGAGTTGCAAAATTCCTTCATCAACCACCGCAATCGTGAATTCGGTACTTCCTTTGGTTTTAATGGTTACTCGTTGTTTGGTCTTTGAACGTGATTTTTCAACCGCCACAATTTCGATTGGTAATTGATTATCGAGGTCTTCTACCATAATGGGAGCGTATCCGTGAGCAACCGTCAATGGCATATTTGAACCATCCATCGCACGAATTAACGTTGCTGAAACATAGACATTAGGTAAGTGTTCTTTTCCAATTTTGAAACTTAATTCCGCCGATTTTTTATCCGTTTCTATCACAAAATGCTCCAACACATGATTTCTTTCAATCGTAACGATGAGTTTTCCAGCGAATGGCGTTTTGAAAAGTACCTTCGCTTTATCGCCGACTGCGTATTTTTCTTTATCAAATTCTATCTCCACTTTTCCTTCGTTATTTACTTCAAAAGAAGAGTTTTCGGTTGAACCATATCCGTAAGCATAGAAACTTTGAGCCGTCCAAGATTTTGCTCCTTCACTATGAACTCGAATTTCGTACTCGCCCGAAACGGGTGGGGCGTAAGAAACCATTGCCTTTCCACCGTCAAAATTCATCGTTCGAGAATAGACCACTTTGGTTTGTTTTTTGGAAGAATATTTTAGTGAATTATCTGAGTTTTTCTCGATAACCGTCTGATAATCAAAGCGTACAATTTCCACTTGACCTTTTGCCGCAACAGGTTTTCCGTCTTTATTTAAAGAAACCAACGGAATTTGTATCGGTACATTCGTCCCAATATATGTATCTGGCATTCCAATTCCGTAGAAAACAGACTGCGTAAAAATGTCTAATTTACTCAAACGATTTACTGGACGACCCGTTTCATCAAAAACCGTGACGTACGTTTTTGCTTCCAAAACACCCATATTTGCGTAGGTTGCAGGAATTTGAAAATCTTCCGAAGCCAAGCCATTTTCGTTGGTTACGCCCTCACGAGCAACCATTTCAAAATTGGTATTATCCTGAATATCAAATATATAGCCTTTATATTCTTTCGGTTCAAAAAGTTTGCGGTTCAGATTCAATTCCATCTGATAATTCCGATTGGATGCGGGCGGACCAAACAAATTGGTAGCCGTTGCATTAATCTGAATCGTCTCGCCATTTCGATAGAATTCCTTACCCGCTTTTACCTCCACTTTGATACGGTCGGGCATAAATTCTTCGATAGAAATATTCCGAGAAGCCAAAAGCACATCGTTCGCATTCAGCACTTCCACCACATACACACCCGTGATAGATGATCGGTCAGTAGGCACGTCCATATTGACCGCCCCTTGCGAATTGGTGTTCTTTTTGAAGGTTTTGAACTCCTTGCCATTGGGCAAAAGCAAGCGAATTTTCACGGGGATTTCACCCACAGATTCCCAATTATTCTTACGGATAACGGTATTAAAATGTAGCGTTTCCCCTGGACGATAAATATCCCTATCTCCGTAGATAAACGCCTCAAAACCAGAGGCATTATCCCGTTTTCCTTCTACATCAAAACGAGAGGTTTCAACGTTTGAACCTTCCATGTAGAGGTAATTAAAATCGTCTTCGGTGTGAGCCGTAATCATGGCAGTTGTGAACTTCGCTGCCTTGAAATCCTTGAAAATTGCCATGCCTTTTCCATCCGTTTTTGCGGTTTGAATAAGCTGATTATTGGACGAAATCAAGCTAATTTCCACGCCACCCATTGGCTCGGCAGTTTTAATGGAATTTGTGAACACAACCACCTCATTTTCAGACGATTTCATCATCATTCCGATGTCCGAAATACTTACTAATTTAGTAGCTTGGTTGTAATATTCATCGTTAGAATTAACTGAAACGATGTAAATTCCTTTGATGGCATTTTGTTCAGGTAAAGACAAATTTAAAGCTCGAACATTTTTAGCTTTTGCCAAATTTGCAGTTTCAACGGTTTTGTTTACTATCACATCCGAAAATTGTCCTGCCTCATCCGTATCATAACTAAACGATGTTGTATTATAGTTACCTTCTTCGTCATGGTCATCATAGTTTTGATAACGTCTTTCCTTCAAAAAGTGCAAAATATTATTTTCATAAATCTTCGCAATTCTCACATTTACTTTGGGTGTATTGACAATATTTATCGCAATATTTTTATTCCCTTTCGATGATAAATAAATCGCTTTTTTATTGACAAATCCAATCGAAGCGGGCATGGCTCCAAAGTATAAATCTTTTACATAATCATCTGATAATGAAGCACCTAAAACGCCTTTGGCTTCTTTATTTATGGTTAAAACATAATTATCAGCCTCATTAAAATCGCCTCTAATAATGAATCCGTTTTCCGTAATTTCTGCCTTTGTATCAAGGATTGGTGTTTGGGGTTTTGCCTTTACTGGCACGGGTGCTTTTGCAATCGGATTCCCCAAAGAATCATATTCATAAACGGGTTCAACAACGGCTTCTGATGCTCCGTTAATTTCAATTTTATAAATTTTCTCTAAATCAGATACATTAAGTGTCTGATTAGTAATCACTTTCACATACCCTTGATTGTTTTCAAAGTTGTGTTGCACGTCTGTAATTTCAAGGGTTTTTACATCGGGTAATGAAGTTTCCAAAAACAATTCTGTATCCGTTTCATGCTTAGAATTAGGCATCGAAAGTCCTTTTTCTAAGGTAACTTTCAACGATTTTCCTCCACCATCAGCAATACCTTTCAACTTCAAAGAAATACCCTGAGAAGAACCCGTTTGATTTAACGAAAAATCATATTTCTTATCATCTGACCCCTTGATAATCAGCATTTTAGCTACTTCTTGGGGATTAACAGGATAATTAAAATTCAATTTCAACACGGCAGCCCCTTGTCCATCCTCACGAGATTTTGTCCAATAAGATTCCACATTTTCTAATTTCAAATAAGGCGTATGGAATTTGATTTTGTCAGTATTAAGTCCGTATTTTTTCTCAGATTTTGCCGTAACTGATTTATTAATGGTAGCCGTATATTCAGTGGCGGGTTCAAAACCCACGGCGGGCGAAAACACGAGTTCATTCGTGGCTGTCCACTTGAATTTACCTTCCACTTTTGGCGAAATTTCGAGGTACGGTTCAGCTTCCCAAGTGTTCAAGTCAGCGTCACGCACAAGGTCTTTATCGAACGTAAACACCAGATTTTGAGCCAATTGCACTTCATCTTCAAAGTTCATACTCGACACCGAAACGTTATCGAATTTAGAACAAGAAGCGAAAAAGAAGAAAAAAATTAATAGAAAATAAGCAGTTTTTTGAGGAAAACGTAAAGGGGTTTTCATGGAGGAGTGGTCGGTTTCAGAAACCGAGAAATTGAATAGTTTGAATAATCACAGAAGTTCAGAAAAGTTTGAGTGATTTTCAAATATTTGGGTGGAAATCTTTTAAGCGGTTATTTTTCATCCCAAAAACTTCACCAATTTTGCAAAAGCTCTCGCCCGATGCGATATTTTCCCTTTCTCCTCCAAAGACATTTCAGCAAAGGTTGTTTCATATCCATCTGGAACGAAAACAGGATCATATCCAAACCCTTTTGAGCCTTTTAACTCATCAATAATTTGACCTTTAATACTCCCTTCAAACTGATTAATTTCTCCGTCCTGAATCAAAGTAATCACGGTTCTAAATTGAGCCGAACGGTCAATTTTATCTGCTAAATTTTTTAATAACAAATTCACATTGTCAGCATGACTTCGCTGTGGACCAGCATAATGAGCAGAATCCACGCCTGGTTCACCTCCAAGTGCATAAACTTCCAAACCCGAATCATCGGCAAAACAATTCACCTGAGAGTGGTCATAAAGATATTGAGCTTTTTGTAAGGAATTAGCTTCCAAGGTATTTCCTGTTTCTGGTAATTCTTCTTTGCAACCCGTTTCTGCAAGACTAATTAATTCAAAACTATTACCCAAAATCGCTTGAATTTCTTCTAATTTATGGGCATTATTGGTGGCAAAGCAAAGTTTAGTTTTCATGATTTTTAACGTAAAAAGCCCTCTCATGACGAAAGGGCTTAGCTATTTGATATTATTCGTTACTTTATTTAACGATACTTGTAACTTCAATTTCAAAAAGTAAAGGCGTAAATGGATTAACGGCATAAACTCCATTTACAAGATTTCCAGTAGTCCCATATCCTAATGATGAAGGAAAAATAAATATTCCTTTGTCACCCACTTTCAATAATTTCGTTGCTTCCTCAAATCCTGGCACAACGGCTGTTGTATTGTAAGAAAATGAGAAACTACCTGTATCAAATTGGTCAGTGTAAGTATAAAATCCATTCGTATCTCTACTACGATTTTTGAATAAGAATTTACCTGTATAACTTACCGCTGCAGACTTGCCAATTTTTGCGGAATCTCCCGTTGCACTACTTTTAGTGATAACGTATTGGATACCAGAGGCAGTTTTCTTGAAAGTTGTTGTGGCAAACTTTTCTTTCAAGTATTCACTAATTTGCTCCGTTTCTTTACGAGTAGAAATCAACGTTGCTTTTAAAGCAGTTGGGTCAGTAGAATTAGATGTCTGTGGAAATACAAACGTTCCAGTTTCTCCCTCTTTCAATAAACTTACACCATAATTTAACAAAGTGTTATAAGCTAAATATGGATATGCCAACGGTACATTCAATTTGACTGCTGTACTGTCTAAAATTGTTCCATCTAATTTTGTGTAAGTATAATGAACCTTCACATATTCATTTGCCAAAGGCATTCTACCCATTGGATTTGCTGTACTAATAGCATAAAATATACCATCAGCAGTTTTGGTAAATGTCAACCCTTTTGATGTTCCATAATCCGTAATTTTTTTCAAAGTCTCGGCAGTGACATCCGTAGTTGGTGTTGGGTCTGTAGCAGTTGTACAAGCCACCGTTAAACCCAATAATCCAAAAACTAATAATGTATATAAATTCTTCTTATTCATTGCGTTATTTATCTTTTAAAGCTACCATTTCTACGTCAAAAATTAGCGTTGATTCCGCTGGTACTCTGTTTCCACTTCCCGTTCTACCGTATCCTAATCCAGAGGCAAAAATGAAAGTTGCTTTTTCTCCGAGTTTCATTTTTGCCACACCAGTCGCAAAGCCTTGTACCAATTGATTATTTCCTCCAATCGTATAATTCAACGAGTCTGTTTTGCCAATATTACTATCAAAAACATATCCGTTTAAAAGTCTTCCAGTATATTTAAGTTTAGCTACTTTTCCAGTAATTACATCAGCGGCTCCATCTTTCACACGGATATAACGTAGGTAATTTGTGTATCCAGTAGTTGAACTTTTTAATTCTACTTTTTCAGTCACATTAATTTTATTTTTGGCAATATATTCATCAATCGTTGCTTCTTCACTGTATATTTTCACATAAGAAATATCGCAACGAACTGGTGAATTAGCTGGCAGATTTGGGAATGCCTGCGAATCACCCGCTAAGGTTGAAGGCAAAATAAAGGTCGCTTGCTCTCCCTCACGCATGTATGGGAGCATTTTCAGGAAAATATTGGTATTACTTCCATTATTAAAAAACGCAAATGGTTGATTTTTCTTAATTGAAGAACTGTCAATCTTAACATCATCCAATCTTGAAATAACGTAATGCAAACGGACAGTATCACCCAAAGCTATAATTCTTCCATTTGGATTTGCCTTTGTAATTGTATAATAAACCCCGTTTGCTCCTTTTTGAGTGGTTAGTTTTTTTGCACTAATATATTGCTGAATTTTAGTTTCATTTTGCTGGATAATAATATCATCTTCCAAAGTCACTTTTGATAGACAAGAACTCAACGAAATGAATAGTATTCCAAACAATAAAATTGGTAATAATCTGATTTTCATTATATTATCTCGGTATTCGAGACGTAATTTTAGTTTCCAAATAAAACGCAAAATAACAACATTGATTGCGTTTTTTGAAGTTAAAAACTGTTAAAGTGTTAAGGAGGAAAGAAATCAGGGAGGAAGGTAGACAGGGAACAAGCATTTGCTCCTTCCTCCTATCTCCCTTCCTCCTGTCTCCTTCTACTGTCCCTTTTTGAAATCTAATAATTCTACTTCAAAAACCAAAGGCGTATTCGCTGGAATTGGTCCACCGCCTTGCTCACCGTATCCGATGGTAGGAGGAATTACAAAGGTTGCTTTACCACCTTTTTTCATCATCATCAAGGCTTCATTGAAACCTGGAATCATTTGCCCAATTGGCATATCAACGGGTGCTTTGCTTTGGTCGAAGACCTTTCCGTCAAAGAATTTACCAATATAATTACACTTACAAACGTCTCCATTTTTTGGACTGTCACCGTTTCCTTCTGTTTTCACTGAATACATCAATCCCGAAGCTGTTGTTTTAAAATCCATACCTGTCTTTTTCACATAATCTGCAATCATTTGTGGCAATTGTGTCTTACGTGCATCTGCTTCAGTTTTGGCTTTTGTTTGTTCAAGTGCCATGTCTTTATCAAATTCAGCTTTTGATTGTACTTTCAAAATTTTCACCGAATATTTAATATCAGTTCCTTTTTTCAGGAATGGAGGTAATTGTTGTCCTCCTTTTGAAATTGAATCAACAGGTACATAAATTGTGGCACTATCACCAACTGCCAATAAACGTAATCCATCTTGCAAAGAACCTTTATAACCAGCTTTTCCTGCGGCTTGAACCATATCTCGGGCAGGTTTTGTTACGTCAATTTGCTCTTGAAGCAATGAATCTGACCCTGTTTTGATTTTGATTAAGAAAGAAACAATATCGCCTTCCTTCAATTTTCTGGCTTTATCATCGTGGCTATGAATCTGAATCTTTACGCCTTCTTTAACTTCAATTTTGTTTTTGTTACACCCTACCAATATACTGGCGGCAAGCATTACTACACTTAGTTTTCTGAACATTTTTTCTGTTTGTTATTCGTTAGTTGTTTGTTTTTATATTTGATGTTTGGTTTTCGATGTTCGATGTTTGTATTTCGATGTTCGGGTTTCGACGTTAGATAACGAACATCGAGTAACGAACATCGAACATCAATTTCGTACTGCTAAAAGCATTTCTTGATATTCTGGTAAAATACGCATGAGTTTTTCCACCGTTCCTGCCAAACCAATGCCCGTTGTTTTTCCACCCGAAGCATTTTTGTGACCACCACCACTAAAATGTTTTGAGGCAATTTGATTAACAGCAAACTCTTCCACCGAACGGAAAGACATCTTCACGGCTTCGGGTCTGTCCACAATAATAATTGACATTACAATTCCCTCAATCTGTAATCCATAATTCACAATTCCCTCAGTATCACCCGTTTGTGAATTAAATCTTTTCAATTCCTCATCCGTAACGGTGAAATAAGCAACTCTATATTCGGGCAAAACGACTAATTTTTCGGATAAAACATAACCCAAAAATTTCATTCTTTCCACCGTCGAACTGTCATAAATTCTTCTATGAATTAAGTTTGTATTAACGCCCAATTCCATAATATCCGCTGCAATTCTATGAACGGCTGGCGTGGTGCTTGGATGTCTGAACGAACCCGTATCGGTCATGATTCCTGCGTATAAGCACTCACAAATCGGAACGTCTAACAAATACTTTTCATCCATTAATTCAATTAACTGAAAAATCAACTGAGCGGTTGCAGCTGCTTTGGTATCATGATAAACAAATTCGGCAAAATCCTCTGGAAAAGTATGATGGTCAATCATGACTTTCACCGCTTTTGATTGCTTCACCTGTTCTGACATGGCTTCAATTCTTGCTAAAACTGAAAAATCGAGACAAAAAATAACGTCAGCATTAGCAATAAGATTGTTTGTTTTACCACGAATTTTATAGTTTTCATAATTCATAACTTCCTCATTTCCAGCCATCCAAGCTATAAAACTTGGATAATCAGAAGGCGTTATGACCGATACTTTATGACCTTTCTTTTTGAGGTATCCCGCCAAACCCAACGACGAGCCAAGTGCATCAGCATCTGGCTTGAAATGGGTAGTAATCACGATATTTCGGGGCGTATTAATTAACTCACGAAAGGCTTCAAAGTTTTGCATTTGTATTGAAAAATGAGCGGTAACAGAGTTTGTTTCTTACTATTAACTTTATTTACATAAAATCAAACGCTAAAACCAACGAAATAAAACGCAAAGTTAGGCAGAAATCTTCACAAAAAAGACGGTAAGGTTTCTAAAACAGTTTAGGTTGCGTAATTTTGTGAAAAATTTTAAATTACAACACTTAAACACCATTTCATGGCAACTAACAGAACATTCACAATGATTAAACCTGATGCAGTAGCAGACGGTCATTCAGGTGCAATTATTAAAATGATTGAGGAGGCAGGTTTCCGAATCGTATCAATGAAGAAGACTTTATTAACAAATGCACGTGCGGGTGAATTTTATGCAGTTCACGCAGGAAGACCTTTTTACGGAGAATTATGTGATTATATGTCGTCTGGGGCAATTATTCCAATGATTTTAGAGAAAGATAATGCCGTAGCTGATTTTCGTTTATTAGTGGGAGCAACCGACCCTGCCAAAGCTGACGAAGGAACGATTCGTAAATTATTTGCAAAATCAATCGGAGCAAACGCTATTCACGGTTCAGATTCTGATGAAAATGCAGCGATTGAGGGAAGTTTCTTCTTTGGTGGATTGGAGCAGTTTTAACCAGTTATTAGTTAACGGTTATCAGTTAATAGAAAAAGCGTTGAAATGGAAATTAATATTTTCCAATCCAACGCTTTTTCTATTAATCGTAAATATTAGACTGGTTCTACTAATAACCAGTCACTAATTACTATTATCTACACTTTCTCTTTATCATAAGCATCCGAATCGCCTAAATCTTCTCCCATTATCTTATTTGCCGCTTTTTTAAGACTCCAAAAGATATTCCAACCCCCTTTTTTCTTTTCAATTTCAGCACTTTTCTTACCGTTATTACTACTTCCGTTCAAAGGTTGAACAACAGGGATTGGAACAATAATTGGCGGTGCATCTTTGCGTAATTCCTTGTATAAATCTTCACGCTCATCAATGTCTTTTATGCCTTTCCAAACCAAACCAACAGCAGTTGCATAGGTTGGATTTTTGATTTCTTCGGTAAGGGTTTTTCCCAAATTCTCATTAGGATGTCCAATTCTCACATCACGACCCGTCACTCGCTCGAACAACTCGCCAATGTATGACATCTGTACGCTTCCTCCCGTGAGAACAATGCCACAATTTAGACGATTGCCATACCCACAACGACTAATTTCTGCTTCTACTAAGGCAACAATTTCTTTTAAACGTTCTTCAATAATAATTCCGACGTTTTTGACAGAAATGGTTTTTGTTTTACGTCCATTTATGCCTGGAATCGTAACCACTTCTTCAACCGAAATTTCATCAGCAACGGCACAGCCAAATTTCACTTTCAGTTGCTCGGCGTACTCCGTTGAAATCCCGCAACCTTGTTCAATATCCGCCGTGATGGCATCGCCCGCAAAAGGCAAAACCGCAATATGACGAACGATTCCTTTATGAAAAATCACAATTTCTGTCATGCCACTGCCGATATCTACCAAGCAAACGCCACTTTTCTTCTCTTGGGGAGTTAGCACCGCCAAAGAGGCTGCAAAAGCTGAAAACACCAATCCGCCTTCAATTTCAATCTTTTCTTTGGCACTTTCTATGCAACGTTTTGTTTTATCAAATTCTCCCTGCGGAGATGTTATCATCATAAAATCACCTTGCAATTTCAAACCACTAATACCAACTGGATCATAAATATTACCAATTGAATCCACAAAATACTCCTGTGGAAGCGTATGGATAATCGCATTTCCCTTCGAGATAAACGTTCGCTTTGCATCATTCGCCACTTGGTCAACGTCCGTAACCGTTACTTCCTCTCCTTCGGTTTGCCTGGTAATAATTGCACGATGTTTTGTGATATGAATGTTAGGACCTGCAACACTCGCAAAAACGCCTCTAATATGGATATTTGCTTGATTTTCAACTTGTTCAATTGCTGACTGCACGGCTTCAATGGTTCTATTGACGTTTAAAACGACACCTTTAGATACCTGACCTGTTGTGTCAGCTTTACCCAAACCAAGAATCTCCAGCTTGCCCAAATGGTCAAGTCTGCCAGCAACAACGTTTACTTGCTTGCTGCCTATGTCAAGTCCAACAATTATTTCGCTCATGGGAGGGTAGTTTTTTTGTTTAGGCGTTGGGGGTTTGGGGGTTAGGAATTAGGGGAATCACTTATGGATGTGTGCAAAAATCAACATTGCGAATTTTCCACAAACCTTCAATTTATTATTTCCCTAACTTCTAACACCTAACCCCCAACCCCTCTTACTCACATACAATCTGATTTCTATATTTTACGCTAATTTTTTTATACTTATCCCAACCTTTTGAGGGAAGAATTTCTTTATACAGCAGTTTCAATTTCTTAAATTTAGCCTCAATTTCAATGCCCATTCCAAATTCAATCAGATGATTGCCAATTTCGGGAACAAGTGTGATGCCACCATCTTTTTCGATAATCAGCTGCGTGATTTGAGCTTTCCAAAAATTGTCTTCATTGATGGTATTGATAAGGTCAAGAATTGGTTTATTCTTTTCACCTTTTAAACTGTGGGTTAGTTCAAAGTAATTACCTGATAATAACAAAGCCCTGACGGTATAGTGCGGCGAGATACCAATCAATTCTCCTTTATCAGTAACGTAATCATTTGACCCATTGTTACTTACTATTCGAGCAATGGGAGTATATTCTTCGATATCGACTGCTAATTCACCACTCAAATCACGGTGAACTTGGCAATTTTTTACGAGTCTGTTTGCCCGAACTCTGTCTTCAATTTTTTTGAAATTAATCCTATTAAAAGGTTTCCCTTCTGGGCTATCAACAACATTCGGGGCGATTAGTAAATATATTTCGTGAGGTGTGATTAAACGGTTTTCATTATTTCCTTCAATCACAATGTTGATTTTCTTACACTTCTGAAGACGGTGAATATTTTCCGCAAAAACCACAAGCGATAGTGAAACACACGCCAATACTGCGAACCATATCCATTTTTTAAACTTCAGTAAGGATTTCAAAGCAATAATATCCATAAATTTGAGTGTAAAGATGGTTATTTTTTCCTTCTTTTGACTCAAATCTTATTAAAACTATACGAAATTAAAAAAAAATACCTAAAAATATGCAAATTTTTATTAAATGGAAAAATGTGGAGACGATGTAGCTATTTTAAGTGTTATAAAATTCTTCTTAAAATAAATTAAATACAGCGTTTAATAAGTTTTTTGGATAGTTTGATTATCTGAAAGAACTTCTCGTATGTTTGTGAGAAAAAATATTTTGAAAATAAAGGGTAAAAACTGAACTTAGAATAATGAAAAGGAGAGACTTTGAACTTCG
>JANXML010000102.1 GCA_025354645.1 Arcicella sp. | reverse complement strand
GACTTTAGTACGAGAGGACCGAGTTGGACTGACCGCTGGTGTATCAGTTGTTCTGCCAAGAGCATCGCTGAGTAGCTACGTCGGGATCAGATAAGCGCTGAAAGCATCTAAGTGCGAAACTGACCTGAAGATGAGTAATCCCTATAAGGGCGGTCGTAGATGACGACCTTGATAGGTGGCAGATGTACAGGTAGAAATACCAAAGTCGAGCCATACTAATTACCCAACAGCTTATTAAAATATACTGCCCCAAGTCAATTAATTTATTAAAAGACTAAATAATCAAATAACGCTCTTACTTGCTCAACATCTTTCACAATAGTTCATGAATATTTCTTACCATAAGAAATTCAAAGAACAATGTTTATAACAGTACTGAACACTACTTCGAAAGGTAGTAACTGATAACTGTTTACTGACTACTGTTCACTGAAAAGATCTTATGGGGTTGATAGGAGTAGTGTTCACCTCTTCCCATCTCGAACAGAGAAGTTAAGCCTACTGCCGTTGATGATACTGCAATCACATGCGGGAAAGTAAATAAACCCCAAATACATTAAATAACAAAAACCCCTGATTTAGAAATGAATCGGGGGTTTTGCGTTTTGAAGAAAAAATTATACTATTTTGCATAGCCAAATGTAACTTACACTAATTTTCAAAAACCATTCAACATTCCTTTTATGAGCCAACAAAAAGCTACTATTCAATACTTGGGTTACCTTAAAAATGCGAATACCGAGGAAGCTAAAAAACAACTTTTCTATAATTTGCTTAATGAATGGTTTAAGAAGGATGAAGATGCTAAAAAGATTATCTCCCAAATGGCTCTGGGGGCTGAAAAGACGATTTTGAATATTCCTAAAAAAGATAAATCGGGGGAATCATCTAATAGGTCGGGGCGAGCGGATACGCAATATCGACAGGTGATAATTGAGTTTGAAAATGATATTCAAGCAAAATCAAAACGTGAACACGCTGAGTTTCAGTTGAAAGAGTACTTTGCCGGTAATTTTAATTCTGGAGATGCCTATGATTTTTATTTAATCGCTACTGATTGTGTACGTTGGGCGGTTTATGGCGTTAGTCCTGAAAGTTATTTGGGAAAAATTAATTCTAATATTCCCCTAAAACCCGAAGATATTGAGTTGAAAGTGGTGGAAAGTTTTGTGGTTTCGGAGGATTCTTCTGACCGCTTTTTTCAATTTATTGACCGATATTTATTCCGTTTTGAACAACAGCCCGCTACGCTTGATAATATTCTAATTGATTTTGGTGATTCTTCGGCTTTGTTTATGAATGTGTTTGGGGAAATGCTTTTGTTTTATGAAGAGCATCAACATGAACCCGAATTACAGACGGCTTATCACGAATGGAGGCGTTTTATGAGTATTGCTTATGGCAGTTTTGAGGATAATATTGAGGTTTTCGTGGTGCATTCTTACCTCAGTGTTTTTGCAAAATTGATTGCTTACGAAGTCATTACGCACGATAATTACATTGATTATGAGGAAATGAGAAAGGTTTTGGACGGTTCTATGTTCGACCAATATAATGTGAAAAATTTTGTGGAAAATGACTTTTATCAGTGGGTCGTTATTCCACAATATTTCAATAAACTGCATCGTCATTTCTCTAAAATATCAGAAAAAATATCGGATTATGTTTTTGATAATGTTCAATCGGATATTTTGAAGGGGGTTTATCAAAAATTGATTGACTTGGAAACTCGTCACGCTCTGGGGGAATATTACACGCCCGATTGGTTGTGTGAAACGGTGGTTCGGCATTTTGATTTCGAGGAAAATGCCCGAATTCTCGACCCTTCGTGTGGAAGTGGGTCGTTTTTGTTGGCTTCGGTGAATCAGTTGAAAAGATTGCACAAAGATATTTCAGCCGAACAAATTTCTACGCAAGTCATGGGGATTGACATTCACCCGCTTTCGGTGCAGATTGCTAAGACTACGCTTTTGCTTTCCATTGGGACGGAATTACTCAGAAAAGCTCGTAAACCGATTTTCCTAAGGGTTTATCTTTCCAATAGTTTGGCTTCTCCGCAGATGTCGGCTCATAATCCTGAGTTGAGTTTTGTGAATTTGTTTGGTGAGGAATTTGGGATTAGTGTAAATGGTAAGAAATATTATCTACCAGAAGGCATTTTCAAAGACCCTAATTTCTTTGATGTTGCGGTGGATGTTGCCGATCATTTGGCGGATAGTACCAAACACAAAACGGCTCTCACGGCAACTGCTTTGCAAAATATCATCGAAAAACGTTATCCCGAAGCGGATAAAAAACTGAGTAATAAATTTCATGAAATATACTTGGCTTTTAAGGATGCCAAGGAAACGGGCAAAGATAGTATCTGGAAATATATTTTACAGAATACCTACAAGCCTTTTTTCTTGAAAAATACCTTCGATTATATCATTGGCAATCCGCCGTGGTTTACTTATAATTCCATTAAAAATGCTGAGTACCAGGGAATGTTGAAGTCTTTGGCTGACCGTTATCAGGTTACGCCCTTGAAAAAGGCAAATATGCCTCAAATGGAAATTGCGGCTATTTTTATGAGTCATTGCAGTAATTATTTACTTAAAGAAGAAGGACATTTGGCGTTTGTGTTGCCCCGTAGTTTTATGTCGGCAGAACAACACGATAATACTCGTTCTGCCATTTCGAAAGGTTTTTCATTGACTGGTATTTGGGATTTGCAAGGTGTGAAAGGTTTATTTAATGTTCCTTCGTGTGTATTGTTTGCCCAACAAGCCAGAGTGAGTAAACGGATTCCAGAAAGTGGTGTTGAGGGGAAAATTTTTAGAGGAAAAGTAAAAAAACATAATTCAACGATTGAGGAAATTACTGGTAAAATAATTAGCGAAAATGCTCAGTTTTACTATACCAAACTTCAAAACTCGACTGCTTTAACAACTAATCAAGAATCTAACAATTATTATGGAAATAATTTTTACAAAAATTATTTTAGAAATGGGGCAACTATTTTTCCACGTAATTTTTATTTTATTGATGTTATTGGACAAAAACCACTTGATTGGGATAGTCGGATTATTAGCATAAAATCAAATAGTGATAACGACAAAGATGCGAAAATGCCATGGAAGGAAATCAAATTGGAGGGAAGAATTAATACCAATTTTCTATTTAGAACAGTAATTGCTAAAAATATGGTTCCATTCGGGATGATAAATCCACCCTTAGTGGTCTTACCAATTTCGATTGAGAATATTGTTAGCGAAACTGGGGGAAGGAAAATAATAAAACTACTTAGTCCAACTGACTTCGAGGAAATGGGAGAATTAGAAACAGCAATGTGGTTCAACAAAGTAGAAGATGTTTGGAATTTACATAAAACAGAAAAGAATGAAAATATATCAAGCTGGAATTACTTGAATTGGCAGAAAAAATTAACTCAGCATGATTTGAATAAAAATTATGCTGTCATTTATAATACTTCTGGTAAAGATGCAAACGGATTTGTACATGAAATTGGAAGTTTGGACTTAGATTTTTTTGTTGATTATAAAGGATATGTTTTTAATACTAATGACAAAAATGAAGCCTTTTATATTGCTTCTTTCTTAAATTCAAATATTCCAAATAAATTAATGAAGCCATTTCAATCAACAGGTTTATTTGGTGCAAGAGATGTTTCTAAGAAAATTCTTGATGTTCCTTTACCCAAATATGATTCAAAAAATCCTACGCACGTGGCGATTGCGGGCTTGGGAGAGCATTGTACGGAGCTTATTCGTAAATATTCGGAGGAAAATAAATTGGCAACGAAGGATTATAACGTAGGCAAAGAGCGGAGTAATATCAGAAAATTATTAGTGAAAGAATTGAAGCAAATTGATGGGTTATTGGAGGTTTTGATTGGGTGATTGGATGTACTCATGGCATGACTTTGAGTCATGCCATGAGTGTTAAAATACTAAGTTTCAAAACTTTGGTGTGTAGAGTATTGGAATGTACTCATGGCATGACTTTGAGTTATGCCATGAATATAAAGCTATCATTTATGCTCAATCAAATCCCAAAGGTTTCCGTATAAATCTTCAAAAACTGCTACCGTTCCATGCAATTCTTTACTTGGTTTTCGGATGAAATTGATTCCTTTTTCGAGCATTTTTTCATAGTCGCTTTGAAAATTGTTGGTTTCCAGAAATAAGAAAACTCGCCCGCCCGTTTGGTTGCCGACGCTTACCCGTTGATCCTCATTATTGGAAGCCTTGGCTAACGCTTTTATTCTTCTCCAAAAATAAATTTTCAGAAATAGTTGGATTATTGATTTAAAGCATTCTATCTTTGTAGTGTACTATTTATCTATTACACTAAATTTAAGAACATGATACAAATCAAAAACCTGTCTTTTGACTATGGAAAGCGAAAACCCGTTTTCCGAAATCTTAACCTCACCCTCACCGAAGGCAATGTTTACGGGCTTTTGGGACGAAATGGGGCGGGGAAATCCAGTCTCTTACGCAACATGGCGGGATTGCTTTTTCCTACTTCTGGTTCGTGTGTTGTGAATGGATACAATGCCCAAGACCGTTTGCCCGTGTTTTTGCAAGACCTTTATTTTCTGCCCGAGGAATTTCATACGCCTCCCGTTAAGATTAAAGAATTTGTGGATATTTACGCTCCATTTTATCCGAAATTTTCTCGTAAACAATTTTTGGAATATCTCGAAGAATTCCAATTGTCTGATAATGAGAAGTTTACGGAGCTTTCGTTGGGACAAAAGAAAAAAGCTTTGATTGGTTTTGCACTTTCGACGAATACGAAAGTGTTGTTGATGGACGAACCCACGAATGGTTTAGATATTCCTTCCAAAAGTCAGTTTAGGAAAATTATTGCTTCGGTCGCTACCGAGGAACGGATTATTGTGATTTCAACGCACCAAGTTCGTGATTTAGAATCTTTGATTGATCCAATTATTATTTTGGATAATTCGGAGGTTTTACTCAATGCGACAACGGAGGAAATTACGGAGAAATTATGTTTCAAAACGGTTTCAACCGTAACGGAACATGACAAAGTTTTGTATTCGGAACATTCATTGAGGGGATTTTCTATCGTAACGCAAAATGCTGAAAATGAGCATTCTAAGGCAGATTTGGAGTTACTTTTCAATGCCACTTTAACGAATCAATCACAGATAAAAGAACTTTTTAAATTGGAGTATTAAGTATCAGGTATTAAGTATTAAGATTTGGATGTACCCGTTTCTTAATACTTAATACATAATACTTGGGACTTCCCTAACAACATGAACAATACATTTGATTTTAATCGTTTTTCCTTGCTTGTGAAGCGGCAATGGATTGAGAATAAGAAACTCTTTTTGATGGCGAGTGTAATCCTCTTAGGCTTGGGAATTGTATTTTATTCCTTTAATATGAGTTTTATTACTGGTAAATTAATCAATGGAGATGCAAGAATGGTAATACTGACAAGCAGTTTCTTCGTTGTTGGTACATTTTTTACAAATTACATTTTAAAAGATTTTTCTAATAAAAATAGCGGAACAAATTTTCTGTTAATTCCAGCATCTCACCTTGAAAAACTTTTGAATGTCGCATTTTATACTTTTATTATATTTCCAATTGTTTACTGGTTACTTTCCTACACTATTGATTTTGCTTTTGTTAGTATTGGAAATAATATTATGAGTAATTATGACAATGTCAATGGGCTACCTCTCGTAGAGAAAAATGAATTTTGGCTAAATGCGTCATCAAAAAAAGATACATGGAGTAAAAGTTTAATCTTTGGAATATGGTTGATTGTCCAATCGCCTTTCGTGTTAGGCTCAATAATTTTTGAAGGTTGGGCGTATATAAAAACAGGCTTTGCAGGCATAATTATATTTTTCTTGATATACTTAATTGCAGGAATTGCTTTTGAAATTTTAGTAACAGATATGGCTCATCAAGTAGAAGTAAATTCGAGTTCATATTTACAAATAAAGCCTACAAGAGATTCATTGGAAAATATGACAATATTGTGTTTAAAATACGTTTTCACGCCTATTTTGCTACTAATTACCTATTTCAAACTCAAAGAAAAACAAGTATAACGATGGAATTTAGAGATAATAAAGCAATATACCTCCAAATAGCCGAGTTTATTTGTGAGCGTATCCTACTGAAACAATGGGCGGTGGGCGTTAAAATTCCGTCCGTCCGTGAGTTAGCAATACAGTTGGAAGTCAACCCCAACACCGTGGCAAGAACCGTAGAATTTCTCCAACAAAAAGACATCATTTTTACGAAAAGAGGCATGGGATATTTTGTTTCGGATGATGCTGTGGAGAAGGTTTTATCTTTCAGGAAAGATGATTTTTTGCAGAATGATTTGCCTTTATTTTTCAAGAATATTCAATTATTAGGAATTGATTTTGAGGAATTGAAAGGGCGATTTGATGAGTTTAAGAACATCTAATATTTAACAAAAAAACAACATGAAAACATCAAATAAATTATTGCTTGGTACGGGTATTTGTATCATTTTGGGAATATTTTCTTACGCTTTTGTCATGCGTGGGGCATACCAAAAAGCATTGGCGAACCCGTTGGCAAATGAGCTAAGAATTGAGTTGAAAGCCATGAAATATTTGAATCTTGGATATGATTCTAACGTAACTTTCAAACACGGAAACAAGTATGAAATTGTATTGAATAAAACTGATAAAGATTCGTTAAGGCTTGATTATCAGGGAGATATACTCAATTTGAAAATTGGAGATATTGATAATGTGACGATATATTGCCCACAATTACCGATTATGACTTTTTCTAAAAAAGTGGTAAAAGATGAAAGAAACGATACGCCAATCTACGTTGATAGCACCTTCCAATCGGGGGATTTTGTGGTAACTTCGCTCAGAAATAGCAACGTTGAATTTGGGAAATGTCATTTCGATAAAGTGGATATTCAAAGTAAAGAAAAAGCGGAAATTACAATGGAAAATAATGAGATAAAATTTTTGAATATCTCGCTTCCAAAGTATTCCACGTTGAATTTGAATTACTCAAAAATTATTGCCAAAAATATTGTTTTGGGCGATAGTTGTAGTGTGATTATTACTGGAAATCAATCTGAGTTTTTGAAGTAGCCACCATCCACTCCGCCAATAAAGCCAAAGAATGTGCCTCACAAGTCCACTTAATATGAAAAAGTGGAGAAGAGGATAATTTATATAGAATTGGATTTTCGTAGGCAGTCAAAAGTCCAGCGATGAAAAATTGCCCCCCAACCCCCAGAGGGGGAGCTTTCGAGTCCCAAAGCGGTGTACTGGCTCCCCCTCTGGGGGCGGGGGGGGCTACTATTTCCAACAATATTCGATCATAGATTGAAATATCCTCTTTCTTCAAATAATACAAAATATCTTTCTCCAATTTCGCTCGACAAATTTCCAATTCGGGAATGTGAAATTTGTTCATCAACCGCATGACGTGGTATATAATCAGTGGCGTGCGGGCGTATTGATGAGCCACCTTGAAAGGCATTTCGATGTATTGATTTGAAAGAATACTTTGCTGAATATATTTGATGGAATCTTGCCCGTGTTCGTCTAATGCTAAACCAAAATATAATTGGCAATAAATCATGTTCGACAAAGCACAAGCATCAAATTCAATGTACATATTTTTGCCAAACCAAGTAGAGTAGGCTTTCAGGTTTCGGTATGCTGGAAAAGTATTTTTGATTGATTGTTTATGATTGTTGGAATGTTGTATTAGCTTGTTTTGCAACCACTTAGCATCTTCTTGTGAATGAGGTTTTGTCAAATAAATCATGGCAGTATCATCAATATCATCAGGGATTTTGAAGTGATTGAAACGATGCAAAATATTGCCGTGTGGGAAATGTTTTGAGGGATTGGTTTGAAAGAAATTGTAGGTATTTAAGCCGTCTTTATTCTTGAAAAGGTCATAACTTTTTACTGCTTTTTCGGTAATTTGTTCAACTAATTTCTGAGATTCAAGCGATAATTTTTCTTTTATATTATTCAGCGTAAAAACCGTAATTGCCGTGAAAAAAACATTGGTATCTGGACGACGATAAAGCAAATATTTATTACTTCGATACGACTCAAAAATGCTTTCTGGAAAGTATTTTCTGTTGGCTGTATCTTGTAAATGTGCAATTTTCTTTATTATGTCGTCTATTGTCATGAAAAGTAGGACAGGTTTCCAACCTGTCAAATATACTTTATAGACAGATTTCCAACCTGTCAAATATACTTTATAAACAGGTTGGAAACCTGTCCTACTAAATTTATAAATACTTTATCATCGAATTTTCATCAACGTATTGATTATCAGTCATTTGAATGCTGTTTTTTTCGGTACTGAAAATCTCAAATCCTTCTGAAAGATATAAATTTTTCGCTCGGTGATTGGTCGCTACTACGGTCAAGTAAATTTGTTTTAGGCTTTTGTCTTGGGTTGCTTTCTCTTCACAGGCTTGCAAGAGTTTTCGTCCGAGTCCCTGCCCTTTGGCTTTTTCGGAGACGTACATTCTGAAAATCAAGCCTTTATGTTTCAATTTTACGAATAAATCTCTTTTGAAACTTACTATTCCCATCAATTCGCCGTCTTCTGAAAATGCTCCTAAGGTGAAATTCTCGGTGGTATCTTTGGTTGGAAAAACTTCTCCCGCAATGTCGATTGGTGCTACCCTGAAAAATTGAGGTTCGTTGGTAATTGCTCTTGTTAGGAGTTCGTAGTAGGCTTTTATATCGTGTTCTTGGATGATGGTTTTTATGGTCATAATGGATAATCCATTTTAATATTGGCTCTTTTGTAATGGGAGGCATCAAGTGGCACTTCCACAAAACCAACGCTTAAATACATGGAAATGGCTGGAATTAAAGAACGATTTGAACGTAAATATAAGGCTTTTGCTTGGCGTTTTTTGGCTTCTTCGATGGCAACAATGCAGAGTTTTTTGCCCAATCCTAAGCCCTGTGCGTTCGGAGAAACGCCCATTTTTGCCAATTCATATTCATCATTACCATCATGAATAAGGGCGGCGGTTCCAACTATTTCATCCCCTAATTTGGCAAAATAGATTTGTCCACCCTCGTCAATTATGCTCTTTGGATTATCTAATTGCACTAAATCTTGGTGTTCAACAGTAAAGAATTTTTCAATCCATTCAACGTTGATTCTTTTGAAATCTTCTTTGTAAAGTGGCTGGTATTCAATGATTTGAATCTTTGGGGTTATTTCTTTCTCAAAAAAATGCGTATCAACGGGCATAAAAGGAAAAACGGAAGGTAAATTTTTTTTCTCAATCAACGTAAATCCATTTCGCTCGTAAAATCTAATGGCGGCTTGTAGTCTTTCTAATGTGCCGAGATACAGATTTTTAATGCCATTTTCACGTGAAGAGGCTTCTAAAATATCCAACAATTGTTGTGCAATACCAAATTCTTTACCTCTGAATTTCTTTTTTACAAACATCTTTCTGATGGTACCAACGTTTTCGCCACAATCAATTAAGGCAATCGTTCCAACAACTTCTCCCGCTGATTTTGCTACCCAAAAGTTGCCCTTCCCGTGTTGATAAAAACTTGGGATATTCAATAAATCTTGTTGTTCATTGATGGTTATCGGAACTTGAAATTCGTTCTGTTGTATGTTTAAAATCAGTTTTACGATATAGTCAGTATCTTGATTTTCAAATGGTTGTATTGTGATCATGGTTGTATTTGTGTACCACGGGATTTTATCCCGTGAATTGGACGAAATGCACGAGATAAAATCCCGTGGTACATTAAACGGTTATTTCACCCACTAAATAAGGTACTACTTTTCCCGCAATTTTTACTCTATCACCTACTAATTTACAAACTAATTCCCCACCCCGTGCTGAAATTTGACGGGCTTTAAATTCCGTTTTATTCAAGACTTTTGCCCAATACGGAGTCAAACTTGTATGTGCTGAACCCGTTACAGGATCTTCATCTCCGCCCGAATTTGGACCAAAGAATCTTGATACAAAATCTACTTCAATTCCTCGAGCCGTCACGATTACGCCACGACAATCTACCTCTGCCATTTTTCTAAAATCTGGATTGAATGCCTTGATTTGGGCTTCTGAATCAAAAATAAGCATATAATCTGTTAAACCTTTATACGTTTCTCGGGGTGTTATACCTAAACTATCAATCAAGGCTTTGGGCGTTTCAACAGGCATTAATTGATCCATCGGAAAGTCTAATTCTAATAAATCGTTTCGCTTTTCTACCTTCAAAATGCCACTTCTCGACGTGAATTCTATGATTGATTTTGGGTAATTTTCGTAATTAAATATTTGATATGACGTAGCCAAAGTTGCGTGTCCGCACAAATCAACTTCCATCGTTGGCGTAAACCAACGAATGTGAAATTTGTCTCCTTCCAAAACATAAAAAGCCGTTTCGGCAAGGTTATTTTCTGAGGCAATTTTTTGCAATAATTCGTCCGATAGCCATTTGGTTAAAGGCACAACAGCGGCTGGATTTCCACCGAAAACCTTGTCGTTAAAAGCGTCTAATTGATAAATTTTTAAGGTCATTGTTTTTTGTTTTAAAGTTAAAGAAGTTATGGCGTTAAAGAGTTGAAATAGTTAAAAAGTCAGAGAGTTAAATAGTTTTTGGTATTAACTAAAACTTTTTTGTAACTCTTTAACTTCTACAACTTTTCAACTTAAATGGTGAAATTCTTTAAAGCGGTCTAAGTAACTTTTCTCTTCCCAAGCATCTTCAAGTTCTTGTAAAGCGATTAAAATGTTGTGTTTTCTACTCTCAAAAAGGTCAGCATTAACAGCTTTCACATCCGCCCAAATTTTTTGCAATTTTGGAAGTAATATCTTCCCTTTTTTAGATAATTTCAAGTTACGTTTTCGAGCATCTTCGGCAGATTTTTTGGAAATAATTAATCCTTTTTTTTCTAATTCTTTCGCAATTTGAATAATTCCTGGGTGCGTAACTTTCAGAACCTCAGCTATTTCCATAATACTTGCTTCTCCTTTTTGGGATAAATAATAAAATAATGGAAAGTATTTTGCCTCAAAATCAATTCCGTAATATTGATAAACATCTGCCACACTTTGCATACCAATTTCACTCATTCGCTTCATGCGACTGGCAAAGGCTAATGCTCCTAACTCAATTAATAAATCCATTTTTCGTTTTTCGATTTACGTTGTTCGATGTTTGTAAAATCAAATATATATTTTAGGTAAACAATTACGTAAGTGATTACGCAAATTTGAAAATAATAATTTAGAAAAACAAAAAAGCCACTCCTTTTTTTGAGGAATGACTTTTTGTTTCGATGTTTAATGTTCGTTTTTCGGTTTTCGATGTTCGATTTTCGTTTTGCAAAAATTGTGTTTTGTTTTGTCAAAACCGAACATCGAACATCGAAAACCGAATATCGAAACTTGGACATCGAAAACCGAACATCGAAATTAGAATCTTGCCATCAAACTTATCCCAACCGTTCTTGGATTTCCTAAGGTTGCTGCCCCGAAATTGTAGGCATACGATATGTAGGTGGCGTTCGAAAGATTTCTTCCCCAAAACATTAAGTCGTAGTTCTTGGTTGAAAATCCTGTTCTAACGTTGTAGGTACTGTAATCGTCTTGACTATATTTGTTTGGTAAATCAAAATATTGTTTACCTAATAAACGCCATTCGCCACGGGCAACGTATTGAATTGTTTTTGTTAAAGACACGCTATATTGAACGGCAAACATAGACGTGAAACTTGGCGTTAAAATTTGTTTATTACCCGTAAAATCCTTTTCAACCTTCGTGGATTTACCCGCTACAAAGACCGTTTGCGGTAAAGTCAATTTAGAATATGTGGCTGAGGTTATGCCAAAATTCCAATCAATTTGTAAGCCTTTGGCAATATTCGCTGATATTTCAGACTCAAAACCTGTACTTGAAAAATTTCCTCCATTACGAGTTGCCGTGCGAAATCCTAACTCTGGAACGAGCGTAGGTATCTGAGCATCAGTTACTTGAATATTGAATAATGAGAAATTTGCTCTTAAGCGATTATCAAAATACGTTCCTTTCCAACCAAATTCAACATTGTTGCTATATTCTGGGTTAAAAGCAACCAACGGAACGCCAGAAGGGTCGAAGTCAATTTGAGTTAAACCACCTGCACGAAATCCACGGCTGTATGAAATGTAGGCAACTTGGTTTTCAGCAACTTTATACGTCAAAATTGCTTTGGGTGAAAAGGCACTGAAATTGGTAGATGCGGTGGTATCTTTCAAAGTCGGTAATACGAAATTTCCTTGTTGAAACTTACTGCCAACGGTTAATTTTTGATTTTCAGAATCGTATCTTAAACCGAGCGTTACATTGAAATTATCGTTTACTGTGTAGGTGCCTTGTCCGAAAAATGCGACTCCATTGTTGTCTGCCAGAGCATTCGTTATAGACTTTGCATTATTGGGTTGTCCGAATTTACTGCCGTCTTTTCCAATTAATAAAGTCTGACTTGTTGGGTCGTATTGGGTAAAATAAAACCCGCCCAGCGTCCATTTAAAAGGCAATTCTGAGTTGGCTGATGAACTCAAACGTAATTCCTGTGTCCAGAAACTTACTGTATTTTGACCCGCATCGTTTTTCACTTCAATGGCGTTTACATCCAAACTTTGTGATTTGAATGGTAATTGTACGTCGGCATCAATGGGTCCTTCATAGAAACGGTCGTTGGTTTGATAGGCAGTAATTGACGTAATATCGACCTTATTTCCAAAGTAATTCAAGACCGCAGAACTGTTCAATGTATTGTCGTTATCCTTGGCAACGGCATTATAATTTACTTTAAATTTCAATGAATCAACCGTTGCGATT
>JANXML010000066.1 GCA_025354645.1 Arcicella sp. | reverse complement strand
GTTATTTCAATAAAATTTTTAAGCCAATTAAGGGATATTTTCATTTTTGCAATTTTCGGTGAACGGTAAACGGTTCACGGTGAAAGGAAAATGGTTCACAGTAGGAACGAATCGGTAAATATTTACCTTTAACCGTTCACTGTGTACCGATAAGTAAAGTTACGATAAAAATAGGTTTAGCTTTATTGAACTTTCTTACAAAATTCGTTTTCTCGTAATTTTACCTAATTTTGTAGTAGTCCATTTCAAATTGTTCAAAATGCAGAGATACCCAGTTGGCATACAAGATTTTTCAGAAATTCGCAAAGGCGGTTATGTCTATGTGGACAAAACGGCTTTGGCAAATGAACTTATTTATGAAAGTAAATTCAACTTTCTGTCTCGCCCTCGAAGATTCGGTAAATCCTTGTTTGTGAGTATGTTAGATAGCCTGTTTAAAGGTCAAAAAGAATTTTTCGAGGGATTATATATTTCGGAACATTGGGATTTTAATCAGATTTACCCTGTTATTAAAATTTCATTTAATAATATTCAGCACAAAGAAAAAGGACTTTTTAGTGCTATCAATGATGCTTTGGATAAGATAGCCGAAAATTATGGGATTGTGCTTGAACAAACTTTTAATGGGGGTAAATTCAAAGAATTAATAGAAACACTCTATGCAAAATATGGTCAAGTTGTTATTCTGATAGACGAATATGATAAACCTATTATTGATTTTTTAGGGATAGACAATAATAAATCCATTGAAAATCGAAGCGTTATGAAGTCATTTTATTCGATTTTGAAAGATGCTGACCCTTATCTGAAATTTGTATTTATCACAGGAGTATCAAAATTTTCGAGAGTTGGGATTTTTTCAGATTTGAATAATTTAACAGAATTGACTATTTCCGAAAAATATGCCAGTATTTGTGGGATTGACCAAGAAGAATTGGAAAAATATTTCAAAGAAGAATTAACCATCCACGATCCTGAAAAAATTAAAAAATGGTATAATGGATATTCTTGGGGAGGTAAAAATAAAGTCTATAATCCATTTTCATTGCTTCATTTTTTTAGGTCAAAAGAGTACAGTAATTATTGGTTTGAAACAGGTACACCCACTTTCCTGTTAAATCTCAATTTGATTAATCAAAAGTATGATTTTGAGAACATTAAAATTCCCTCTTTACAGCTAAGTGCCTATGACATAGAGCGTTTGCAGTTGATTCCGTTGATGTTTCAGACGGGATATTTGACCATCAAAAACTACATTGAAGAAGATGATTTGTATGAATTGAGTTATCCCAACGAGGAAGTTCGCCGCTCGTATGTGAGTTTGCTGGCAGATGCCTACACACACAGCTACAATGAGCCGATTCAGGTGATGGCAACCGAAATTCGGAATGCTCTTAGAATTGCGGATTTAAAGAAAGTTGAAAGTATTTTAAATAGTGTTTTTAAAAGTCTTCCGTATGAAGTTTGGCAAAAAGAAAACGAACACTTTTATCACGCCATTATTCATTTAACTTTCAGATTATTAGGACTTTATATCGAAAGTCAAGTACAAACTTCCGATGGACGAATGGACGCTTTGGTGAAGGTGAATGATTATGTGTATGCCTTTGAGTTTAAGTTGGACGAATCAGCCGAAGAAGCTCTTCAACAAGTGAAGGATAAAGGATACTTGCAACCTTATTTTCATCAAAACAAAATTTGTATTGGTGTAGGGCTCAATTTTTCAACAGCTACAAAAAAAGTGGAGAAATTGATTTGGGAAGAGATTATTGCATAAAAAAAGCCCTCAAAATGGAGGGCTTCTATATATTTAAACTATTTACTAAGATTTACATTTTTTTGCGAACGGTTTGTTCGGCTTTTGCTAAAAGTGCTTCTGCTCCAATTCCGCCTACTTGGTGATTAACAACTCTTCCGTATTTATCCAAAAACAAAAGCGTTGGATAAGCCTCAATTCCGTATTTTTTTGCGATGGCTTCTCCTTCGGTTGTTTCCATATCAATAGCCAAAGAAACGTAATTTTCTTTCATATAATCGCCCAAAATAACGTCTTTGAACGTGTATTGTTTCAGCATTTTGCAGGGTCCACACCAAGTAGTATAGCAATCTACAAAAACTAATTTATTCTCTGATTTCGCTTTCTCGAAAGCGGCTTGAAGATTACCTTCATAAAAACTAATGCCTTGTTCCTCAGTATTTTCTGGTTCAGAAACTATCACAATTTCTTCCTCATTTTGAGTAACAATTTGTGGTTGTTGTGCAGTCCGACAACCCTGAAATGATGCGATTGAAACGATTGAAGCAAGAGCAAATATTTTGATTTTTTTCATGTGTGCATTTAATTGTTGAATTAACGCAAGAGGTCGTTCAATTATTATAACAACCATTTTATATCACGATATTCAAGAATCTTGCCAGAAAGTATTTACTTACTTATTACTTACACTTGTGAGGTTTTCAATTAATCACATCAATATCTTTTCCATTTCTAAATCGCTATAAAATTTATCCATTACCAATTTATAAACTTCGCCTTTGGGGTGGGCAGAATCGAAGGGTAGGTAGTTCTTTTCTAAATCAAGAAGTTTTGAATAGTCAAAATATTTTATGCCAGAACGGTCAAACATCGTTTTCATCGTGGGTTCCAGATGACTTCCTGGAAAAATGATAATATAGAAATTATCATTTTTGAACTGACTTTTATATTCCGCTTTTGTTTTCTTTAAAACATCCACAACTAATTGATAATGAGTATCATTGTGATTTTTAGGATACCCTATTCTGAAATATTGAGCGATATTCGTATTACCTACCCAATGAGTAAAATCATAAAGTACATGATGTTTTTTCAAGAATATTCCATCGGTAGTCATTGATTGGTGAATCAAATTTGGGAAACGTCCTTTCATTAATTCAATCCATCGAGAGGCAGGAATTACACGATCAATTTGGTCATTGATGTAGGTATAAACCGCAAAACCTTCTGGCTCTTTTATTTCTTTCCGAAGATTTCGATGTTGAAAAATTGCCAAAGATTGCAAAAGCGAGTACCCCATGAAGCCGTAGTTTTGGGCAAGGTAATGTTGTGCTTTCTGCTCAAAAAAGTAGGGCATTGTCTCATCGTCGGACACGCCATCACCATACGTATAGGAACATCCTAAAAACAAGGCATATTTATTTATACCACTTTTCAAGCTATCATTCGTTGGAATGATTCTTCGAGAAAGCGTATCTGTTGAAAAATTTAAGACCCTGCTTTCCTTTGAAGGTTGCCATCGAAGATGCCAATTCACTTTTGCTTTGTAGCCCAGGGTATCATCCAAAACAATACATTGGGAGTGGTCTGGGCGTTCAAGAATAGGTTTTGGGGAAACTGGTTGCACTTTCGAAGCATTCATTTTGATGAGTTGTCCAAGCGTAAACTCAACCAAAACAAAAGTGATTATTATGGTAAAAAGTGATAGTAAGGCATTAGAAAACCAAGATTCAAAGTTTTTTACTCCGTATAAAAATATAAGTACAAATGATTCAGATAAAAGCACTTTGAAGGCTAATTTGAGAACATCAAAATCATACCAAATTCCATCCCCATTTCCAGTGAAGTACTCCAAGAGGTAGATAGAAAAAAACAAGAATGTAGTTACAATAACAACAATTCCATAAAACCGCAATAGATTAAATTTCATTAAGTTTATTATTAATTAGGGGTGTTTTTATTATATTAAATTTTTTATAGAATTAATTAGTAGTTATAAACTTTTGATTTATTAGATTTTACAAATCTACATGAATGAAATTATAAACGTATGAGTGTATATCTGTTTTTTTATGAAATTTATTTTAAGGTAATATGTAGAAAAATTGTCCACTTACTCATTCATATTCTTTTTTAAATTATTTTACTTTTCGTTTCCTTATCTTTACACAACAATACTGCTTGCTATTTAATCTTCTCAATTTTTCTTCCGATGGCGTATTTATCCTCATATTCACCTGTATTAACCGCAGACACAGCGGCTCATTTGCTTAGACGAGCAACAGCGGGACCTACCAAAACAGAAATTGCTAATTTTACGGGTAAAACTGCTTTGCAAGCCTATACAGACTTGTTTAATAACATCAATTACAATCCATCGCCTCCCATTGTTTTAAATGAAAATTCCAGTTATTTTAAGCAAACTTTCGTAACGGGTCCATTCCGAGGAGCAGATAATTTTGATTGGAGTTCATACGTGAAATATTGGTGGCATGCTCAAATAATCAGGCAAGATACACCTCCGAGTTTATTGGAAAAATTGGCAGTTTTTTGGCAAAATCACTTCGTAACAACCCGTGAAATGGTGAGTGATTATCGTTACGTTTGGCGGTATTTAGATACGATTCGCCAGAACTCATTGGGTAACTTCAAAAACTTTGTAAAAGTCATCACAAAAGACCCCGCCATGTTGTTGTATCTTAATGGAAATGAGAATGTTAAGAACAGTCCAAACGAAAATTATGCTCGTGAATTGCAGGAGCTTTTCACGGTTGGAGCAAGGGATTTTGCGGGTAATTTGAATTATACAGAAGACGACGTGAAAGCAGCTGCAAGAGTTTTAACGGGTTGGAATTATACAAATCATTGGTATGAAGGCTCAACTACGTTTGGCTCGGCTTTTGACCTTTCAAAACACGATATTACCAACAAAACATTTTCAACAAAATATGGTAGTACCTCCATTACAGGTGTGAATTCTACCACGGGAGGTGATACAGAATTGAACGCTCTGGTGGATATGTTAATGGCTCACCCCGAAGCACCAAAATTCATTTGTCGTAAACTCTATAAATGGTACGTTAATCCAACGGTAACGGCTGATATTGAGACTAATGTAATCATTCCTTTGGCTGATTTTTTCAAAAGTCCTGCCAATAATTTTGCTATTGAACCTGTCCTCCGCAAACTTTTAACGAGTGATATTTTTTATGATATTGATAACATCGGAGCCATCATAAAATCACCCTTAGAACTTATGGCAGGTTCTCTGAGGCTTTTCAATTTTCAAGTACCAAATATGACCTCCGAAACGGTTGCTTTTCGCAAGTATTTCAGTTATTTAGATTGGAGGATGCACGTAATGCAAATGAGTTTGATTGATCAGCCCTCTGTTTTTGGGTGGGAACCTTACTATCAAAATGCTTTATCTCGTGCCTGGATAGCATCCAGTACAGTGGCACTCCGAAACAGTTACGCAACTCAGTACATTTGGGGTAGTGATGAAATTCCATCTCCTTATAAAATAGAGCTTAATCTTGTTGAATGGGCAAAATCATTACAACCCAATTTCCTAAGTCCTACCACTTCGCCAGCCATTACGGCAGATTTTTTACTGGAAAAATTTTCTGAAAAATTGTTTGTCACTCCCCTATTTGCAACTCAAAAGGAGTTTCTAATCATTACAATTTTGCTTTTTGGCTCAGGTCGAGGCACATGGAATAATGAATGGAACGATTTTAGAACACTTTCGAATAATCCTACTGGTATGGCTTACACCGATAAATTTAACGGAATTAGGTGGCGATTGCAATCACTAATGTTATATATGCTCAAAATGGCTGAATTTCAAGTATTTTGATTTGCTGTCGGCTTTCGGCAACCAGCATTCGACTCTTTGCTAACTTAAATAGCTCCTTAAATCAAATCTCTCAACATTAAAATAAGCCAAAAGCTGTTAGCCGAATGCTGACAGCCCAAAGCCAAAAGCTATATGAACCGTAGAAATTTCCTTGCTACCTCCTCTTCTTTTCTTTTACCCATGACTCTCAACGGCATGGGCATAAAAGCCTTCAACGAAAACTCGGCTTTGGTACAATCTTTACGCCACACTGCCGCTGCCAATACCGACAGAATTTTGGTTATGATTAACATGATCGGAGGAAATGACGGACTCAATATGGTCATTCCGCTCGACCAGTATTCTGCTTACAATACACTGAGAAGCAATATTTCTATTCCGCAAACCAGCGTTTTAGGATTGACTGGAATGCCCGAAACGGGTTTGCATCCAGCCATGACAGGTTTGCGAAGTATGTATAATGATGGCAAACTTTCTATTATTCATTCAGTAGGTTATCCAAACGCCAATCAGTCACATTTTAGGTCGGCTGATATATGGATGTCGGGTGTGGAATCTAACCAATATGCCTCAACGGGCTGGATGGGACGGTATTTGGGTAATCGTTATACAGCTTATCCAGTGGGTTATCCCAACCCAACAATGGAAGACCCAATTGCCCTTCAGATTGGGTATTTAGCAACTCCAACCTTGCAAGGTGCTTCACAATCTATGGCGGTTACGATTGATAATCCAGATAGTTTTTATCAACTCATTGGGGCAGGTGGAAGTACACCTCCGACAGATATTCCTCCAAATCAGATTGGTGGGCAAATTTCGTTTATTCGGCAACAACAGGCTTTGGCAGTGGGATATGCAGCGGAAATAAAAGCGGCGGCAGATTTGGGAGTAAATATGGCAACTTATCCATCGGCAATTGATAAAAATGAATTGGCAGACCAATTAAAAATTGTTGCCAGATTAATTCACGGAGGACTGAAAACCAAGATTTTCTTCGTTACGCAATACGGATACGATACGCACTCAACGCAGGTTGATGTGAACGATAAACGTCTTGGCGTTCACGCTGATTTATTATCAAAATTATCAGTTGCCATCAGCACTTTTCAACAGGATCTACAATCACAAGGCACAGCAGATAAAGTGGTTGGAATGACGTTCTCAGAATTTGGCAGACGGGCAACGTCCAATGCTTCCCGAGGGTCAGATCATGGTGTGGCGGCTCCTATGTTTGTTTTTGGAACAAATTTGAAAAAGAAAGTGATTGGAATGAATCCAAATCTAACCACTGAACTTTTACCCGAAAATCCGCAACCTTGGGAAACTGGGCGAGATATTAAAATGCAAATTGACTTCCGAAGGGTTTATACCGACATCCTAAATGATTGGTTCGGCACTGCAAAAACTACGACTAATTCCTTATTATTCCGAAATTTCAATACCATTTCCTTGTTCTCTGACTTCGTGGAAACCGTTGGCAATGGCAATTGGAATAATCGTGATGTGTGGTCGGTAGGACGAAAACCCTTGGCTTCGGAATATGTGAAAGTTAATCTTGGACACACCGTCACGGTTGGGCAAGATGTCACCGTGAAAAATATACGATTAGAAGGGAATTTGAATTTTACGGGTAATTATAAAGTGAATGTTTTGGGGTAAATTAAAACCCATATTCCAAAGAAATTAGTCCATATGCTCCCAAAATACTTCTGGTTTGAATCTGACTGAAAGTAGGCGAAACCGTAGCATCACTCAGTGAAACATTATTCAATAAATTATAGCCCTCAACCATAATGAGGGCTTTTTTATTGAGATGATATTCTGCCGATACATTCATCAAAGTCAAAGACGATGTAGAAATGTTTTCTTTCTTTAAATCAACAAAATCAGTTTGGTATTTTAACAAGAATTTATCCGAGGGTTTTATGGTCATCGTCCCACTGATTTTTTGAATTTGATTAACGACTGGATTCTCCGTAAGATTTGTTTTTAATTTTCTGAATGTATTTTTGAATGAGCCTTCTAAATTAAAAAAACCTTTAAATCGAGTATTGAGCGATAATTGATAACCAATCGCTTCATTTTTAAACGGATTACTAATGTTATTGAAAAGATTTTCAGAATCAAAAATACTCCACTCCGAACCTACTTTTACACTCACAGGAATGCTGTAAAAATCTTTTCCAATAATTGTATTAAATTGTGAATTGAAATCTTGATGAATGTTTACGAATTGATTAAAATCTTTTCTAATATCCGTAAAATTATTATTCCTGATTGGATTTTTATTGATGGAAAAACGCCCAAAAATTGTAGCATTCACGTGGTAAAATAAATCAAAAAGGAAATATTGAACATTAAAATTATGCCGTTGTGAAAGACTTAAATCACGATTTCCCCTTGATATTTTTCGGAATGATTCAATAAAATAGGATTCATTCAACTGTTGCATCTCGGGTAAAATATTCGAGAAATTATAGCCCAAACTCAAAGCATGACTTTGTGAAAATTTTAATCTTCCAACAAATGAAGGTTCTATTTGAAAACTACTAATTTTGGCTTGATTCAACACCCCTTTAAACAACAAATCATATTGATTTATTGTCGTTCCAAAGGTAATATCAGCTTTTTTATATTGCCATTTAAAACTTATTCCTAAAAAGGCTTTCTGTATTGAGAAATCTCCCGTTTGGTTCAACAAATCTGTCTTCCATCGGTTGGAAGATTCGGTATTTACGAGGTTGAAATCTTCTTGATCATTTGATTTACTCAGCCCAATATTGCCAATAAAACTCCACGATTTATTTAGCTTTCTTTTGTTAGAAATTTCAGCCGAAAATTGTTGAGATGGTTGTTTACTTTCTTGGTGGTAAGACAAAGGAATCAACAAATTTGAAGGATTAATATTCAGTAATTCGCCAAAAGCATCTTGCGTGGAATTGACGATAAATGATTGTTTATCAGATAGATATAAGTATTTCAAGTCAATCGTAAGGCTATTTTTTGGAGAATAAAGGTGCGTCCAAAGTAATTGATTAGCAATATTAAATTGATTATTTTTCTTGTTTTCTTTTGAAGCATTATTGATTTCTAAAAATCGATTATTATACTCAGAAATTCGCTGATTATTGGCGTAATTGAATTTGAGATTATACACCAAATTGTCATTTTTATTGGGTGTAAATCGCAAACTGGTTTTGGATTCTATCCATTCCGAAGCTCTGTCTATTTGCTGACTTTCAAGGTATGGATTATTCAAAAAATTACTGTAAAAACGGGTCAAATTTAAGTTCTCTCGGGCAGTTGAATGATTGAATATTGTGTGATTTTTGAGTTTGAACTTGCTCGTAAATTGATGAGCCAAACTCGCCGCAATCATGGTTGAACCTACTTTTTGCGGAGAAATATTATCTTGGAAAATCCCCTGTGGTAAATCATCGGTAGAAAGTTGCATACTACCACCCCCGCCCGAAATTAAATCTTCCATTTTTCCGCTAAATTGTAGATAATCCTCGAAGGTGAAAATGGATTTTCCGACGTTGTTTGTATTCGCCAAAACGTTCCATTTTGTTTTGGGTTTAAACAAAAATAAATTGGTATTAAAAAGGTAATTTTCGGGCAATCCACCACCACCCATAATCGTTCCCGTGGGAATATTTTTCTTGTCCTCTCGAATCTTGATATTCAAGGCTTTCTTGTTAGAATTCAAGTTGTTAGGATTATTTGGATCTTGAAAATTATCAATGATTTGGATTTTATCTATCATGTCTGCCGATAACGCATTACTCAATAATTTGGGGTTATTTTCATACAACTCCTCTCCTTCAACCATCAGATTTTTAATCTCTTGACCTTGCACAAAAATCTTCCCTTGATTGATTTCAACCCCTGGCAATTTTTTCAATAAATCATTCAGATTTTTGTCCGCAGGCGTGCGGTAGAAATTGGCATTATAAACGGCTGTATCTTCCTTGAAATTGGCGGGACGTTGAGATACAACTTTCACCTCATCTAATTCCTGTGAACGAGATAATAATTTAAAATCAATAATTGTATCTCTCTGAATATCAATTACTTGAATAAAATTTTCGTAGCCAACACCACTAATAATAAATCGTAACTTTTGGGGGTTATTAATTTCAATTTGATACTGCCCAGAACTATTACTTAATTTGAAGGCAACAAAACTGGAATCAAGAGCAACTGAAACTGTTAGATAAACATTTGGAATGCCTACCGAAACACTATTAGTAACAGTACCTTTTAATTTGATTTTTTGAGCAAATAGGTCGTTTACCAGAAATAAAAACGAAGCTACTGACAGACAGATGAGTAATCTTCGATACATAAATCATGATTTAGAGAAATATAGCCAGTGATCAACATATTAATAATTAATATTTTAATTCATTTTTATGATCTTCACGCCTCCAGAACCTGAGGCATCACCGCCACCCGTTAATTCCTTCGTTTTTTGAGCCAAAATTTCGTCATACTCTTTTTGAGATACTTTTTTGCCCTCAGTTGGGGTTAACATTTCAGCATCGGAAGGTTTTTCTTCCTTAAATTCTTTAAAAGTGAATGTTTTTCCGCCTTTTTCTTTCAACTCCACAATTAGACCAGGCAAACCCCAATAATTGGCAGGACCCGAACTCACGGGAATTTCCAAAGTAAACCAAGCCTCAACTTCATATTTTCCAACGATTGCAGTTGCTTTCTGACAATTCATTTTGTTGATTTGTTTACCATTACCCGTTAATTTCCAATCAATTTTTTTGAGAATATCTGAAATTAAAAAGGGCTTTCCCAAAATATCAGCTTGTGAAATGTAAGAATGGTTAGACAAATCTTTAAAATAATTCTTGCCTGTTCCTTCACCCAGCGATTTTACTCTTAAATCGCCACCTTGATTCTCAGAAATTTTATAAGAGGAAATATTTTGGTTAAAGATTAGAACCATAGAACTTTTAGAGTTTTCTTCCAATCTCTTGAATATCATCTCACGGATACTGGGGTCAGTCATTTGTTCTTCAATTTGTTTTCTTTTTTCGGGTGTCAGAGATACACGAGTTTCCTCATAAAAAACTGCTCCTTGTTTGGTTTGAGCTTTCGATGTTAGCGAGTAAAAACACATGATACTCGCAAAAAGTGTGAAAAATGAGTTGGTTTTCATAAAGTTTGATTTTTGAAAATATCCCCTCGTTATAAACACTTAACGAGGGGACTGAAATATGTCTAAACAAAAACAAAAATGTAAATGCAACATTCTGTCTCTATAATAACGATGATAATATCTCTTTGAACAATTTGCTTTTTCGAGACAATAGACTCATTTGTAATTGTCGCTAAATCTTCCCGAGTACCTATGACTACCTTTTTCTCAGCAATTTTGTGTACTACTTGAACTGGCTTGCTGACATTATTAGCAGCATTTGAAACATTGGGAGTTACTAAAAGACAAGTAACTGCAAAGAATAATCCTAAAAGAAACTTTTTCATAATCGTATTTGAAATAATATTTAGATTTAATGTTCTCAACATTTTTTGTGCAATGAGAAATTTGCCCGTTTGTTTTTCATGACAAAACAAACTTAGACATTTTAAAAAATTGACAAAAGTGAGAAAACATACCAATATTATGTTAAAATATATCTCAAAAATTGATAAGAAATCTAATCATTTTAGAAGAATCGCTACCGAGTAAGTTTCTTTAATGTCATCTAAATTATTCACTAAAAATTTAGTCAATGCACCATTTCCTTTATCCAAATATAGCTTTTCTTTAATCCGTTGTTTATAATTTGATACACTTTCGGGGGTTATACAAAGAACATCAGCGATTTCCTTATTACTCCCAAAATTTGTTGATTCAAACAATACATCCCACTCTCTTCGAGTTAATGACAATAAACGCAATGTCTGATTCCCTTCTTGTTGTAAAAGTTGTGAGTTTATTATCATAATTAAAGATTTTTAGAGTATTCAATAAGTATAATTATCTTAACAAATGTATTGATAATAAACAATAGCTACAAAATAACAATTGTCATTTTGAACACTCTTTTGCTATTTTCTCCTTTCAATTAAGTTGAAAGTGTATTTAAGAATTAGTAAACGGTATGCTTTTGCAAAAAAAATAACTCATTAATTTTGAGTTAATGAGTTATTAGTAAACTAAAATTGGGTTGAGATGAAATTACGCCTCAACCGCCTTCGTCCGCACCTTAATATTCAACACCTCCACCAATAATGAAAAGGCAATGGCAAAGTATAAATATCCTTTTGGCACTTCTCCAACGTGCGAATTAAAGAACGAAACGTTGGCATCGTGAGCCGCCTGAGCAATTAACATAAAACCAATCATAATCAAAAATGCCATTCCCAACATCTGAATTGAAGGGTGTTTATTAACAAAATCGCCGACGGGTCCAGAAAATCCCATCATAATTAAAACAGAAATAACCACCGCCCCAATCATAATAGGAAGCACTTGTGTAAGTCCAATGGCGGTTAAGATTGAATCAATTGAGAAGACAATGTTGATTAAAGCGATCTGAATAATCACTGCCGTCAACTTATCAGTTGCCGAGGTCTTGGGTTTATCTTCTTGGTCTTGTTTCTCCAATTTTTCATGGATTTCAGACGTTGCTTTATACAAGAGAAACAACCCTCCAACGAACAGAATTAAACTTTGCCCAGATATTCCCGCACGAAACCATCCCCAGTTAATATAAGTAAAAGGCTCTTGCATGGCAATAATATAAGAAATACCAAAGAGCAAAATAATTCTGAAAGCCATTGCCAACAATAGTCCGATATTGCGAGCTTTGGCTTGATCTTTTCTCGCTAATTTATTAGCAGCAATTGAAATAAATATGATGTTATCAATCCCTAAAACAATTTCGAGAAATGTAAGGGTGATTAAACTGACAATACCATCAGGGGTAAGTAATTCTTGAAAATCCATTCTTGTTTGGTTTAATTATTTGCACAAAATTATTTAGTTTAGGTTATATTAAAAACCTTAATCTTGATGAGAGGTCTGAAATGCCTATTTTTTCTTGTAAAATCATTACGAACAGTTTTTAATAAAAAAATGATGCCATTAATTCATGAAGTAGGTAAATTCAGGGTTAATTTGTAGTTTTGTGAGTTTATTATCAGTTTTCAATAAGCAATTATCAGTGAACAGTTATTAACAATCCAACAACAAAAAACGAACAGCTAAAATAAAATCTTCAATAATGAAATTCGTCGTATCTTCCTCAGTCTTACTCAAACAGCTTTCGGCTGTCAACGGAGTAATTGCCAACAACCCGATTGTACCAATTTTGGAAAATTTTTTGTTCCAAATTGACCAAAACCAATTGACCGTAACTGCCTCTGATTTACAGACAGTGATGATTACAACTTTGGCAATTGAATCAACTGATTCTGGGGCAATTGCGGTTCCAGCTCGTTTGTTGTTGGATACGCTTCGTGGTTTGCCCGACCAACCTATCACTTTCAGGATTGATAAAGATACTTTCGGAACAGAAATTATTACTGAAAATGGACGTTATAAACTCTCAGGCGAAAACCCAATTGATTTCCCAAAGGTGCCACAAGTAACCAAAAGCATCTCTGTTTCAATCCCCGCTGATGTGTTGGGTTCAGCGATTGCAAACACTATTTTTGCGGTTTCAAACGATGATTTACGCCCAGCAATGACGGGAGTTTACGTACAATTATCTCCTGAATATACCAATTTCGTTGCCACTGACGGACACCGTTTGATTAGATACAGAAGAACGGATATGAAGTCGGAACACGAATCAACGATGATTATTCCACGCAAAGCATTGACTTTATTGAAAGCAACTTTACCGTCTGATGATACGACCGTGACGGCAGATTTTAGTACAGCTAATGCTTTTTTTAGTTTCAACAATATCAGAATGATTTGCCGTTTAATTGACGAGCGATTCCCTGATTATGAAAATGCGATTCCACAAAATAATCCAAACGTAATGACGATTAACCGTTCGGAATTTTTGGGTTCGTTGAAGCGTATTTCAATATATTCAAACAAAACCACGCACCAAATTCGTTTGAAATTAGCTCAAAACGATTTAGTAATCTCTGCCGAAGATTTAGATTACTCGAATGAAGCCAACGAAAAACTGATGTGCGATTATGAAGGCGAAGAAATGGAAATTGGCTTCAATGCCAAATTTATGGTAGAAATGTTAGGTAATATTTCATCAAACATGATTTCTTTGGAAATGTCGCAACCTAACCGTGCGGGCTTAATTATTCCATCGGATAAGAAAGAAGACGAAGATATTTTATTGTTAGTAATGCCCGTAATGTTGAATACTTATGCTTAACAGAAATTAGACCACGAATTTTACGGATACAACAGATTTACACGGATAAAATCATAAAAAATCCGTGTAAATCCGTAACATCCGTACAATCTGTGGTCTAACTTATATTAATCCTCGGCTTTTTCCTTTCCATCCGCCATTCGCACAATTTTGGGTGAGAATTTTGCCAAAACCGTAACCAATTCCGTTTGGGCTTCCATGACTTTGTTTACGTCTTTATACGCCTGTGGAGCTTCGTCCAAATCTGCTCCAATGAGTTGAACGTCTGCTTTTTTCAAGGCTTCTTTCCATTCCTCTTTCGTGATTGTGCCTTTGGCTTTGGTTCTGGACATCTTTCGCCCTGCTCCGTGCGAGGCTGAATTTATGCCCGCATCCACGCCTTTTCCACGAATCACAAAACCTGGTTGCGTCATCGAAGCGGGAATAATTCCTAAATCATTTGCTCCTGCGGGCGTTGCACCTTTGCGGTGAACCATAACTTCCGTTCCATCCGCTAATTGCTCTTTCCAAGCAAAATTATGGTGGTTTTCGATGCGTTGGATTGGGTTTTGATTCAAGGAACGGGCAATTTTATTATGAATTTCGTGGTGATTTGCCGAAGCATAATCGCCCGCTAAATTCATGGCTAACCAATATTCTTGCCCGTCGTCGGTGTTCATATCCAACCATGCCAAGTGCTTTGCTTCCTTTGGCAAACGAGTACGGTTCATGGCTAACTTGGAATAATGGTCGGCAATATTTCCGCCAAAACCTCTTGAACCCGAATGTGAGAGCAAAGTCAAATACGAACCCTTATGAAGATTCATTAAATTATCCTCCGCCATCACGTCCAAAACGCCCCATTCCACAAAGTGATTGCCTGTTCCAGACGTTCCTAATTGACGATAAGCCTTATCACGTAAATCTTTAATCACCTTCAAAGAATTCCACTCTGGACGCTCAAAAAGCGAATCATCAAATTTTCGTCCAGATTCTGAACCGATTCCGAAGAAAGTATTTTCGGTCAATATTTTCTTCAACAATTTGTCTTCTTTCTCAATCATCGAAGCGGGCAAATCGAAGATACTCATGCACATACGGCAGGCAATATCCACACCCACCGCAAAAGGAATAATCGTGTTGGCAGTCGTAGCCAAAACGCCCCCAATTGGCAAACCATAGCCCTGATGAGCATCGGGCATCAAAGCACCCGTCACCGAGATTGGTAACTTCATGGCGGTGTTCATTTGGTCCAAAGCTCCTTGCTCAATATAATTTGCTCCGTAAATTTTGTAGGGAATGGCATTTTCAAGTAAATCAAAATCTGCATCGTGTTGACGACCAATTTTCTCCATTTCAAATTTGGGTTTATTTACCTCCGCTTCAAGCAGGGTTTTTCCGTAATCCGATAAAGTAATTTCCTGATTAATTTCCTTTAAATGCTTGACGTATAAAGCCAAATTGGTCAATTTATTTTTAGAGAACGAAAATTTCTTGGGTGTATCAATCAACTGAACAAACATCAAAAGTACTTTCTCTTTTGGATATACCCCGTTGTTAATCAAGCCATTAGCTATCCTTGCGAATTTGGCTAAGGCTTCCGCATTGTGAACACCCAAGCGTTGCAAATCTTCCTGCACAATAATTTCGGATATTTCAATTTCTAAATTTTTCATTTTTGTTGGTTATTTTTTGATGGTGTAAAGTTAAGAATGTTGTACGCAGTGTATTTGCGTAGTGAGGATTATTTTTTGAGGGCATAAAAAAACATCCCTTTCAAGATGCTTTTTAACAGAATAATTATATTATTATCATTTTACTTACTCCAAAAATCCCAGCGAGTTACGAATTGATTTTTGAGTTTGAGGTGATAATAAGCCTTTCGGTACAAGAATTTGAGCACTTTTAATTTTACGCTCGAATGTGCGGATGCAAATGCCTAATTCAGAGACAAAAGCCTTGCGAGGTTTGAATTTTTGTTCCATAGAAGTAATAAGTAGAATTTAATTAAAGTTTTCATAATATATTATGCGAATTACGGGTTAAAAATCAAGTAAAAGTAGGACAGCCGCAACCAATTTAGCGTAAATATGGACGAATAGTCCATTTTCAGACCTGACTTTTGAGGCAATGTGAATATTTGTTTTTTGTTGAATCCAATTATAGA
>JANXML010000056.1 GCA_025354645.1 Arcicella sp. | reverse complement strand
CCAAATAATTCCGTATTTTTGAAAAACTCTTTTTTCAAAAATATGAACAGAACTGAATTCCTCAGTAGCTTCATGCCTGCCGAAACGCAACAAACGGATTCTCTTGTTCCGTTTGCTCAAAAACTCACGCAACAACAAGCTCTTCATTTGTTGCGACGAACCACTTTTTCAACTAATTGGCAAACGGTAAAACAATTTATGGGTAAGACTGCCAATGAAGCTGTTGATTTATTACTTGATAATGCCGTTAAAAATCCCAAACCTTTTGCTCCTTTTTGGGTAGATAAATCGTATAAAGCGTGGTGGAAATTGCCAAAAGCCGAACAGCAAGCCGCAACGGATGTTGTCTATAAAGACGTTTATGACCTCAATTACGAACTTAAACGTTGGTGGATGAAGGAAATGACAGATGATAATGTGAGTGTTAGAGAGAAAATGACACTCTTTTGGCATGGACATTTTACCACGAAATTTGCCATCGACCAAGTGATGCCCGCCCAATTGATGTACCGCCAAAATGATCTTTTCAGAACTTTACATCAAGGAAATTTCAGAACATTATTAGAAGGAATCGTAATGGATGGAGCCATGTTGATTTTTTTGAATGGACAAGACAGTACAAGAAAATCACCCAACGAAAATTTCTCTCGTGAATTATTAGAACTTTATACGATTGGCATTGGAAATTATACTGAGAAAGATGTTCAAGAAGGGGCGAGAGTTTTAACGGGTTGGCGAACCAATATTTTTTCAGATGAATATACTTTTCAAGGGGTTTATAAGACTTTTTTCTTGCCTTCTGAACATGATGTTAGTTCAAAATCATACTTGGGAGGAACCATTGAAGCAACTTCTAATAATACCGAAACGGAGGTCTTTAAAACCGATGTTAAAGGCTTGATTGACATAATATTGAAAAATAGAGCGGAGGTTTTATCTATGTTTATTTGTGAAAAACTTTACCGATATTTTGTGTACAGCAATCCGCAGAAAGTAAACATGGATATTGTAAAAGAAATGGCTCAAACCTTTCGAGACAGTAATTTTGAGATTCGCCCTGTACTTGCAAAACTGTTTAAATCATCCTTCTTTTTTGATGAAGCAAATATTGGTGTACAATTGAAAACACCTGCCGAATTGGTTGTTGGCATCACAAAACATTTTGATGTAAAAGGCGATTGGAAAGAATGGGTGATGGTTACACTCGGTCAGGAACTCTTGAATCCGCCAAACGTTGCGGGTTGGACGGGTTACAGAAAATGGTCTGACACTCGCACTTATCCCTTTGCTGTTCAACAAGTTGGCGGTTTTATTTGGAATCAAAAAGATGAAGATATTCAGGCTTGGATAAAGCAATTTGATGATTATGAGGATGTGCGAAAAGTAGCTTTGCAAATGTGTACGCTCTTTTTGGTAAAAATTCCAACGGAAGCAATTTTGGATAAATACGTAAAAAATCTTTTAGGGGGAAGCCCTGATTATGAATGGTATAATATGGTTAAAATTGCTGGAACCGTAGGAGGAAGAGTTAAATATTTCATGGCTCAACTAATCAAATCACCAGATTTTCATCTTTCTTAATTATTTTGCCATGAAGACACTAAGACACAAAGTTTTTTATTACTATTTTAGAGACTTCGTTTCCTTGTATCAAAAACTATCTTTTAAATATCTTAGAGACTTCGTGTCTTAGTGGCAAAAAATACCTTGTATAATATGCAACGCAGAAAATTACTTCAATACGCTGGACTTGCCGCAGGATTTACGCTGGGGAAAATACCCGTGTGGGCATCTGCCAAAAACCAATTCTCGGCTTTGGCGGAGGAGAATGATAATATTTTAGTTATCGTTCAAATGTTTGGGGGTAACGATGGATTAAACACCGTAATTCCTGCCGATGATGACCGTTACTATTCAAAATATCGCCCAAAATTGAGTATTCCTAAAAGCACTTTATTGAAATTGAAGGATGGTTCTTACATGAATCCTGCCTTAAAATCTGGTACTAATAATGGACTTTATGGACTTTTTGGCGAAGGGAAATTGGCAGTAATTCAAGGGATAGGTTATCCCAATAATTCGCTTTCACATTTTCGTTCAACGGATATTTGGTTGAGTGCCACCATGCCCGTGAACGACTCACAACGCCTTGATACGGGCTGGTTGGGGCGTTTTACTGAAAAATTAAATGGTGATATTCTGCCCGATCATCCCACTTGCATGAATATTGGCAACTCTTCTTCATTGCTTTTTCAAGGAACAAAAGGAGATTTATCCATTGCCGTTGAAAATCCAAATGATTTTTATGAGCGGGGCAAAGATATTCTTTCGGGCGATGCAGTGATGGCAAATAATTCAAACTTTGCTTCGGAAAGAAATTTTTTATTGGATGTTAGCATTCAATCTAATAAATATTCTGCCGTAGTGAAAAAAGCCTTTGATGCGGGCAAAAATGTAGCAACTTTTGAAACTGATGTACTTTCAAATGAACTCAAATTGGTGTCTCGATTAATTTCAGGTGGTTTAAAAACGAAAGTATATTTAGTGAGTATTGATGGATTTGATACCCACGCAAATCAAGGTTCGGACGGTGGAAAACACGCAGATTTATTAAAGAAAGTAAGTACTTCAATTGCCGCTTTTATGGCTGATTTGAAGGCTCAAAAAATATCGGATAAAGTAGTAGGAATGACGGTTTCGGAGTTTGGAAGAAGACCAGAAGAAAATGCCAGTTTGGGTTCAGACCATGGAGCAGCCAGCGTGATGTTTATGTTTGGAGATGCCGTGAATGGTAAGATTTATGGAGAGAATTTAAGTTTCGATAAATTAGATAAAAACAAAGATTTTGTCTATCAATTTGATTACAGAAGGGTTTATGATGAGTTAATGACCAAATGGTTTAAAACTGATTCGAATGTCACAAAAGAGATTCTTACGGGAAGATTTGATTTAATTGAACAAGGAATTTTCTCAACAAAACAGGTATTATCAAACCAATCTGAGCCGACAATTTCTTCCATTAATGCCTATCCAAATCCAACCTCCGATGGCTTTGTAAATCTTAAAATTTCCATGGAAAAACCATCTGAAATCTCTATTCAAGTTTCCAATATTCAAGGCGTAAATATTCAGCAAAATTATCCTTCACGTTTGCCTGATGGAGTTCATTCGATTCCGTTGCAAGTAGGAAATGTCTCAGGGATTTATTTTATTAATGTAATTACAAATGAATCAAAAGAGGTTTTAAAAGTAGTGAGATTATAAAAAAATCCGTCATTTTTAATGACGGATTTTTGAAATTATTTTCTTAAAACTATTATTTTTTTATTCCATCTGCATACTCCAAAACCTTCACAGCATCGTCCCAAGACCTTAATTTTATGTTTTCCCTCTTGCAATATTCTTCTGTTTGTTTACTTTTATCGTCTAACATAATTAAAAGAAATTTTAAATTTTTCTTTGCTTCATATAATTTTCCATCCTCTTTTTGTAAATAATAAGTCTCTACAACATCTAATTTCTTTGTTTTTATCGCCGAATTATAATCTTGGCTTATGTAAATATTGGCAGCTCTATGGCATAATAATTTTTGTTTTCCATCGTGCAGAATTTGATAATAGGTTTCAGCATTTTGCTTCTCGGTTGAAGGAAAACCGTTCCGAAATTTCATTGACCCTAACGCAAATTCGTTCATCGAATTGGTTACTTCGTATGCTTTATCAGTATAATTAAATTCCAGAGTACCCGTAATCATATTGTATCTAAGTGCATTGAATGGTATGTTTTTCCCTGTTTTTAAAGTTATTGACCCCTCAGTCCATTGTTTTGGAAGGTAAGGATTCCCATCAATATCTGTATAATTCTTTGACATCAACATCTTGCCACTTGTATCTTCCAACCACGTTGAACTATTGGGAGGATTTTGAGAGAAACCATTAAAAATAACAAAAAATAGAGATGTAAAGATGAGTAGTGCTTTCATGATTATAATTGTTTTGAGTTTGAATAAATAGATAATATGACCGCTTACTAAGTCAGGAATATTTTTGGTAAATGTAAACAATATAACAGTTATTTTTGCATTAATACCTTACACAAATGACCACTGTTTTTGAGTTACCGCCAACGAGTTTTCATCGACTCCCTAAACAGCAATAAAATGAACAGATTTTCAATTAGTGCATTATTTATATTTGCATTCGCTTTTACTTCATTATCAGCTTCTGCCCAGTATCTTTCTATGCGTGAAGACCGCCCGAAGATAGACAAATCAACTAAAAATATTTTTCAAGTATCTGTAAATCAAGAAGTTGGAAGTAATCTTGCTTTTAAGATTTTAGTAAATAATCCTGGACAGGAATTATTGAATGTTACTTTAAAAGATCAAGATGGCAAATTATTTCAGGACGATATTTTCTATCGTCGCCCAAATTATGCGATGAATTTAGATCTCGCACGATTGGAAGACGGAATATATACGCTTTTAATCACAACTAACTATGAGACATTTAAGAAGACTTTTACCCTCACTACTGAGGAATTGGGTACTCGAAATGGACAAATGTATTTGGATAGAAAAGTAGGGATTGCCGAAGATGAAAAGGTGAGATAGAATTAGTTGGTATTATGTTTGCAATAGGCAGATGGATTGACTAAATTCAATCACAAAAAAGTAGTAAATTTATTATTAAAACCGCCATGACAAAATCAACCGCCATGATTTTGAGAGGTGCAGTGTTTTCTGCATTTCTTTTCGGTACATTCACAGATGCCGATGCTCAATTTATTTCCATGAATGAGCCAAAACGAAGAGAGTTAAAAACCTCTGAAAATGTCTTTAAAGTCATCCTTTCGGAAGAAGACAAAAATCCCTTAAATTTCAAGATTAAAGTAAATAATCCTACTCAGGAGAGTGTGAGAGCATATTTGCGTAATCGAAATGGGGCAAATATGTTGGATGAACGAACGCTTTACAGTAGTGCCAAAATCGTTATAAATCTTGATCTTGCACCATTAGAGGATGGGGAATATACGTTCGTAGTTCGTTCAGAAAATAGCTTTTTCATTAAACATTTTAACCTTCAATCAGGAGATTTAACGACGGCAAAAGTAGGAGGAAAAGAAGTAATGACAACTAATAGAAGTGTGATTTTGGAGGATGAATAAGCTAATAAAAGTTACGGAAGTTGTCATTTTGAAGGACAACTTCCGTATTTAAAACATTATATTTTAAGCGTTTTTTCGTCTTCTCCACCATTTTCTGATAAAATAAAATAATCCATACAATAACAGAACGTACGGAATTAAATAAAATAAACCAATAATCATGTTAAAAAATGAACTCCAACCTTCCACAAAATTTTTCCATATTCTTAGGTAAAAAGGTTGTTCTGGTGCGGATGAGAATTGTATTTCTTGGTAAAAATTAACGACAACAGTTGAGAATGAAACTTGGTCGTTCAGAAATTTTTGCCTTCCTTCTTTGGCTTCAATTTCTTCACGAATTACCCTGATTTGCTCTTCAACTGCCATAATTTCCTCTACGTTTTTGGCTTGT
>JANXML010000356.1 GCA_025354645.1 Arcicella sp. | reverse complement strand
CTATCGAACGAAAGAAAAATTCCGACAGGCAATTCTCAAATTCTTTAAAAATATTAAGCAATATAAAGACGAGCTATCTTCCCTGATGACTCTGAATTTTCACGTCTTTTATTCGCAATCCATTTCCTAACGAGTATAAATTTGGTAGTGATGAGAAAACAGCAAACTATTATCAGGGAATTACTACTTCGCCTTATACAATTAATGTAAATCCTATTAGACCCGTTACTTACAAAATTTTCGAGGTGAATAACGGTTGTCCAGGCAAAGTAATAGGCTCAAACTCCCTAAAAATCGAACTCATCACCGCCAACGAGGAACTCGCAGACCTTGAAGTAAAACTATTCCCAAACCCAACATCTGATAAACTCACTATTCAAAGTGATAATTTTAAGAATTCAACTTTACAGATTTTTGATAATTTGGGAAGGCAGATTTTACAACAAAATATTAATAAATCAGAGATAATTTTGGATCTTTCAAATTATTCGAGCGGACAATATTTCCTTCAGTTAGAGCGAGACAATAAGCGTGTAGTCTATAAAATTATCAAGTTGTAATTTTATTTTAAATGATTTTAATTGAAAAGACTGACGACCATCAAGAGTTGTCGGTCTTTTCTGTTTAAAACCCACTCATATCCTTATATTTGTAAAAAAATCAACCCAAAACCATGAAAAAAAATTTACTTTTATCTGTTCTAATTTTCTCTCAAATCACCACTTTCAGCCAAAATCTTGTTCAAGAAAAAACACAAGCCTATCGCAAAGCCAACGAACATCAATTACTGCAAGAATTCATGGGACTTTTGTCCATTCCGAACGTGGTTTATGATACTGTCGGTATTCAAAAAACTGCCGCTTATATTGCTAAAATGATGGAAAATAATGGCATAAAACCACAATTTTTAGACGGTAAAACGAAGGGCGTTCCTCCTGCTATTTTCGGAGAAATCAATACGCCAAATGCCAAAAAAACTATCATTTTTTATGCTCATTACGACGGACAGCCCGTCAATCCCAATCAATGGGCGGAGGGAATAAAACCTTTTGAAGCCGTATTTTTGGATGCTTCTTTGGAGAAAAATGGCAAGATAATTCCTTTCCCAAAATTTACTGAATCCATCAATCCAGCATGGCGAATTTATGGCAGAAGTGCCTCAGATGATAAGGCAGGCGTATTTGCCATACTTTCAGCCTATAAAATCTTAGTGAAAACGGGCATGGTTCCTTCGATTAATTTCAAGTTTTTCTTTGAAGGAGAAGAAGAAGCGGGTTCAACGCATTTGGCGGAAATTTTGGATAAACATCATGAGAAACTCAAATCAGATTTATGGATCATTTGCGATGGACCCGTGCATCAATCAGGCAGAAAGCAAGTAGTTTTCGGGGTTCGTGGGGATGTGAATATGGAAATAAAAGTTTTCGCTTCAAAACGCCCACTTCATAGCGGACATTATGGTAATTGGGCACCCAATCCTGGCATGGTATTATCCAAATTATTGGCTTCCATGAAAGACGATAATGGGCGAGTTTTAGTGAAAGGTTTTTATGACGATGTTACGCCACTAACTGAATCTGAGAAAACTGCCTTAAAAAATATTCCTCCCGTAGAAGACCAAATGCGAGAAGAATTAGGATTCGTAAAAGCAGAAGGCGGCGGAAAATCGTTGGCGGAACTCATTAGTGAACCTTCCTTAAATGTGAGTGGATTATTGAGTGCCAACGTGGGCAAAATGGCAGCAAATGTGATTCCAACTTCCGCCACAGCAGCGTTAGATTTGCGTTTAGTGTTAGGGAACGATGTCCAACGGCAAGTGCAAAAAGTGATTGAACATATTCGTTCGCAAGGATTCTATGTGTCTCAAAATGAAAGTATTACGGATGAAGAACGCTTGAAATATCCACTCATTGCCCGTGTTGTTGCAAAAGAAGGTTATAACGCCCAACGTACTCGAATGGATTTGCCGATTGCTCAAAATGTGATAAAAGCGGTTCAATCAACGATGAAAGATAAAATCGTTTTGATGCCAAGTTCGGGAGGAAGTTTACCGTTATATGTGTTTGACCAATACCTCAAAACGCCAACCGTCACCGTTCCGATTGCTAATCACGACAACAATCAACACGCTGAAAATGAGAATATTAGAATAAAAAATCTATGGGATGGCATAGAAACTTACGTGGCTTTGATGATGATGAACTAAAAATATAGCACACATAAATGGCACACGGATGACATCCGCACCAAAATTCAAATTATGGCAAAAAGACATATTACTGATAAAATAGACTGGAAGAGTATTCTGGATTTGAAAAACCTTTTCCAAATCATCATAGGCACAAGTTTAGCTGTTTTGGCGATGAAAGGATTTATGATTCCGAACCGCTTTTTAGATGGTGGTGTCACGAGTATTTCCATTATTCTCCATGAAGTTTTTAAAATCAATATCGGTTATTTTGTAGTTGCCTTAAATGCCGTTTTTATTTATATCGGCTATCAGAAAATTGGTAAAACCTTTGCCATTCAGACGATGTTTACAGTAATTTTATTCTCTTTTGGCTTAGCTTTTATCCACATTTCTCCCATCACTAATGATAAATTATTAATTGCTATTTTTGGAGGAATTTTGATTGGAACGGGCAGCGGATTAGTCATTCGTGGAGGGGGTTTGTTGGATGGTTTCGAGGTGATTGCTGTATTCACCCAACGCAAAACAGGGCTTTCAAACAGCGAAATTACGACTCTTTTCAATATCATCATTTTTGGATTTGCCATCATCTTTTTTGGCATTGAAACTTCCATGTATTCCATCATTACTTACTTCACCGCCACTCGGGCAACGGATTATGTAGTGGATGGAATTGAGGAGTTTACCGCCGTCAATATCATCTCTTCAAAACCCGAAGAAATTAAAAATTTCTTGGTTAATGAATTAGGAAAAGGCATCACCGTTTATAAAGGCGAGAAAGGTTATTTACCGAACAGTTACGAAGTAAAAACCGATGCAGATATAATTGTCACCATTGTTACTCGTCTGGAAATCAAACAGATACACGATGCCGTAATCAATATTGATGAAAACGCTTTTGTGTATGTTCACATTATTAAAGAGGCTACGGGTGGAATTTTGAAGGATAAATCACACCAGAAATAAATCATAATTCTGAGAATAATAAATCGAAAACGCTATTAAAATGAATAACCTTGATTTCGGAAATATTACGATAGCAGTCGGTATAACTGCTGGAATTATTCGTATAATCACAAGATTTTTGGATACTGAAATGGTTATGCCAGAACTCTATAAAATTGCCAAATTTTATTGGTTAGGAATGTTATTTTTATTGGTTACTACTGAATCTTTTGGAGTAAAATTTTTCACCAATAATTACCTTGAAATACTTTCCATTTTAGTTTTATATCTTTTGTATAAATCAAAAGGGCAATCACCCAATATTAGACCCATTTTAGCAACAATTCTACCATTTATCTTCGCTATTTTTCTCATTGACTTCTTCGAATTCTTGACACCCAAATTTTATGAAAAAAACGAAGAATATTTCAAAAATTTCAGAGCTTTCACCATCATGTGGCTTTTTGGTTTTGGGATTTACGTACAAAAACAAAATAAAAAAGAAAAAATAAGAAAGCAAAAAGATGAATTTGAAAGAAAAATTTTAGAAGATAAAAAGAACAGTCTTGAAAGTCAAGTAGCCGAACGTACTGTCGAATTAACCCAACAAAAAGAAGCCTTAGAAAAAACGGTTATAGAACTCAAAACCACCCAAACGCAATTAATTCACGCCGAAAAAATGGCATCTTTGGGTGAACTCACCGCTGGCATTGCTCACGAGATACAAAACCCGTTGAATTTTGTTAATAACTTCTCAGAAATGAGCGTGGAACTGATTCAAGAACTAAAAAGCCCCCTAACCCCCGATGGGGGAATGTTAGACGGGGAGAAAATTGATATGGAATTATTGGCTGATATTATCCAGAATCTGGAAAAAATTAGTCATCACGGCAAGCGAGCGAGTAGCATTGTGAAGGGAATGTTGGAACACTCAAGGACCAGTACGGGTAAGAAAGAATTGACCGATATTAATGCCCTTGCCGATGAATATTTGAGGCTTTCATATCACGGTTTAAGAGCAAAAGACAAGACATTTAACTCAGATTTCAAGACAGATTTTGAGGAGAATTTACCAAAAATTGAGGTCGTTACGCAAGATTTTGGGAGGGTTCTGTTGAATTTGATTAACAATGCTTTTTATGCCGTGGGCAAACGACAAATGAACGTGAACGTCGGCGAGGTTCAAAACCTCGCAGACGTTGCAATTTTTAAACCCACGGTTACTGTCAGCACACAAAATGCAAATAACCAATTAATTATTAAAATAAAAGACAACGGAACAGGGATGCCCGAAGCGGTGAAAGCCAAGATTTTTCAACCGTTTTTCACCACAAAACCCACGGGCGAAGGTACAGGTTTAGGACTTTCGTTGGCGTTTGATATTGTCACAAAAGGGCATAATGGCACAATTGACGTACAAAGTGTTGAAAATAAAGGAACAGAATTTACGATTATATTACCTATCCAAAACAATTAAAAATATGAGAATTTTTACAATTATTTACCTTTGTTTACTTAGCAATTTTGCTTTTACGCAAGCAAAACTTTCTCCTGAAGCAAAAAAGAGATTAAAGGCTCAACGAATTTACGTTGCTAAATATAACAAAGGCGAGTTTAACGTGTATAAGATTGACAGCATTCCCAAAGATGGAATTTTGATTTCTCGTGGATGGAAAGTAAAACATGAAGATAAATTAGACTTTTCAAATTCAAATTTTGATGATTCAAAATGGGATACCACCGATATTGATAAACCATTCAGTGAATTGCTACCAATAGAAAAAGTTCATATTGGGTGGTTCAGGAAGAAGATTTTTATTGATTCTTCCTTGGTTGATAAGTCATACATTTTCAATATTATGATTACAGGAGCGGCTGAAATATATCTCAATGGAAAGTTGCTTCACGAAATCGGAAAAATTAGTTTAGACCCACAAAAGGCTGAAACAAAATACTTCAAAATAAGACTGCCCTACTCCGTTGTTTTTGACACTTTTGGCGAACAAACGATTGCAATAAAATTTTTATTTACGCCACAAAGAAAGATTGATAAGTATCAAGAAGATTTTTATCCAATAAGTATCAGAATTGTAAAATTAGAAGGATTTATAGAAAAAATACTTACAAAAGAAACCACCAATGCTTTGTCATCGGGAATTTGTGCAGGGCTTTTCTTTATGATGGCTTTTATTCATTTCTTTTTCCACCAGTATTTTAGAAGTAAAAAGTACAATCGTTCACTTAGCATTGCAATGGTATTATTTGGAATTTATTCATGTTTTGGGAGAACCTCATACGTCAGTGATGATTTTCAAATGATAATAAATATTAAGATTATTAAGAGTATTATCGTCGTGATAGCTAATATCGTCCTATTTAATTCTATTTATGAGTTTTTGCAGTACCCTAAAAAGATATTATTTTGGATAATTGTCGCTTCATTCACTTTATTAAACATATTGGTTTTCTTCCAAAAAATTCCATCGTATTACATTGCAGTAGCTTATAGTTTACTTATTCTGAACTACATTTTTCTGATTTGGAAATCTATAAAAAATAAAACGCCCAGCGGTATTGTGATGCGGAATGCAGTCATAATTTTCATCAGTATTCTTGTGAGTTTTTTCATATTTTTAGTAATTTATTTTGCTATCAATAATGGTTCTTCCGCCAATGATAATGATATGTTGAACTCAATTGTATTTCCTATTTTTTTAATACTTTTCTTCGTTGGTCCACAACTCTCCGTTTCAGGAGCAATTTCTTTCAGTCTTGCCAAAGAATTTGTTAAAACCAATCTTTCATTAAGTCAAAAATTGGAGGAAATTGAGAAACTATCCGAAGAAAAACAACAGATTCTTTCCACTCAAAATGTATATTTAGAAAAGCAAGTGACCCAACGAACTGCTGAATTAAATCAATCTTTAGAAAACCTAAAAATTACGCAAAATCAACTCATACAATCCGAGAAATTAGCTTCTTTGGGGGAACTCACGGCTGGCATTGCTCACGAGATACAAAACCCGTTGAATTTTGTTAATAATTTTTCGGAAATGAGCGTAGAGCTAATTGAGGAATTAAAAAGCCCCTTAACCCCCGATGGGGGAATTCCAGACGGCGAAAAAATTGACATGGAATTATTGGATGATATTATTCAAAATCTGGAAAAAATTAGTCACCACGGCAAGCGGGCGAGCAGCATTGTGAAGGGAATGTTGGAACACTCACGGACCAGTACGGGTAAGAAAGAATTAACCGATATTAATGCCCTTGCCGATGAATATTTGAGGCTTTCATATCACGGTTTACGAGCAAAAGACAAGACATTTAACTCAGATTTCAAGACTGAATTTGAAGAGAATTTACCAAAAATTGAAGTCGTTACGCAAGATTTTGGACGGGTTTTACTGAACTTGATTAACAATGCTTTTTATGCCGTCGGGAAACGACAAATGAACGTGAACGTCGGTGAGGTTCAAAACCTCGCCGACGTTAAAATTTTCAAACCCACGGTGATTGTCAGTACGCAAAATATTAATAATCAGCTGGTTATCAAAATAAAAGACAACGGAACGGGAATGCCCGAAGCGGTGAAAGCCAAGATTTTTCAACCGTTTTTCACCACAAAACCTACGGGACAAGGAACGGGTTTAGGGTTGTCATTAAGCTATGATATTATAAAAGCCCATGGCGGAACGATTGAAGTGGAAAGTGTGGAGAATGAAGGAACAACTTTTGTGATAAAATTACCTTTGACTTGATAGTCCTAATGCCAAAAAAATCTATATTTACTCAAAAATTAATTAAAATGTCAGATGAAAATATTAGTCGTGGATGATGAAAAAGACATCCAAACCCTATTTGAACAACGTTTCAGAAAAGAAATTAGAGAGAAGTTAGTAGAATTAGTCTTTGCCTTTTCGGGGGAAGAAGCACTTGAATATTTGCAAAAAAATGTCCAAGAAGCGGTCTTGATTTTGTCGGATATCAATATGCCTGGCATGAGTGGTTTGGAACTTCTCAGACACATAAAAGAGGATTATTTAAAACCACCGCCACCCATCGTAATGATGATTACGGCGTATGCAGATGATGAAAATTTTGCCCGTGCCAAAGAATTGGGAGCGGACGATTTTTTGACTAAACCCGTTGATTTTAAAATACTTAAAGAAAAATTGAAACTAAATTGATATGACAAAAATATTAGTGGTTGATGATGAACCAGACTTGGAGATGCTCATTAAACAAAAATTTCGTCAAAAAATACGAGAACAAAAATACGAGTTCTATTTTGCCATTAATGGGCAAGTTGCCTTAGATCAAATAAAATCTCATCCAGATATTGACATCGTATTGAGTGACATCAATATGCCCGAAATGGATGGTCTGACCTTGTTGAGTCACTTGAATGATAGTTCTCCACTCATAAAATCTGTAATTATTTCGGCATATGGCGATATGGAAAATATCCGAATTGCCATGAATCGTGGGGCGTATGATTTCATTACAAAACCAGTCAATTTCGATGATTTATCGCTCACCATTGAGCGAACTATTTTGCAGGTAACGCAAATAAAAGAGACATTAAAAGCCATTAAAGAAAACGATATTTTACGAATGTACGTTGACAAAACCGTTTTAAGTTTTATGGGTAGTCGTGAGTTTGAATCGTCGATTATGCTGAATGAAACCGTTGAAGCTACCGTTGTTTTTATTGATATTTGTGGGTTTACAGCCATTTCAGAAAACGAAACGCCTGATGCAGTAGTGGCATTACTCAACAATTATTTTGATGTAATGGTGAAAGAAATCATCGCTCAGGGTGGATATATAGACAAATTTATGGGCGATGCCATCATGGCGATTTTCAGGGACGAATATCATTTAGACCGAGCCATTGATGCCTGCTTGGCAGTCAGAAAACAAATTGAAGAAATGCCCGAAACGGCTCATCCTGTACCTTTTACGCCTCAGTTATCAATTGGGCTAAATTCGGGTGAGATGATTTCAGGAAATATTGGTTCGGCAAATCTTCGCCGATTAGATTATACCGTGATTGGCGATGTCGTAAACATTGCCCAAAGATTACAAAATGCCGCCAATGCTGGACAAATTATCATTAATGAAAATGCGTTTCATAAAGTGAAAGAGTCATTTAATTGTAAGAAAGTTGGGGAAGTTACTTTGAAAAATAAAGCTTTGCCGATGTTGGTTTATGAGGTGATGGATTAGGGAACATTGCAATCGACAATTTTCAATGTTCAATTCAAAATATTCAATGTTCAAGTGATTAATCCTTCGCTCTCGTTGATTCTTTATTACTTGAAAATTGTACATTGAAAATTGATTATTGAAAATTATTCATCAATCTTAAAATCATGCCCCTACAAAACAGAATAAGCCCTTTCAGTACACTCACCGCCACACCCGAGCGAGGCACATGGACAGGCAATCGAGGCGTAATCCACAACGCAGACCAAGAAATTGTTAGAAATCATGCCGTTAAATATTGGATAACTTGCGAGTTGAAATACAAAAATTTTCAAAGAAAAGTAATGACTCCAAACCGTTGGACGGAGTTATTTTTCTTGGACGAAGCCACCGCTTTTGCCGCAGGTCATCGTCCCTGTGGGTTTTGCAGAAATTCAGATTTTAAACGATTCAAAAGTCTTTGGTTATTGGCAAATGGTGAAAGGTATGGGTTAGAAAAAAATGCAAAAATTGATGCAATTGATGCTTTAATTCATCAAGAAAGAATAGATGAAAATGGTTTTAAAAAGACTTTTAAAGCCAATTTAACGACCTTACCCAGTGGAACTTTTATTACACTAAATCAATCTAAGAAAGCCTATTTATGGTTTCAAAAAAATCTTTATGAATGGTCTTTTGGTGGTTATACAAAAAATTTAGAAATTGTACAAAACCAAGAAGTGGAGGTTCTTACACCTTTGAGTTACGTGAAAACTTTCAAGGCTGGGTATATTCCAGAGGCTCATGTTTCAGTGAGCAAAAATTCATATTGAATACATATTTTAACATTTTTATTATTATTTTTACATTAGAAGTTTAATGAAATTAAAGCCATGAAAACAGCGACAAAACCAAAAGAAGTGCCTGTTAAACAGATAATGCGAGAACCAGAAGGCAGACCCAAAGTAAAATTGGGTGGAGGAAGGCATCTAATTTTTATGTATGATACACTTTTTGATGATGATTTAAAATAATGAAGAGCTACCTTTTAGACACCCACATTTTTTGCGGGTTTTACTGTTTTATCAGACGATACAAAATTTCCTTTTTATCCAATTGAATTGATTTCAAATAATCTGTAAATGTTTATTTTTATATAGCAAAGAGGTCGCTGGATTGTGTTCAGCGACCTCTTTTGATGCTATCCTGAAATTTAATTCCCTAAGCGTTACAGTAAAAAATCTCCTATCCTCTCTTTACACGTAAAGCACTCACAATCACGACAAAATGAATTTTAAATATCCTTTCTTGGCAATGCTGACGGTTGGCTCATTTATGGGTTTTGCTCAGCGTGAGGCAGATTTGAGTCATTTCCCCGAAGGAAAATCTCCGCAAGAAATAGGTAAAAGAATTGCCTCGCATTTCGTGGAAAGTCCGCATCCACGCCAAAACCGAATTATCTATCCAGAGGTTTGTGCATGGTATGGTGCGTTGACTTTTGCACAATTAAGTCGAGACAAAACCCTCTCTAATCAATTAGAACAGCGTTTTGAGAAATTAATTAATCAAGAAGCAAGCCTAATTCCAGTGCCTAATCACGTGGATTTTAACGTTTTTGGAGCAATTCCTTTGCAATTATTTTTAGAAACTAAAAAGAGTTCGTACTTGAAAATGGGTAAGGCAATTGCAGATACGCAGTGGGTTGCTCCTTGGGGCGAGAAAATTACGCCTGAATCTCAAACGTATTTTCAGAAGGGTTATACGTGGCAAACTCGCTTGTGGATTGATGATATGTACATGATTACTGCCGTGCAGGCTCAGGCGTTTCGGGCAACGGGCGAAGCAAAATACATCAATCGGGCGGCGAAGGAAATGGTGATGTATTTGGATAGTTTGCAACGTTCCAATGGCTTATTTTTTCACGCTCCCGATGTTCCCTATTTTTGGAGTCGAGGCAATGGTTGGATGGCGGCAGGAATGGCTGAATTATTGAGAGATTTACCTAAAAATAATCTCGATTATCCAAGAATTATGAAAGGCTATAAAACCATGATGGCATCGTTGTTGAAATACCAAGCCGAAGACGGAATGTGGCGACAATTATTAGACGACCCAAACTCATGGAACGAAACTTCGGGTACTGGAATGTTCACTTTTGCGATGATTACGGGCGTAAAAAATGGATGGCTCAATAAGAAGATTTACGGAAAATCTGCCCGTAAAGCATGGTTAAGCCTTATTTCTTACATTGACGACAAAAACGACATTCGTGAAGTTTGCGAAGGAACAAACAAGAAAAACGACCATCAATATTATTTAGATAGAAAAAGAATCGTTGGCGATATGCACGGACAAGCACCTGTTTTATGGTGTGCATCGGCTTTATTGAGATAAACAAAATGAAACAATTCCTAAACGAAGATTTCCTTCTCCAAACATCCACTGCCAGCAAACTATACCACGAGTTTGCGAAGGATATGCCTATCATTGATTATCACAATCACTTACCGCCTGACCAAATTGCGGGTAATAAGAATTTTGAAAATCTTACGCAAATTTGGCTCTACGGCGACCACTATAAATGGCGAGCCATGCGGGCAAATGGTATCAATGAAAAGTTCTGTACGGGAAATGCAACAGATTACGAAAAATTTGAAAAGTGGGCGGAAACTGTCCCTTACACGTTACGTAACCCCTTGTATCACTGGACGCATTTAGAATTGCAACGCTATTTTGACGAACACGAAACGCTGAATCCCAAGAATGCCAAGCGGATTTACAAAGAATGTTCTGCCAAAATTCAAACGCCCGAATTTTCCGTGAGAAGTTTACTCTCAAAAATGAAAGTGGAAGTTGCTTGCACAACAGATGACCCATTGGATTCTTTGGAACATCATCAAGCAATCATTAGAGATAATACTTGTACGACAAAAATTTTACCCACTTTTCGACCAGATAAATTTATCTTGATTGAGAATACAAGTTTTGCGGATTTTGTGTTAAAATTAGGCTCAATTACGAATCTCGACATTAATTCATATTCCGAATTATTAAAAGCTCTTCGGATGCGGGCGGACTTTTTTGCTTCTTTGGGATGTCGTTTGGCTGACCACGGTTTAGAGCAAATTTATGCCCTAAATTTTACCGAAGAAACCGCTAATTTGGTTTTCAAAAAAGTTATTTCAAAACAACAAATCACGTCTCAGGAGGCTCTGACCTACAAATCTGCCATCCTTCATGCCTTGGGTGTGATGTATCACGAATTGGGTTGGACACAGCAATTTCACCTTGGGGCGATGCGAAATAACAACAGTCGTGCCTTGCGAACCTTAGGTCCAGATACGGGTTGGGATTCGATGGGTGACTGGTCGCAAGCACAAAGTTTATCTAAATTTTTAGGTAAATTAGATGAAAATGATCAATTGGCAAAAACGATTTTATATAACCTAAATCCAAAGGAAAACGACGTTTTTGCTACCATGACTGGCAATTTTAATGATGGTTCGATGGCGGGTAAAATTCAGTTCGGTTCGGGTTGGTGGTTTTTAGACCAAAAAGACGGCATGGAACGACAACTGAATTCACTGTCGAACATGGGATTATTGAGTCGTTTTGTGGGAATGCTGACGGATTCACGTAGTTTTTTATCTTTCCCAAGACACGAATATTTCCGTAGAATTTTGTGTAATCTTTTGGGCAATGAAATTGAAAACGGCGAACTACCCAATGACATCGAATGGATTGGAAAAATGGTTCAGAATATTTGTTATTATAATGCGAAAGAATATTTTAAATTTTAAACTCTCTTATGCAAACCACAATCGGAAAGTACCGTTGGACAATCGTAGCCTTGCTATTTTTTGCCACCACCATTAATTACCTCGACCGTCAAGTGATTGGTCTATTGAAACCAACCCTTGAAAAGCAATTTAGTTGGTCTGAGAAGGATTACAGCTATATCGTAATTGCCTTTCAAGCCGCCTACGCATTCAGTTTGTTGGTTTTTGGGGGTATTATCGACAAAATCGGAACAAAATCTGGCTATGTAGTTTCCATTATTATGTGGAGTTTGGCGGCAATTGCTCATGCTTTTGCCAAATCAACTTTCGGTTTTGGCGTTGCTCGTGCGGCATTAGGTTTGGGTGAGGCAGGAAATTTTCCAGCTGCAATTAAAGCAACCGCTGAGTGGTTTCCGAAGAAAGAAAGAGCCTTAGCAACGGGTATTTTTAATTCAGGAGCAAATATTGGGGCGGTTTTCGCACCCGTGATGGTGCCTTGGATTTTGGGAGTTTATGGTTGGGAAATGGCGTTTATCGTTACGGGAGCCATTGGTTTTGTCTGGTTAATATTTTGGTGGATTTATTATGAAAAACCCGCAGATCAGCCTAAATTAAGTAAAGAAGAATTCGATTATATTCACAGTGATAACGAAGAAATTAATGCCAATGAAAAACCAGTAGCATGGTTAAAACTTTTTGGAATCCGTCAGACTTGGGCATTCTTTTTTGGTAAAATGCTGACCGACCCTATCTGGTGGTTTTTCCTATTTTGGTTGCCTTCGTATTTTTCAACAACTTTCAATTTAGACTTAAAAAAACCAAGTTTGCCCTTGATTATTGTTTATACTGCAACTACAATAGGTAGTATTGGCGGAGGGTATTTATCGGGATATTTCATTAAAAAAGGCTGGCAAATTCACAAAGCCCGCAAAGTTTCAATGTTGATTTTTGCGATATGCGTTGTGCCAATTATGGCGGCTCGTTATGCAACGGATATTTGGCAGGCGGTGGCTCTCATCAGTTTGGCGGCAGCGGC
>JANXML010000286.1 GCA_025354645.1 Arcicella sp. | reverse complement strand
AGACAAGAATCTAAAATTTCAACGTGGATGTATCAAATTGCTTTAAACGTAGCAATTTCCGATTTTAGGAAGGAAAGTCGCAAACCAAAAAGGGTTGAATTAAGTAATAATTTGATGAATATTTCGGATGATATTTATGACAACTCAACCGAAGAACAAATCAAAATTATGCACCACGCCATTGCTCAATTATCGGAGATTGAAAAGGCAATTTTAATGCTTTATTTTGAGGAAAAAGACAACGAAGAAATCGCTGAGATTGTGGGAATTACTCAAAATAATGTTCGAGTAAAAATGACAAGAATTCGGGAAAAATTGAGAACGTTAATAGTTAAAAATGAATAATTAAAAATTAAAAATTTAGCTCCTAATAACTCTTAAAGTACTTAAAACTGAGAGTGTAATTTTTAATTTTTACTTCTTAATTTTCAATTAAAATCATGGAATTAGACGATTTAAAACATATTTGGCAACAAAATCAGGAATTATCAATTTCTCAGCAAGTTGTTGATAATGAAAAGGTTATGGAGATGACTCGTCAGAAATCTAAGGATTTAATGTCGAAATTAAGGAAGAATTTAGATTTTGATATAACAGTAAGTTGCTTTTTTATTCCTCCTTTAATATACGTGCTTTTTATAAAAAATATAGCCACTTATCATAAATACATAGCGGGGTTTTTCATTGTTTATATATTCGTGGGTTTATTTTATTATTGGAAAGAAATCAAGACATATAAAGTATTAATTTTAAAAAATGATTTGCTTTCTACTTTAAAATATACGGAACAAAAGTTTAGCGAAAGAGTTAAATCATTGGTCATTTATAATAATATTGCCACTATTCCGATGGGATTTTATGGTTTCATAGCTTGCTCACAAATAGGTCATTACATCACAAATAGCAATTATGAAATTACTACGACTGAATTATTGATTGCGGCAAGTTTTAATATTCCATTTGGCTATTTTTATATGAGATTTATCATCAAAAAATTATACGGAGAACATCTCCAAAAACTTAAACAATTACTCGCAGAATTAGAACAACATTAAACCAGAACAAACATGACAAATCCTATTAAATTATTCCTCATCTCGCTGATTTTCAGTTCATTATATTTCACACAACTATACGGACAAAAAGAAGAAAAATCACTTCTGTACGAAATTTCGGGTAATGGACTTTCACAACCTTCTTATCTCTACGGAACAATTCACATCATTTGTAAAGACGATTTTGTCATGACGGAGGCAACTAAACAAAAGTTCTCAGAAGCCCAACAAGTTTATTTAGAATTGGATATGGACGACCCAAAAATGATGCCCGAAATGATGAAAAGTATGTATATGACAGATGGTTCAACCATTAAAAGTTTGTTGTCGGAGCCTGATTATCAGAAAGTTAGTCAATTTTTTAAGGACACTTTGAAAATGAATATTGGCACAATGGACAAAATGAAACCGTTCGTTTTAAGTTCCATGACAATCCCTAAATTGATTGCTTGCCCAAGTCAAAGCTATGAAGAGACGTTTGTTAAAATGGCTAAAAATGAAAACAAAGAAGTGCTTGGTTTGGAGACAGTTCAAGAGCAATTTGGGGCTTTGGAGAAAATGGGCTTGAAAAAACAAGCGGATTTAATGTTAGTGAAAATGGTTGAAAACTGGAACGATGGTAAGCAAGAAATAAAAAAATTAATTTCAGATTATAAAAATCAAGATATTGAAGCGTTGTTTGAAGATATGGCAAAATCAAAAACTATGGATGCTGAATTTGAAAACGATTTATTGATAACTCGAAATCAAAACTGGATTCCAAAAATTCAGCAAATTGCCAGAGAAAAACCAACTTTCTTTGCCGTTGGAGCTGGTCATTTGGGTGGTAAAAAAGGAGTACTTGCTTTATTAAAAAATGCAGGATTTACGGTTAAAGCGGTTAAATAAACAATTTAGAGCATCAGGTTTATCCGAACTTCCCAAAAGTTTTTTAACTTTCGGGAAGTTTAGAACGTAAATTCAAAATCATGCTCAAATTATCCGAAATCTATATTTACCCCATTAAATCATTAGGCGGAATTCGCTTAGAAAAAGCAAATATCACTACTCGTGGCTTAGAAAATGACCGCCGTTTTATGCTTGTAGATGCAAGTGGACGGTTTTTAACGCAAAGAGAACATCCAGAATTAGCCATTTTTCAAACAGAAATTGAAGGAGAATTGCTGAAAATTACTAATAAAAAAGATGGTAGTTTTGTAAAAGTTTCTACACAATATTCACTTATTGACTCTGAAAATCATCCAATAAATGTCCAAATTTGGGACGATGAAACCAATGCCGTTGAAGCAAGTCCAGAAGCCTCAGAGTGGTTCACAAAAGCATTAAGCATTCCAACCCGCCTTGTGTATATGCCCGAAGAAAGTCAGCGGAAAATAGAATTCAATTATGCTTTAACTGGTAATGAAATAACCTCATTTTCAGATGGTTATCCAATCCTAATTGCTGGGCAATCTTCCCTTGATGATTTGAATAATAGACTGGACAATCCCGTAAATATTAACCGATTTAGACCAAATTTAGTCTTCAAAAGTGGCGACCCCTTTGAGGAAGACGATTGGCACGAGTTCAATATTGGTACTGTTAGATTTTTCGGCGTGAAACCTTGTTCAAGATGTATTATGACCACAATCAATCAAGAAACTGGCGAGAAAAAAGGCAAAGAACCGCTTTTAACTTTAAATAAATTTCGAAAAGCGGGTAACAAAATTCTATTTGGTCAAAATGTTATAGTTAGTCAATTAGGAACGGTTTCAGTTGGAGATAATGTTACCGTATTGAGCCGTAGAAAATTAGCTAAATTCCAAATTGATTAAATTTTTCAAAATATTACATTTATTGAGTTTCGACGTAGTATTGGGGGCAATTGTCTGTAATATTATGTTCTGGAAATTAAATAAAACTCTTCCCGAACATTCGTTTGCAGTTGTCGTAATTTTGGGTTTTTCAGTTTGGATTATCTATATTTTGGATAGACTACTGGACAATCAAAAAACAGATTTCTTTATTACTGAACGACATATTTTTCATCAAAAAAATGCTAAAATTTTGTGGTACTTTATCGGAATTTTAACGATTATTTGTACGATTTTGGTTTTTTATCTTCCCACTTATCTTATCATTTTTGGATTTGTAATCTCTTCACTAACAGGTGTTTACCTAATAATTATTAGCAAAATTTCCCATAAAAACAATTTTCAACATTACAAAGAACCTATTACTACTTTCGTATATTTTGCGGGCGTTTTTGGCACAACAATTTTGCATAATCATCAAATCTTATCAATGTTAATAGGCTTTATTTTTCTATTAATTGTCTTTCAAAATCTTCTTCTTTTTTCATTATTAGAATTCAAAAAAAATAGCAATTCTTACAATTTAGCGGAACATTTTGGTGTTAAGAAATCACATTTTATTATAGTTTTCATTTCAATTGTAATTGTAATTTTGGCATTATATCTGATTGCATTTTCAGTATCAAATTATGAAAATAAAGTGCTATTTATTGAAATAATTATGAGCATGATTCTATTGGTAATCAGTCAATTTGACAACTTTTTCTTAACAAATGAGCGTTATCGTTGGGTAGGAGACAGCATTTTTTTACTACCTTTATTGATAATTTTTTAGAAAATCCCCAAATGACCGATTTAGAACCCAAACAATCTCCATACGCTGCCCTCAAATACCCTCAATTTGTTGCCTTTATCTTTGCCAATTCCTTTGTAACAATTGCCATCTTGATTCAAGAAGTAGTTTTAGGATATTCTATTTATAAAATTATACACGACCCTCTGGCTTTGGGATTAATCGGTTTAGCAGAGGCTCTTCCCTACATTTCTTTGGCACTTTTTGGAGGACATTTAGCCGACCGACGCAATAAAAAAACCTTGATGCAAGTCAGTTTGTCTTTCATTATTTTAGGTTCATTAATATTAATCTGGGCAACCTCTTCAACTTCTGGACTGACGCAACCGCAAATGCTAACTATTATTTACGGCGTAATAATGCTCATTGGCTTCTCCAGAGGGTTTTATAGTCCAGCATCGGGTTCGTTGAATCCATTTTTAATTCCGAAAGAGGTTTTTGCAAATGCTGCGACATGGCAAAGTTCGTTTTGGCAAGCGGGAGCAATTTTAGGTCCTGGTTTTGCTGGATTTTTATATGCCTATTTAGGGTTAACGACCACGCTCTGGATTGTTGTGGGACTCTTTGTATTGGTAATGATATTGCTCTCAACCATAACCTCCCCTCCTATTCCAATTCAAAATGAACAAAAGGTTAATATTTTTGAATCTTTAAAAGAAGGAATTGCTTACGTTTTTAAAACCAAAGTAATTCTTTATTCAATATCCTTAGATTTATTTTCAGTCCTTTTCGGAGGTGTAATTGCCTTGTTACCAGTTTATTCCGAAGATATTCTCCACGTTGGAGCGGAAGGATTAGGAATTCTTCGGGCGGCTCCTTCCATTGGAGCAGTTTTAACGATGCTTTTGATGATTTATTTTCCTCCATTAAATAATGCTTGGAGAAATCTTTTATTGGCAATTACGGGTTTTGGAATAGCCACCTTGGTTTTTGCCGTTTCGACCAATATCTGGCTTTCGGCGGGTGCTTTGTTCCTCACGGGTGCGTTTGATAGTGTAAGCGTAATCATCCGTCAGACGGTTATTCGCTTTTTCACACCCGATGAAATGCGTGGGCGTGTATCATCCGTAAACGGCATTTTCGTTAGTTCATCCAACGAATTAGGAGCATTTGAATCGGGACTTGCTGCCAAGTTAATGGGAACGGTTCCATCCGTAATTTTCGGAGGAGCCATGACGATGATAATTGTGACAGTCGTTTGGTTTCGCTCTAAGGAATTATTTAATTTAAAATTTGATAAGTAAGTAGATGTTTAGCAAAGAGTAAAATGCAAAATCTATTTTTAAGATAATAACAACAAAACCATTAATTTTAACAAAAAAAGGAACAACATGGGATTAGTATATGCAGATATTGAATTGGTGAATCCTTGGGATTTAGAAAATGCCAGAAGACATATTATTGACCAAGACGAAATTCGTCACATCAATGTAAATATGCTGGTAGATAGTGGTGCATATATGATGGCAATTAATGAAAACATACAAGAGTATTTAGATTTACCTTTTGTTGAAAAACGCAAGGCTGTCATGGCAGATTCATCGGTAGTTGAGTATGACGTAGTTGGTCCTGTTCAAGTAAGATTTGCCAATCGAAAAGCGGTTTGTAATGCGTTTGTTTTGAAAGGCGATACGGAACCACTTTTAGGAGCTATTCCAATGGAAGAAATGGATGTATTAATTCATCCTCTTAGGCAAGAATTGATTGTAAACCCTGAACATCCAAACTATGCAGTGTTGAAAATGAAATAACTACTAAACCATATTACGTTTCCCGACATAAAACAAACTCAACAAACTCATGACCAATACACAAGTAAAATTAGCGGCTCGCCCCGTAGGAAACCCTCAACAAAGCGATTTCACTATTGAGGAAGCCCCAATGCCAACGCCAAATGATGGTGAAGTATTAATAAAAACGCAATATATTTCCCTCGACCCTGCCATGCGTGGTTGGATGAATGAAGGAAAATCATACATTGCTCCCATTAAAATTGGGGTTGTTTTCAGAGCGGGAACGGCTGGAAAAGTGGTTGAATCCAGAAATCCAGATTTTTCCGTTGGCGATTACGTTACGGGCGGCTGGGGCGTACAACAATTCGGTATTTCTAATGGCAAAGATTTAGTTAAAGTAGACACAAACGTTGCTCCTTTAACCACCTATTTAGCCACATTAGGAATGCCAGGAATGACCGCCTATTTCGGAATCTTGAATACTGGAATGCCCAAAGAAGGTGAAACAGTGGTGGTTTCAGGGGCATCGGGTGCGGTGGGAAGTGTGGTTGGGCAAATTGCTAAAATCAAAGGTTGCAAAGTAGTTGGAATTGCGGGCGACCAAGAAAAATGTGATTATTGCGTAAACGAATTAGGTTTTGATGCCTGTATCAACTACAAAACCGAAGACGTAAGAAAAGCCCTCAGAACCGCTTGCCCAGAAGGAATTGACGTATATTTTGATAATGTCGGTGGTGATATTTTGGACATCGTTTTGGGGCAAATTAGATTAAGAGCCAGAATCGTAATCTGTGGAGCCATCTCGCAATATAACAATACTGAACCCGTGAAAGGACCCTCAAATTATCTATCATTATTAGTAAATCGTGCCAGAATGGAAGGAATCGTAGTTTTTGATAACGCAGCGAACTACGGAAAAGCGGCAATGGAAATGGCTGGATGGATTCAAGAAGGTAAACTTCATTCAAAAGTTCACATCGAAAAAGGTATTCATAATTTCTTGCCGACGTTGATGATGTTATTTTCGGGTAAGAATTTTGGGAAGTTGATTTTGGAGGTGGAATAATTTTTTATCTTTAAATTAATTACGTTTTACCCAAAACAGAAAATGTTGAACAGTAATTTCAATTCATGGACATTAGATAGCATCGAAGAGTATTTTGGCTTGGTACAAGTACGCTCTTTACCTATTTTAGATCAACTACTTACATACAAACATGAAGTTAATAATTATGAACAGAAATTTTTGAATGGTCTTCGTGAAGATTATTTTACTTTGGGAGGAGATTATTGGAACGAAGTTGAACTGGAAAACAAATTAATCAGTCCACTTATAATATTTTCTGGAATTCAAAATAAGGAATTTTCGTATTTTTTAAACAGAGAATTAAGAGATAAAATAGGAAATATTGAAATTTCTGGGAAAGTTGATGGGATGATTGCAACAGGTTTTAGAAATCCTAAAAAACCATTATTTTGTCTAAATAAATACAAACGGGAATCTGATCCAAATGGAAATCCACAAGGTCAGGCTTTGATTTCAATGCTTGTAGCACAGCACTTGAATAATGATACGAATCCCATTTTTGGATGTCATGTGATTAGAGGCAACTGGTGTTTTATGGCTTTGGTAGGAAAAGAATACGCTATAAGTACAGACTTTTCGTGTGTTGATGATGAGATTTTTGATATTTTTAGGATTATGAAAAGTTTAAGAGTTCAAATTGAAAAGTTAATTTAATTCCAACTAAAAAGCTCTTTGAAAATCAATTCAAAGAGCTTTTTTATTAATATCGTATAATTTTACTTTATTTCATTTTCTCCAATGCCGCCGTAAACTTCTGCGTATCTAATTTCTCTCTCAAAGCCACATCATACGCCTTTTGTTCAATATCCATTGCCATTTGCTTATCGCCTAATTTCAACATCAATTGTGCATAAGAATGGTAAGAATCAGGCGTTTCCACTAATTCTAACGAACGTTTTGCCCATTCAGTTGCTTTTTTTAATTTCGATTTATCCTCCACTTGGTCATAGAATGCTTTTACAACTTCATTTAATTCTGCCGAAGTCAAACGAGCCATTGTATTCTTGGCATTTACTTTCAAATTTTGATACATTGCCGCACCCGCACCCACAGAATCACGAATTCCTAATTTGTAATTCTGCATAATCTTTTCATATTCCCACAAATCTTGTTTACGAATACTCTCAATTTGCACGAACATTACGTACTGGTCAAGATATTGTTCGGCTGCTTCCGAGAACTTATTTACGTCCTTCATTGCCAAATAAAACGCTAACTTATTTTTGTCATTCACACGATCAGCCGTGTTGGGTAATGCCCTTAAATTTGCCGCTAATGCCTTATCAAACAATGCTTGATTCTTATTTTTCAAAGCAACATCAAAAACTTCATTGATACTTTGAGAAAATGCTCTGTTTACTTTTTCCACGCCACCTTCAAACAAACTTTCTGCTTTCTCACGAAATCTCAATAATAAATCAAACGCCTTACCATCAATTTTAAAACCATTATTTACAATAATACGAAGCGTTTTGTCGGCAGAATATTGAATTGGCGTTAAGGATTTTACGTATTCTTCAACCAAATCTCTATTATCAATATTTGAATATAACGAACGCACAGCAATATACTCGTTCAAAAATTCTGTATCCCTACGCCCATTTTCATATAATTTATCTAAGGCATAAAGTGGTTTTGCATTGGCTTGATTATTCAAAACCATATCAGCTTCCTTCACCAAATCGGGAGCCCGCAAAAGACCTTCTTGTTTATAAATTAAATTCTCGGATGGATCAACGAAAAGACAGGTTGGATATGAAGTAACGTTGTAGCGTTTTGCCAGAGTGATTCCAAAGCCTTTCTCAGCATCAACTTTATAATTGATAAATCTGGCATTGAATTTGTCGCCGACCGAAACCTCTGTGAATGTCTTTTTATCCATTTCCTTACAAGGTCCGCACCAGGCAGTGTAGATGTCCACGAAGATTAATTTCTTCTGTGCTTTTGCTTGTACCAGCACATTTTGCCAATCATCTTGACGAAAATTAATTCCTTGTGAAAAGGTCTGATTTATAGCCAACACACTGACAATCAGACAGATTAGTGACATGTAAAATCTTTTCATTTTTTCTTAATGGGTTTGATAATTTCATGGGCGACGTTTTTGGCGGTAAAACAATCTATTTAAAACAAAATAAAGTACAAAAAGGATACCAATTTTTCAATTAAAAATTAAGAGTTAAAAATTAAAAATTTTAGTTTACGAATTTATCATACAACTTTTAATTTTACATTTTTAACTTTAAATCACTTTCTCATTTTGGCTAATTCATTTGATAAAAATTCCAAGTGACTACTTTCCAATTTTTCTTGCCTCGCTAAGGTCAAAGACCTATCCATCAGTCGTATAGCCTCAATTTTATTCCCCAAAGTAAACAAAAGTCTTGAATAAATTTCATTGTTATTTGATTTTTCTTCAATTTCTAAGGTTTTTTTTATCCAAACAACCGCTTTTTCTAATTTTTCTCGCTCCTTGTAGTTTTCTACTACAAACTTAGACGCTTTCCTTAACTTCTGCACATAAATTTCTCGCAATTCTGGAAGGTTTTTGAAAGTGCTTAAATCTTTTTTCAAAACATAAGTATCCATGAAAAAATCTGCCGTCGTGAAGAACTTATCCAACTGGTTTGTTAGCATAAAATAGTTCATTTTTGCTTCCGTATTCCACTCATTTGCTTCGGCAAAAGTTTTACTTAATCGCCCGTTTGTTGCCAAGACTTCGATCAATAATTTTTCATTCTTTTGATTGCCAGCCTTAGTAAGATTTTGCGAGATAATTCCCTTGATTTTTCGTTCAATCAATGGTTCAGTTTTACGACTCATCAAGTAGTCAAAAGTTCGCCCACGGAGTTGAAACGCATTTTCTGTGATAAGTTTTATCGTAGATTCAGATTTTAATTGTTCAGGCGTAATTTTTCCTAAGTATTCATCCAAAATCATGCTGTTATCCATCTTTTGAAGTTGTCTAACCTTAATATATTCCAACAAAAAAGTGGCATCTCTCCTGCCCTTCATATACGCCTGTTCCAAATCATCATCCGAGCCACTTATCTTTCCTCTTTCCCTCATTTTTTCGGCAGATTCCAACAATCTTTCAACGGGTCGGAAGCCTTCTAATTTTTGAATTACGTTCCAATCTCCATCAATAAACATACTGGTCGGATAAGAATCTAATTCAAAATATTCTACCAAATCTTTGCCTTCACCCTTTTCGCCGTCAATTTTATAATTAATAAAGTTGTCATTGAATATTTTTCCTACATTCGTATTTGTAAAAACCTCCGCATCCATTTGTTTGCAGGGTGTGCACCATGTCGTATAAATATCTACGTAAATAAGTTTCTTTTGGGATTTTGCCTTGTTCAAAATACTTTCAAAACTGCCCGTTTGCCATTGAATTCCTTGGGCATTTGTTGTAAGTTGGGTAATTAAAAGAAGAAAAAAGAAGGGTATAATAATAGAAGATTTTGCAGTCATATTTAATTACGTTTTTATACTCTTGACCAATAATCATACCATGCCCAAATACTTTACTTTGCTTATTGAAATAAATCCTGAGATTGAGTTTTGTACTATGGTGGTGAAGAAAAATTACAACAGGTTTCTAACTGAGATGTAAAGTTCTGTTCTTGAAATTTAAGTAGAACAGGTTAGAAACCTGTTCTTGAAATTTATCCAACAGGTTAGAAACATATTCTTAAAATTTATCTAACAGGTTAGAAACCTGTTGTACTCAAATTAACGATACGCTTTTTCATTTTGATATACAGTTTTAATCTCATTCTTCGCATCAAATTCAAAGAAAAAAACCATCGCTTTTTTACCCCAAGGATTACCCGTTGAATCATTACAAAAGTAGCGTAATTCAACCATAACGCAGTTTTTATACACATCTGAAAACATCATTACGTATCCAATTTCAGGCTCACGGGCTTTTTCATACATCACACTTTGATTGAAGGGAATTGGCTTTACCGTTGAAGTGACTTTATACACAGAATCGGAAGCAATTTGAATTAATCTTCCCTCTTTCATATTCACTTGCGAACATGACATTGCTTCTTTTTTGTATTTCTTTTGGATAAAATTACAAGTTACATCCACTAAACTAAATGGGATTTGTTGAGGAGAGACGATAATTTTTCTGGTTTTGTTATTGTTCTGACAGACAGCTAATAAAGCATCTTTTTGAGCAAAATTATTTACAAATTCATAGGCTTTTTTAAATTGGATATCGCCTTCTTTTTCTTTATCAAAAATCGAAAATAGCAGGCAAATGGAAAGAAAAAAGATTTTCATGTTTTTGGGGTTTTGAGGTAATTGTTAAATAAGGGTAACGAACAACGTTTCATTTGTATTTTGCAAAGAAATTAAATCTTTTGAAAGTGATATTTTACAAGCTATGTAGATTTGGTAATTAATAGACCTCTTTCCTAAAAAACATATAACTTTTCAAAGATTAAGATTTACGAGTCCACATACTATTAGCCAAATTTGTGCAATGTGATTTAGACGATTTCGATAGGTTTCTTTAACCATTCTAAAACATTTACATTTTC
>JANXML010000241.1 GCA_025354645.1 Arcicella sp. | reverse complement strand
TGTTCGATTTTCGATGATTGGGAAAAGATGTTCGATTTTCGTTGTTTGATGTTGGGAAAATAACATCGAAAAACGAAAATCGAACATCGACTAACGAATATCGAACATCTATTTCGTTCCAAAAACTCGCTTCAACAAATCTGAAACCCTTGCCGTTGGATTATCTCTAATTTTTTGTTCTTCTTGTGCTACCAATAAAAATAAGCCATCAATTGCTTTTTGCGTTGCGTATTGCTGTAAATCAGGATTAATTTTTTGTTGGAAAGGTATTTTATTGTACGTATTGGCAATATCACCGTACAATTTTGTTGCTCCTGTTGAATTAATTGCATCTTGCATAATTGGTGCAAAAGCATTCGTTAAAGCTACTGATGAAGTTCTTTTCAAATAATTGGTTGCTGCATCTTTGTCTCCTCTCAAAATACCCAACGCATCTTGAATTGTCATTTGAGTAATAGCATCAACGAAAACTGGAACTGCTTTTTCAGCCGCTTTTTCAGCTCCCCGATTCAAGGCTGTAATAAATTTATCACATTCTTTGCCTAAACCAATATCTCTTAATTTTTGCTCAACCTTTTGAGCCTCGGGCGGAAACAATAATTTAATTGTCTGGTTGCCCAAATATCCATCTAAGGCAGAGGCTTGTGATGAAGAATTTTTAATGCCAACCGTCAAGGCTTCTTTCAAGCCTCGACCAATTTCTTCAGTTGTCAAGGCACCAGAAGTTGAACCCCCCAAAACATCGTTGGCTTGTTTTAAAATATTTCCAAAGTTTTGTGATTGACAGCTGCTTACTGTAATCATTAAAGCACTTGCTAAAAGTAATTTTCTCATTTTTTAGTGATTTAAACACGTGTTGAAATTATGACGTGATAATTTGTAAAATGTCATTTGGCTTAAAACGTAAAAACGTTTCAAATTGTGTAATTTTGTGTAAAATTACTTAAATAGCCACAAGGATTAACTTTTTATTAACAAAAAGCACTTTTTAAAACCTCAAAACTACAAATAATGATTAAAGCGGAGATAATAACCATTGGCGATGAAATCCTTTACGGACAAATTACCGATACTAACACGCAATGGATTAGTTCAGAATTGGACAAAATTGGCATTAAAACGGTTCGGAAGTCATCCGTTGGGGATACAGAAGAAGCAATTTTAGAAATTTTTTCAGAATCTTCTAAAAGAGCGAACTTGGTAATTGTTACGGGTGGCTTAGGTCCAACGAAGGATGATATAACCAAAAAAACTTTTTGTAAATATTTTAATTCTGAACTAATTGACCATTTAGAAGCAAAAAATGATGTGACGGCTTATTTTCAAAAAAGGAATTATGTACTTTCTGAAACCAATAAAAGTCAATACCAATTACCTTCAAATGCCACTTATATCCAAAATACGATGGGAACCGCCCCAGGAATGTGGTTCGACTTCGAAGGTGTAATTTACATTTCAATGCCTGGCGTTCCCTATGAAATGAAAGGTTTGATGACGCTTTCAATTATTCCAAGATTACAGGAACACTTCAAAACTCCCGTTATTTTTCATAAAGTAATCCGAACAATTGGTATAGGAGAATCTATGTTATCTGAAATGATTGATGCTTGGGAAGATGCCCTTCCAATAAACATAAAATTAGCATATTTACCTTCCATGGGAAGTGTAAAACTTAGATTAACAGGATTTGGCGAGGACTTAAATACGATAGAAAAACAGGTAGAGGAGCAATTTGAAAAGGTTTTTCCAATAATAAAAGAATTCGTTTATGGATATGGAAACGAAGAAATAGAGGAAGCTGTTGGAAAACTTTTAATCAAAAATAATCAAACAGTTTCAGTGGCTGAAAGTTGTACAGGGGGATATGTAGGACATTTATTTACGAAAGTTTCTGGAAGTTCTACTTACTTTTTAGGTGGAATTTTGTCCTACGATAATTCCGTAAAAATTAATCAATTGGGCGTTAATCCTGAAACCTTAAATACGCACGGAGCTGTGTCTGAACAAACAGTCATTGAAATGTCTGAAAATGTTCGGAAACTCATGGGTACAACTTATGGATTGGCTACAAGCGGCATTGCGGGACCAAACGGAGGAACCTCCAAAAAACCCGTTGGAACAATTTGGATTGCGATTGCCACCGAAAAAGAAACTATTACGAAAAAACTTACGCTTGGGGGATTTAGAGAACAAAATATTCATTTAACTGCCATCAACATACTGAATTTATTAAGAAAAATATGTCTTTAATCGAAATGATTATGCCCAAAATGGGCGAGAGTATTATGGAAGCCACGGTTTTAAAGTGGTTGAAAAATGTGGGCGATAAAGTGGAAACTGACGAGTACTTGTTAGAGGTTGCGACTGATAAAATTGACACCGAAGTTCCTGCCTCACACACGGGCATTCTTACGCAAATACTTGTTCCCGAAGGAGAAGTAGCAGAAATTGGAAAGCCTATTTGTATCATTCAAACTGATGGTGAGGTAATCAATGATTTACCAAAACCAACAATCATTTCTGAAAAATTAACGCAAGAAATTGAGGAAATAAAGGTTCTTACTGGAATTAATCTCGACCCAATTTCACTTGTAATATCCTCAAATTCAGAAGGTTCAAAATTTTATTCACCTTTGGTTTTGAGTATTTGTAAAAAGGAAAAAATATCAAATACTGAATTAGAATTAATTAAAGGTACAGGTGCCGAAGGAAGAGTTACGAAGCAGGATATTTTTGCATTTTTAGAAAATCGAACAAACCAACCTGATTCGATTATCAAGCAAGAAGTTAAAGCAAAACCAATAATAATTTCTGGAAATGACGAAATTATTCAGATGGACAGAATGCGGAGAATGATTGCAGACAGAATGGTTGAATCCGTTAGAATTGCTCCTCACGTGACATCTTTCGTTGAAACTGATATGACTAATGTGGCTTTGTGGAGAAATAACATTAAAGATTCTTTTAAAAAACAGTACGGAGAAAATATTACTTACACGCCAATCTTAGTGGAGGCTATCGCAAAGGCAATCAAAGATTTCCCACAAATAAATGCTTCGGTTGAAGGCGATAAAATTATTGTAAAAGCAAAAATCAACATTGGAATGGCAGTTGCTTTGCCAAGTGGAAATTTGATTGTTCCAGTAATTCAAAATGCCGACCAATACGATTTAATTGGACTCACTAAAAAAATTAATGATTTATCGAAACGAGCCAGAGAAAATAAATTAAAACCTGAAGATTTAGAAGGTGGAACTTATTCATTTTCAAATATCGGAACGTTTGGAAACATCATGGGAACGCCAATCATCATGCAACCACAAGTAGCGATTATGGCTTTTGGAGCAATCCAGAAAAAACCAGCCGTCATCGAAACACCGCAAGGAGATTTATTAGGAATTCGTCAAAAAATGTTCATTTCTCATTCATACGACCATCGTGTGGTTGATGGTTCATTAGGTGGGCAGTTCGTGAAACGGGTTTCGGATTATTTGGAGAGTTTTGAAATAGATAGGCAATTGAAATGAATTAACGAAAAATTAAAAGCCTCAAAAAAGATTTTTTGAGGCTTTTAATTTTAATGATGGTTTCTCTTAAATTAAAACTCCGCATTGGCAGGTTTGCTTAAGTTGGGCTTAATAATCCCCGCCCAGGTCAATAATTTAATAACTGGATAAGTAGGATCAATTTCATACCATTTTGAAGCAAAATTCATACTGTTTGGCAATTTGTGATGATTATTTTGGAATAATTCGCCCATCATCAGAAAGTCAAAAATTAATGAGTTTTTTGATTTATCGTTATTGTCATGATTCTGATAACCATATTTGTGTCCCGACCAATTAACGATTGCACCATGTACGGGTCCCATCAAAAAATGAATGGGTAATAAAAAGAAAAAAGCCCAGTGCATATCAAGGTAAACATAAGCAGCAACGTACATCGAAACGTAAGCAATACCCCAACCTAAGCGTGAAATCCAATGATGACCCATTTTTTCAATAGTTTTTGAAAAAGGGAAGTTGTGATCAAAACGCTCTTCGATTTTCGTTTTATTATTTAAAAGAGCATTATAAATATTTTTTGTTTTCCACATCATCAAAAATACGTTATCTGAAAAATGAGGTGAGTGCGGATCTTTTTCAGTATCACTAAAAGCGTGGTGCATT
>JANXML010000236.1 GCA_025354645.1 Arcicella sp. | reverse complement strand
ACTAAAATGTCTAATAAATTATGTCGTTTACGTCGATTTATCCGAAAATCGGGAACGTCTTGAAAGAAAGTTTGCCAGTTCATCTGACAAAGTTCCTAATTTTATCAATAATCCGCATTTTTAAATGCGTTTAACCTGATTTTATTATGATTTTGTGTTTAAAATAATTAAAATAAGTTACTTTGTTTAAAATGTATACTCTGCTTTTACAAGCGAGCCAAACCCTATCTAATCGCTATAATATATGTTGTTACAACTAAATCAACCATTAATATTATTTTTTTAAAATTTGTTAGAGACAAATCTTCAAAAATATCATACATTTCAAATCAATACCTTCATTTAAAATAATGTTCCGAAAATTCGGTTAGAAATCTTTTTGTCATCTAACATAATTTCGGCTGTACCTTGAAGTAAAGACTGTATGGGCAATATTTTGCCTGTATTTGTCTGTAAACCATTGTTCAATTTCACATTCGCACGATAATAATTATCAATCGCAACGGGAACTATTTCAGAAATTTCTCCTTCCAGAAACCCAAATTCATCGAATGGATAAGCATCTAATTTTACTAAGACTCGTTGTTCTTTTTTGACTTTCCCAGCTCCAAACAAAGGTAGTTTAAGCTGTACTTCAAAATTAACCACTTTTGGAACCACCAAGAGCATCCATGCTTTGGGGTTATTTTCAATGCCTTTCAGCAAATAAGTTCTGCCTGTTACTTTGGCAATTAGGGGCGTTTGAACACTGTTATTATGGTTATGCTCCATCACCAAAGTATCTCCAATCGTAACATTTTGAGCGTCTTTAACTTGTGGGTGATACGTAATTTTTGGGTCTGTCGTAAACCAAGTAACTTTTTGCGGTTGTTCACGAGCATTAATGAGTGCCTTACCCGTGAGCGTGTCGGGATATTGTACCATGAAAGATGTCATCAAAATAATACTCAACGTAATAAAGATGACTGAAACTCCCCATCTGATTACCCAGTGAGGCACATAACCGATGATTTCTTGAATTTCATCGCTACGTTCGGGAATATGTAAATTTATTTCGGACATAACTTTTTTGGTTCTGAGTTCTTGGTTCTGAGTTTTTGGTTCTGAGTTCTTGGATTCCTAAAACCCAAAACTAAGTACATAGAACCCAGAACTAAAATTACGCTGCTAATTCTAATTGATTTTTTACTAAATCAAAATATACTCCACGCTTAGCGGTTAATGTTTTGTGGCTACCAACTTCTTTAATTTCTCCATTGTCCAAAACAATAATTTGGTCAGCATTTTTAACCGTACTCAAGCGGTGGGCAATCACAACGACAGTTCTGTCTTGAAAGAATCTATCCAAATTTTCCATGATAACTTTCTCATTATTAGCATCTAAGGCACTGGTAGCTTCATCAAAAAAGATGTATTTTGGGTTTTTATAGACGGCACGGGCAATGAAAATTCTTTGGCGTTGTCCACCACTCAAACCTGAGCCTGAACGACCAATTTTTGTAGCAAATCCCAAAGGTAGTTTTTTGAGATAATCCTGTAAATTTGCCACTCTGACAGCTTCCAAGAGTCGGTTTTCATCAATTTTTTGTCCGTCTACAGCAATATTTCGGGCAATGGTATCTGAAAAAATATAGCCGTCTTGCATCACTGTGCCACATTCTTGTCGCCAACCCTTGGCAGACATATCCACCAGATTAGATGAATTCACGAATATATCGCCATCGGCAAGACCATAGAATTTGAGTAATAATTTCAATAAAGTTGTCTTTCCTGAACCGCTCGTTCCTACGATAGCCGTAACTTTTCCTTCGGGAATAAGCATATTTAGATTTTTCAAAATCAAAGGAGAATTAGGTCCTCCATAACGGAAAGAAACGTTCTTTAAAACTAAACCTTTACTTCTTTTCTCGTTTAGATGATTAATCACTTCGGTTTCTTCGACGGTTACGATATTATCATTCAAGACATCGTTTAATTTGCCCATTGTAAACTCTTCATCTAATTCTTCATTGGGTTTGTTATGAATTTCACTAAGACGTTCTAAGCTAATTTTTGCATCTTGAACACTCCTCACGAAAGTCATCAGTTGACTCAAAGGTCCGTTCATTTGCCCGATGATATAAGAAATACTGAGCATTACTCCAAGCGAAATTTTATTGTCAATCACCTGTGTGGCAGCGACATACGAAATCATGATGTTTTTCAATTGCGTAAAAAATGTTACCCCCATTTCTTGATACTGCTCCAGTGCCAAACTTTTGATATTGATTTTAAAAAGTTTAGCTTGAATACGTTCCCAATCCCAACGGCGAGCTTTCTCACAATTGTTCAACTTGATTTCTTGCATTCCCGTAATTAGCTCGTAAATACTGTCCTGATTTTCTCGCATTCGTTGAAAACGATTATAGTCAAGGTGTTTCCTTTGCTTCAAGAAAATCATTATCCAGAAGATTGATAAGGCACTTCCGACCGCAAAAATTCCGAGAAGTGTTGTGCTATAAATTCCCAGAACAACCGAGAATACAATCAGATTTATAATAGAAAAAAAGGTACTCAATGTTGTTCCCGTCAGGAAAGTTTCAATTCGATGATGGTCTTGAATCCGTTGGGTAATATCGCCCACATTCTTTGTTTCAAAGAAATTGATTGGCAATTGCATCAGTTTTACCAAAAAGTTAGAGATAATCGTAATGCTCACTCTGGCACTAATATGAAGCAAAATCCAGTTGCGAATCATATCCACGGCAACACCCCCTAAAAACAACAATAATTGCGAAATTAGGATTAAGTGAATGAAACTAACATTGTGACGATGAATTCCAAAATCAACCAAGCTTTGCGTAAGGAAAGGGAATATCATACTGAGAATACTCCCAAAAATCATCCCCAAAAATACTTGTGCTAAGTATTTTTTGTAAGGAGTTAAATAGGAAAACAAAAATTTAAAACCTGTTTTGTCTTTGGGTTCATCATTCCCTTTTTGGTAGAATTCGGGTGTAGGTTCAAGTAATAAAGCAATTCCTCTTTTGCTACCGTCACTCGCCCAACACTTCAGGAATGTGGTTTCATCAACCATAACTAAATCATGTCCTGGGTCGGCAACAATGAATTGGTCATCTTTCCTAACCCAGGGTAAAAATGACCAAAAACTTTTCTTAATATCATACAACACCACGAAGTGTTCCTGGTTCCAATGTAAAATGGCGGGCAAAGGTACTTCTTCAACGAGTTGGCAAAACGTAATTTTCACCTTCATTGACCTAAAACCAATCTTCTCAGCACCTTCACTGATACCTTGCAAACTTACTCCCGAGCGTGTAATGTAGCAATTGGCTCTCAGGAAATCCAAAGAATAATCTTTGCCATAGAAAGCAGCCACCATTTTCAGACAGGTGGGACCACAATCCATGAAGTCAAGTTGTCGGAAGTATTTGAATCGTTGAGAACTCATTGTTTGATAGTTTTCTTGGTATATTTTACATGGCAAAGAAATTCATTAATTAACCGGATGGACACTTCCTACGGGCTTCTCAAACTTGGCACGATAATATGCTCTCCAGCGAACGATAAGAATAATGCCGATAATTGCTGGACTTAACCATGCTATTAAATTTGGCACAAATCCTTTATTATTGACAACTATGAAGGCAGTAAGTGTGGCAATATAAGACCCTCCCATGCGGGCAATATGAGTTAGAAGCCAGTGCATATTTTCGGGAGCAATTTTACCCTTGAACAACTTCCAATCGTTGATGACTATGAGGTAGGAACGCCAACTGAAAAAACCCAAGGTTGCCCAAAGAAAAACGACATTATTAATTACTGCCCAAATGGCAATGCCTGCCATGATTGTAGCAAATACAAAAGCAGTGTATAAGGCAATCCAATCAATTGTTTGGGGAATAATATTTCCTTTCATCTGCACTAATCTCCTACCTGTGAAAGTATTATAAAAACTAAAAATAGCGATACAGTCTAAAAAAATAAGCCTCATTTCTGGTCTGAATCTGAGCAAAGCTGTAATGAAAATAATTACCATTGCCCAATAATAAATTCGTCCAGATTTTACATGGAGTGAACTTCCTTTCTGAGCTATCATTGAGACTAATCCTAATATTAGTGCTATGCCACCAGCAAGAATGTGTAGCCATAAGGCGTATTTTTGCATCAAATCCATCTTTTCTTTAATTTAAAGTTTTTAATTGCATCACCATTTTACCAGTATTTTTGCCTGCAAACATATTGTTAAAAATTTCTAAGAAATCATTCACTCCTCCCTTAATGACAAAATTATCAGGATTAATTAGACCACTTTTAATCCATTCAGCAATCTCTATACGTGCATCGTTAAATTGATCATAATAGTCCATGTTTATAAATCCCTCCATCTTGGCGCGATTCACGATAAGACTTAGATAATTGGCTGGTCCACGCATGAAAGCCATATTGTTATACTGCGAAGCTGCCCCTGAAATTATGACTCTACCCCCTTTTGCCATACAAGACAGCATTATGTTTAAAATATTACCGCCTACATTATCAAAAAACAAGTTCACACCGCTTGGGCTAATTGCCATAATTTGCTCTCTCCAATTAGGCGTTTTATAATTAATAGCATAATCGAAATGAAAATTATTTACTAAGTCTTGGCATTTTTCATCTGAACTTGTAATACCAATGACCGTGCAACCTTTAAGTTTGGCAATTTGACCCGCTACTGTTCCTACTCCACCAGCTGCACCTGAAACAACAACGGTTTCTCCTGCTTGTATTTTTCCGACTGCAAGCATCCCAAAATATGCCGTCATGCCTGGTATTCCTAAAGCCCCTAAATACGTTTGTTGGGGTATGATTTTGTCTTGCAATTTATATAAATACGTCTGAATACCTCTGGCGGTAATGTTATTTTTATCAAAAAGTGCGTATTCCTGCACCCCTAAATCAGTGGTAATGAAGTCTCCCACTTTAAGATCAGGGCTTCTTGAATCTACGACAACTCCAGTTCCCATTGCTCTCATCACACCACCTAATCGGATAGGATTAATGTAAGATTTCCCTTCTGCCATCCAGCTTCTCATGCCAGGGTCAATTGATAAAAAATGATTTTTTATTAAAAATTCTCCACTCTTTAAAGGATTAACTTCAGAATTGTGAACTTCAAAGTTATTTTCTTTAGGAATTCCTAAAGGTCTTGAAACGAGTAATAATTGATTATTTTTCATGATAGTAATTCGATTAGTTTAACAAATCATTAATTGTTTTAGAACGCTTATCTACTCCCCAATTTAAGAAAAGTCCGATAAAGAAAAATCGTTTTGCCAAAGGGCTAATTGCTTCACGACTTAGGTCATTGGCATATCTGTACGTAAAAATTTGTTCGTTACCTAAAAGATTACTCACAGAAAATGCTAATATAGATTTTGCCTTGAAAAAATTACTTAAATACGCTACTGTCATGCCTGTATTATGATAAGCTGGCGTAAAATCCGTCATAAATTCACTGCTGGATTTTTTTGGATTGTAATACGGTCTGCCCGATGAAAATGAGTAGGTGAAACCAATATTTAAAGGTATTTTATTGACAAAATAATTGGTAACCACTACAAAGTTATGGGTTGCCGCAAAACTGGGCTGTACTTCCTTGGGGTAATCCAGATGTTGTCGTTTGGTATCTAAAAATGAATACGAACACCAATAATCCAAGTTTTTTATTCTTCCTGTTTCTTTCCAAAATAATTCAACTCCTTGGGCATAACCTTTGCCCGTGGAGGTAGTATCTTTTATGGTTTGAATAAGGTTGAAATAGTTTTTGCGATATACCTCCGCTCTAAAAATGGTTGTTGTAGTCTCCTTTTGATACCCAATGATGAAATGGTCGGCTTGTTGTAGTTTTAGTTTTTTGTCTATCCACAAAAAATCGCTATTGGGTTGTTGATAAAACTGCCCAAAACTAAACGTTAATTTATTTTTAGGGGCAATTGTATAAAAAACAGCTATACGGGGAGACACTTTTATCTCATCTGTTAGTGATGATGTTTCACCCCTAAGCCCTACTCTGGCAGACCATTTTTGTGTAATTGAAAAATTAGTTTCTGTAAAAAGAGCTCCATAGTTTTCTGAATATGAATAGTTCCTCTTTAGTATACTCGACAAAAAAGAACGGCTTGTATTATAATTATAGGTATGTTCTGAACCTATATATACATCCATTGAATTACTCAATAACCATCTTAGTACAATCCTGTTATTTAATTGAAATGAACTTTGCTTTTTTGAGCCGTTCCAAGTGTTTGTGAGGTAGTCTGTGCTAAGGGAATCTAAATTCGAAACATTGTTCATATAGCTTGCACCAACACCAACATTAATAAAGGCTTTTCCAATGCCTCCTGAATAAGCTAAACTGGCAAAACCATTATCAGAACTGAGATTATATTGCAGGTTCTTATTAAATCTATTGTCTTCAAATCCTGTACGGTTATTACCAATAGTGCCTAAGAATTTTATCATGTTTCCATCCTTAAATTTATACTTAGCGTGGAATATAAAATCGGCAAATACAGGTCCATCATTAAAATTTCTGCTTTGTTTGATAACTTTGTAATAAGGAGACAGATTTGAATAATTAGCGGTAATTCCTACTGATAACCTATCGGGTTTAAGAATCTTATTGTATTCCAGAGAACCTCCTATACTACTAATATTACCACTAATAGTAGAACGTGCGGCAATAGCATTGGTTTCTAACATCAGCACCGAAGAAAGTGCTTGTCCATACAGAGCTGAAAAACCGCCTGTACTGAAATAATTACCTGAAAAAAGTTCAGGATTAAATCTTCCTCTTTGTGATACTTCGGGACTACCTGAATAAAAGAAATTATTAGCATTTATACCGTCAATGTATACTTTGGTTTCATCATTCGTTCCTCCACGGACAAACAAACCAGTAGATTCATTGACAGCTTGTACGCCTGGGGTATTCCTGAATCCATTGGCAATATCAGCATTAGTACCACCCATAGCTCTTACTTCCATTGGATGGAGTTCGAGCAAGGCTTTTTTACCCAAGAAATCCACTTTTCGAGTTGAAATCACTACGTCATTCAACAGTATATTTGATTCTTTCAACTTGAAATTGAGTTCAATTATTTTGCTACTATCTGTGATAATTATAGTTTGAGTTTGAGTATCTGAACCTACCATTTTACCATATATTTTTTGCACACCTTTTTGAGAAGAAT
>JANXML010000193.1 GCA_025354645.1 Arcicella sp. | reverse complement strand
AAGATGTACATCGTTTTGCCCGTGTCTCTTTTCGAGAGTTCTTCGGCTAATTTTACCCGTTGGGCTTCTCCGCCTGACAGTGTAGTAGCTTGCTGCCCGATGGTGATATAACCCAAACCTACTTCGTTGAGCATCTGTACTTTACGTAATATTTTAGGCTGGTTTTCAAAGAAATCTACGGCTTGTTCCACCGTCATATCCAAAACATCCGCAATGGATTTTCCCTTAAAACGAACTTCCTGCGTTTCACGATTAAAGCGTTTTCCTTTGCAGGTTTCGCAAGCCACGTGAACGTCTGGCAAGAATTCCATTTCGATTTTTTTCATGCCTGCCCCTTCACAATCTTCACAACGTCCGCCTTTTACGTTGAAACTAAAACGTCCCGCTTTGTAACCCCTAATTTTGGACTCGGGCAATACTGAATACAAGGCTCGAATGTCCGTAAACATTCCCGTATAAGTCGCAGGATTCGAGCGTGGTGTGCGTCCGATGGGCGATTGATCCACCTCAATCACTTTATCCAAATGTTCCAAACCCTCCACCGATTTATGAGGCATGGGTTCTTTTTTGGCATAAAAAAAATGACGGTTCAAAATTGGATACATTGTGTCGTGAATCAACGAAGATTTCCCCGAACCACTCACGCCCGTAATAGAAATCATTTTCCCCAAAGGCAATTTTAGCGTAACATTTTTGAGATTATTACCCGTTGCTCCCTTGATAATCAGCGTATTACCATTGCCTTTTCGGCGTTGTTTTGGTATATCAATGCTAATTTTCCCACTCAAAAAATTAGCGGTTGTCGAGTTATTTTTCAAAAACTCTTCGGGCGTTCCTTGCCCCACAATTGCCCCGCCGTGTCGCCCCGCCCCTGGTCCAATATCCACAATATAATCCGACTCCAACATCATGTCTTTGTCGTGTTCAACGATGAGGACGGAGTTCCCCAAATCCCGCAAATCTTTGAGGGCTTGAATCAGTTTTACGTTGTCTCGTTGGTGCAAACCGATGCTGGGTTCGTCCATGATGTAGAGGACGTTTGTCAGTTGCGTGCCAATCTGCGTTGCCAAACGAATTCGCTGGGCTTCGCCACCCGAAAGTGTTCGTAATGAGCGGTTTAGCGTTAAATATTCCAAACCAATACCCGTCAAAAAGCCAATTCTTTTACGGATTTCCTTCAAAATTTCTTTGGCAATTACGTTTTGGCGTTCATTCATTCTTGGCTCTAAATCGGTAAACCATATCGCTAATTCCGAAATATCTAAATCAGCTAAATAGGCAATATTTTTTCCATCAATCAAGAAATGAAGCGACTCTTTTTTCAATCTCGCTCCCTTGCAATCGGGGCAAGTGCTGATGACCATAAAATCCTTTATCCAGTCCTGAATTTTCTCCGAACCCGTCTCTTGCTGACGTTTCAAAAACGTTACGATGCCTTCATATTTGGTGTTCCAATCTGTGCCTTCGTATTTAGTGGAAGGCACCGCCACGGCTTCGTCCGTTCCATGCAACATAATCTCAATGGCTTCGGCTGGAAATTGGTCGATGGGTGTTTTCAAGGTGACTTTGTAAGGCTTCAATAATACCGCCAATTGCTTGAAAATCCACATATCACGGAATTCACCGATGGGAGCAATTGCTCCTTTTTCGATGCTGAGTTTCTTGTTTGGCAGGATAGAATCCTCAGTAATTTCCTCCACTTTGCCCAAACCTTGGCAAGTCGAACACCAACCATAAGGCGAATTAAAAGAGAAATTATTAGGCGAAGGTTCATCATAACTAATGCCCGAAACGGGATCCATTAAGTATTTTGAAAAATTGCGAATCTCATTTTTTTCATCACGAATCATCATAATTCCCTTCCCTTGATTCATGGCTGTCTGCACGGATTGCGACAAACGGAAACGGTCTTCGGTTTTGACGATAATTCTATCAATCACAATTTCAATATCGTGAATTTTGAAACGGTCGAGTTGCATTTTGGGTTGAATATCCATCACTACGCCGTCCACACGCACTTTTGTGTAACCTAATTTCTCAATCTGAACGAATAATTCACGGTAATGACCTTTGCGTCCCTTCACAACGGGAGCAAGAATAATCAACTTTTGATTTTGGTAATCTTGCAGAATTACGTCAATAATTTGGTCGATAGATTGCTTAATCATCTTCTCGCCCGTTACGTAACTGTATGCCTCAGC
>JANXML010000160.1 GCA_025354645.1 Arcicella sp. | reverse complement strand
AAGATGTTAAGTGTCTGAATGTCAAGGTCGTTGGTAGGTTCATCAAGAATCAAAAAGTTGGGATTTTGAATCAAGACTTTCATTAATTGCAAACGCCTTTTTTCTCCTCCCGATAACTTTTCGACCATGCCATATTGCACTTTTGGGTCAAATTTGAAATGCGTTAAAAATGCACTTGCCGAAATGGTTTCACCCGTTCCCACGGTCACAACTTCGGCAATTTCCTTCACTACATCAATCACTCTATCAGTTGGATTAAACTCTAAATCGCCTTGGGTGTAATAGCCATAAACAACGGTTTCTCCCGAGGTAATTTTACCTGAATCTGGTTTCAAATTCTGGGTAACCATGTTCAAAAATGTAGATTTTCCAATACCGTTTTTGCCAATAATGCCGATGCGATCTTTGCGTTGAAATACATAAGAAAAATGATCCACAATCTTCTGATTTCCGAAAGATTTATTCAAATCATCAATCTCCAAAATCTTACTTCCCTGACGACTCATTTTCACGTTCAACAACACTTTTGATTCGTCTTTGGTCTGCGTTGCTCGGTCTTTCAAATCATAAAAAGCATCCACCCGTGACTGTGACTTGGTTCCACGGGCTTTTGGTTGGCGACGCATCCACTCTAATTCCGTGCGAAGGGTGTTTTTAGCTTTGTCGATACTGGCAGCTTCGGAGGCTTCACGCTCGGCTTTTTTCTCCAAAAAATACCCGTAATTTCCTTTATAAGTATGAATATTTCCGTTTTCTAATTCGACGATATTATTACAAACCCTATCCAAAAAATACCTATCGTGGGTTACTAATAAAAGTGTCACGTTTTGGGCGGAAAGGGTTTGTTCAAGCCATTCGATGGTTTCTAAATCCAAATGGTTGGTAGGTTCATCAAAAATCATGAAATCAGGTTCTTCAATTAATACTTTCGCCATTGCCACCCGTTTGCGTTGCCCTCCCGAAAGCTCAGAAACCTTGCGTTCGATGTCGTGAATGCCTAATTTTCCCAAAATTTGTCTCACCCGACTTTCATAATCCCAAGCCTGATATTTATCCATTAATTCAAGTGCTTCGGATAATAAATCCATATCTTCGGGGTGCAGTTGAGACTTTTCATAGAGCTTAATTGCTTGATTTGCAGGTGATTCGCCCGTGAAAAGCGTATCCATAACGGAAAGGTTTTCATCGAAAGAAGGACTTTGGAAAAGATAGCCTACCGAGATTCCTTTGCGAATGGAAACCGTTCCTTCATCGGCAGGAATAATACCCGCCAAAATGTTCATTAAAGTGGTTTTACCCGTACCATTTTGCCCGACTAAGGCAACCTTATCGCCCTTGAGAATACCGAAATTGATGCCTCGAAACAACCAACGCTCGTTATAATTTTTAGAGATGTTCTCTGCTGATAAATAATTCATGGGGCAAAGTTACGGCAAGGTTACTGAAATCCGTAATTTTACAACATGAACAAAATTCAATATCTATACAAACCCGAAAATTTCAAACTCTCTGACCCAAACAAGTATGTTTTAGAAAACTTGCGGTCGGAGGAAATGATTTTGTCGTTGGGACCACAACACCCTTCAACGCACGGAGTTTTGCGGATGGAGGTGATTTCTGATGGTGAATTGGTGGTGGACGTAGTGCCACATTTGGGATATTTGCATCGCTGTTTTGAGAAACATGCTGAGTCGTTGCCTTTTAATCAAATCATTCCCTACGTGGACAGAATGGATTATTTGGCTTCAATGAATTCGGAACACGCCTACGTAATGGGTGTGGAAAAAATGTTAGATTTAACGGATAAATTGCCCAAACGTATCGAATATATCCGTGTTTTGGTGGCTGAAATGAACCGCATTGCATCGCATTTTGTGGCGATTGGAACGTATGGGCTTGATATTGGGGCATATACCGCTTTTTTGTGGGTCATGCGTGACCGTGAGCATATTCAGCGATTATTGGAGTGGATTTGCGGAGCGAGAATGTTGTATAATTATGTCTGGGTTGGGGGATTATTCTATGATTTGCCCGTGGGTTTTGAGGAACGTTGCACGGAATTCATCAATTATTTAAAGCCCAAAATGATTGAACTGCGTGAGTTGATTATCGAAAATAAAATCTTCGTGCAACGAACGGCAAATGTGGGAATTCTGCCAATGGATTTGGCGATAAATTATGGTTGTACGGGACCCGTTTTGAGAGGTTCTGGTTTGAAATTTGACCTTCGGAAAGTAGATAAATATTCGGTTTATCCAGAAATGGATTTTAATATCCCCATCGGAAAAGGTGAAATGGGAACGGTGGGTGATTGTTGGGATAGAAATTACGTGCGAGTTCAGGAATGCGATGAATCCATCAAAATCATCGAGCAATGTTTGATTCAGTTAAAGAATGACCATAAACGAACCACGGATTTTGACCCACAAGCCTTAGTACCCAAGAAAATTCGCCCGCAAGCAATGGATTTTTATGCTCGTGCCGAAAATCCAAAAGGAGAATTAGGTTTCTTCTTCCGCACGGATGGGCGTTCGGATATTCCCGTACGTTTGAAAGCCCGTGCGTGTTCGTTACATAATTTGTCAATCATTCCAGAAATTAGTCGTGGGGCAATGTTGGCGGATTTAGTGGCGATTATTGGGTCGATGGATTTGGTGATGGGGGAAGTTGATCGGTAAATATTTTTTATCTCAAATAATTCACAACTCGTATTATATTTGCTTTTGATAGTGAATCAATCGTAATATTGTCTCTTTAAAATTTTTAGT
>JANXML010000134.1 GCA_025354645.1 Arcicella sp. | reverse complement strand
CAAAAAATCAGGTAAAACCAAATTCAAATATACGCTACCAGGCGAACGTGTAGATTTTGAAAAAAAAAATTAACCCAAAACGCATAAAAAAAGCACAGGCTAAATTTAGCCTGTGCTTTTTTTATTTCTCTTCTTCTTCTTCGGATTCTTCCTCTTCTTCTTCTTCTTCTTCGGATTCTTCCTCCTCTTCGGATTCTTCCTCTTCTTCGGATTCTTCCTCTTCTTCGGATTCTTCCTCTTCTTCGGATTCCTCTTCCTCTTCTTCTTCGGATTCTTCTTCCTCTTCCTCTTCGGATTCTTCTTCTTCTTCTTCTTCGGATTCTTCTTCCTCATCTTCTTCTTCTTCCTCATCTTCTTCTTCCTCATCTTCTTCTTCCCCTTCACCGTATGCACTTAAAATATCATCATATTCACCTTCGCCTTCATATTCTAATTCATCATATTCTTCGGTAACTTCATCATCATACTCATATACATCAATGAATTCCCAAATATCAAAAGCGGCATATTCGCTGGGTTTATAGAATTGAAAGTCATTTCTATTATATCCTTTTCCACCATCAATAACAGATTTTTTATCGTTAATCCATGTATCATTATTATCTGGAATTGGGGTCGAACGTCCAAAAATCCAGCTGTCTCCTAAGTTGAATTTATCATTCATCAAATATTCATAAGGCATATAGCAATAACCTTTATCGCCCCATTTATCACCCCAAGAATTACGGACAATAAACATTTTATCTACGTCAGAGTAACCTACGCACAACATAGCGTGCAATCCATGTGCGGCACGGCTCGTTTCATCAGGTGATGGCATTGATACAATTCCTTTATTTTTTGTACAAGTATCAAAAGATGAAAATAAAGCCGTTCCAAAAACAATAGGGTATCCTTCCGCCATCACATGTTTCCAAGTTTCTAATCTTGTCGCTATGATTTTCTTCTTCTCAATTTTGAAATCTGCTGCCGCAACGTAAGACTCTTCGTGAGGTTTTTTATTAACACTTTTCAAATCATAGGGCCAAGTCTCTTCTTTACAAGCCCCAATTTTCATTAAACTGTCAACCGCATATTGAATATGACTTCCCTTGTCTTCAATTTCGTATCCTGCTCTCAAACGTGCATTATAGTAGATGAATAAGCGACTTACATCAAACGCTTTTTTAGCCAAATATTTTTTAATTAAATATTCATACGCACCCGCAACTGCATTTGCCGTGCAGCTACTCAAACTTTTCTGGTCTTCTACATCCGTCATGTATGAACGTAAATCTACTTTTGTCGGTAATGTAGTACTTTTAATATCTGATGATGCCTTATATTTCTGAGCATCTGAACTTGGGGTTAGGTAGTCGTACCCTTGGATTTCACGGTCTGAACCGCCCTGATTTTTGATTTTTAAACTCATGGTTAATACAATAGTGCCTAAGCACCGTTAAAGTGTTAGTGTTTAATTATGGAAAAGAAATGAAAACGGTAATTTTTGCTCTTAAAATTTGGAGAATAGTGGTTACTTTCGTTTACTTTTAAGAGCGTATTGTGTTTAAAATTACAAGAAGTATGCAAAGAAATAACTTTTTTTTTACATTCCAATAACTTACAAGTTGAAACTTATCAAACGGAGAAAAACACTGTTTATTCATAGAATTTATCGAAATATTGATCATAAAGAAACACAAAATGTACAGTATTAAATCTTGAAATAATCAAATTGTGGATTTATGAGTAATTTTGAAAAGGATTAATTTTACCTAAAATCTATATGAAAAAACTTGAATTAAGAACCGTTAATGTAACTCGTTATGTAACCCCTTTGCGTGAAGGCGGCTCATTGCCTGCCATTGTGGAAGCGGATGATGGATTTTTATATGTCCTAAAATTTCGTGGAGCTGGGCAAGGTTTGAAAGCATTAATAGCCGAACTAATTGGCGGTGAAATGGCTCGTGCCATGGGTTTGCGTTTGCCAGAGTTAGTATTTATGAATTTGGTTGATACTTTTAGCAAAACTGAACCTGATGAAGAAATCCAAGACTTACTTCGGGCAAGTACGGGTTTAAATTTGGGTTTACATTATTTGTCAAGTTCAATCACTTTCGATCCGCTTGTAACAACCATTGACCCAAAACTCGCTTCTCAAATTGTGTGGTTAGATTGTATTTTGACTAATGTTGATAGAACTCCTCGCAATACAAATATGCTGACATGGCACAAAGAATTGTGGTTGATTGACCTCGGTGCGGCACTGTACTTTCATCATAATTGGGATAATTGGGAAGAACAAGCCAAACGTCCTTTCATACAAATAAAAGATCATGTTTTATTATCACAAGCCTCTGAATTAGAGATAGTTAATGAAGAATCTCGAAAGATTTTTACAACAGATTTAATTAAAGAAATTGTTAATTTAATTCCTGATGAATGGCTGAAAGAGGAAGATACAACACAAAACCAAAGAGAAATTTATATAAAATTTATTGAAACCCGAATATCAATATCCGAATCATTAATAAAAGAAGCCAACCATGCAAGACAAATACTTATATGAATATGCCGTCATTCGGGTTGTGCCGAGGGTGGAGCGTGAAGAGTTTTTGAACGTTGGAATTATTCTTTACTGTTCAAAACAAGGGTTTTTAGAAGCTAAAATACAAGTGAATATAGAACGATTCAAGGCTTTTTCTTGTGTAATAGAAACTGCAGAATTACAGGAATATTTGCATACATGGGAACGCATTTGCAGAGGAGGAAAAGATGGAGGACCAATTGGATTATTGCCAATTGCATCCCGTTTTCGGTGGTTAACTGCCACTCGAAGCACAATCGTTCAGACTTCAAAAACTCATCCAGGATTTTGTGATAATGCTTCTGAAACGTTGGAATGCTTATTTCAAGAGTTAGTTTTATAATAATTTGGCAATGAGTAAAGATGAGGAAATACCTTGTTTCTACCGTCAATAATTAATTAGTAAATACCAATACCCTAAGGTCGAATGTAACAATAAAATGTTTTGAAACTCTTTATCTACTACGTATATACACACAAAGAAGCACTTAAAAATAGTAAATTAGAGATACCTTTGTCTTATCAACTCATCATCAATAAAATTAAAACCTCAGTGAAAAAAATCTTACTTTTTGTGTCCATTTATTTTGTTTGCCTGACCATTTCAGCCCAAAAAATTAACGAAAAATATCAGTATCATATTAGTAAAGCAACTTCCGAAATTCGGATAGATGGAAAATTGGATGAAGAACAATGGCAACGTTGCGAATCTGCCACTGATTTCTGGATGATTACACCCGCTGATACTTCTCGTGCAAAATGCAGAACGGTTGCAAAATTCACCTACGACGATAAATATCTCTATTTTTCTGCAGTAAATTCGCAGCAAAAACAAGCTCCATACATCGTAGAGTCATTAAAAAGAGATTTTAATTTTGGTAGAAATGATAATCTCTGGCTCGTTCTTGAACCCTTCAATGACTTAACGAACGGTTGGGTTTTTGGAACAAATGCGGCTGGTGCTCAGTTCGACGGGCAAATTGGGGAAGGTACCGTTTTGAACCCAAATTGGGATAATCGTTGGATTTCACAAACCAGTTTTGATGGTCAGAATTGGATTCTTGAAATGGCAATTCCTTTTAGTTCACTGCGTTACAAAGCAGGAGAAACCAATTGGGGCATGAATTTAAGTCGCTTAGATTTGGGTTCAAATGAAAAATCATCTTGGGCTCCCATTCCTCGCCAATTTTTTTCGATTACACTTGCCTACACAGGAACGCTCGTTTGGGACAATCCTCCGCCAGCACCCAAAACAAATATCTCCATAATTCCATACGTTTTGGGTGGAATTAGTAAAAATTTTGAAAAAGGCGAGGATGCTATTTTCAGAAAAGATATTGGTGGAGATGCTAAAATTGCTGTTTCTCCATCTCTAAATCTCGACCTAACGATAAACCCCGATTTTTCTCAGGTGGACGTTGACCAACAGGTTACGAATTTGAATCGTTTTGAATTATTTTTTCCCGAAAGAAGACAATTTTTTTTAGAAAATTCAGATATTTTTAACAGCTTTGGCGGTGAAGAAACTCGTCCATTTTTTTCACGTAGAATTGGACTTGGAACACCCATTCAATACGGAGCGAGACTGAGTGGAAAGTTGGATAATAATTGGCGAATAGGACTCTTGAATATTCAGACAAGTGCCAACAAAGATACGTCTGTGGGTCTTCCTACCTACAATTACACCGTTTTTGCCTTACAACGAAAACTATTCTCAAGGTCAAATATCAGCATGATGATTGTAAATAAAGAAGGGATTAGTTTTGGTTCAGAAAATGCAAAAAAAGGGTTTAGCCAGTACAATAGAAACGTAGTTTTACAGTATAATTTAGCCTCAAAATCAAACAAATGGACTGGAAAAGCTGCCTTGATGAAATCCTTAACGCCCGAACCATCAACGGACGATTACACCCAATATTATGATGTTTCTTTCACGACTCAAATCTGGGATATTGGCTTGACATACAGCAGAATTGGGGAAAATTTTAAGGCAGAAACAGGTTTTGTTCCTCGCAAAGGGTATCACTACATTAATCCAAATATCGGTTATACTTACTACTTAAAAAATTCAAAAAGTCCACTTATTTCACACGGACCAAAAATAATAAGTTTTACCTACAGAAATAATAACACGAATTTTCCAGACAGTATTTCTCTATCCTCGGATAATTCAACGACCCACGTGTTGGGCTATAATTTAACTTTTCGTGACCGTTCAACTTTTGATATTTTTACGGCTTATGATAACATCGTTTTATACTCAGCTTTTAATCCAATTAATCCGTATTTAAGAGATGTTTTCGTAAAAAATCGGAGCGAACATACTTGGACTTCTTGGAGTACAAGTTTTATGTCTTCACCCCGCAATTTATTTACGTATGCCTTCAATTCCCGTTATGGAACCTACTTTGGAGAAGGAACTCGTTTAAAATTAAATGTACAGATTGGTTATCGTTTCCAACCTTTCGTAAGTCTTTCATTATCAGGGGAATACAATAGTATTAAAGATGTAAATGTATTTAGAAACATCAGTAAAATTAAAAACGAATTCAAAACCAATGATGTAAATCCTATACTATCAGGGACAGATTTTTGGTTAATTCAATCAAAATTTGATATAACTTTTACCAATAAAATTTTCTGGACAACCTATATTCAGTATAACGAACAAGTAAAAAATGTCAATTTAAACAGTAGAATTCAGTGGAGATATAAACCCGCCTCGGATGTTTTCTTGGTATATTCAGACAATTATTTACCCGCAGATTTAGGCATAAAAAACCGTTCAATTGTGTTGAAATGGAATTATTGGTGGAATATTTAAGTATTTTAATTACCCAAACTATACACTTATCAATACAAATGGTCAATTCAATATCAATAACGATGGAGCGGGTTGCCGTTACAATTAAATCCTTTGCTATTGTTATTGAATTGAAAATCAGATGATTTACTTTTGTATATTTAGCCAAAATTTGCTTGTATTTTTAAATAGATAATTCCATTTTTAAATAGCTTCATTTGACAAAATAATTTATTGTCAACCCCTCACCCGCCTAATCAATTCCTCCGCTGCTTTTCGACCAGTTTCTGCTCCACCATTCATGTATCCCTGCGATTCTTTTGAGCAATGCTCTCCTGCAAATAAAATACTGTTAATAGATTCACTTTCAACTCCGCCAAAGGCGGTTTGTTGTCCAACCGTAATGCAGGCGTAACTGCCTTTTGTATGTGGAGAACTACTCCAATTAAATATCCCTTTTTTGCCATTAAATTGGTCTTTTATGGTTGGATAAATTTTATTTAACTTGTTTAGATAATTCTCTATTTGACTGTCATTCAAGTCTTTACCCATTTTTCCACCAAAGAAAATTGAATATCCACCCGCTCCTTCATTGTTTGTTTGCATTTGCGAGCTATCCCAGCCGTTATGTATCAAATTGCTGAGAACATAACCTGAAAAACCTTGCTCTCGCCAAATTCTTTTGTTCATACCTAAAAACATTTTTGAGTTCGTTCCATAAGATAATTCTTTTATACATTTGGCTTTTTGGGGCGACATATCTACGTTCATTTTTACTTCTCTCAAAACCGAAAAAGGAATCGTCATTATCACAAAATCAGCATAAATCTCTTTTCCATTTTGAAAGTTCAATTTATATTCCATTCCCTTTTCGGTAAGGGACTCCAACTGATATTCACGCTCAATTTGCCCATCCAAAGTCTTTGCCAAAGCATCTACCACTTTCTGATTTCCACCGACAACTTTATATCGTTCATCACTTTCTCCATAAATATCAAAACCATTTTCACAATTGCCATCCAGTAAAGAAATAAAAGCCAGACAGTTCTGAACATCCGATTCCAAACCCATTTCGGAGGTGTAAGAAATTCTAATCAATTCATATAACCAACCAGAAATTCCAATTTTTTGAAGGTATTCATCCAGTGAAAGTTTATCCAAAGCGATTAAAGCGGTATTTTTATAATTTCTTGTAGCAACTAAATCAGCATCTTTTTTAATAATTTGTAAAAAAGGTTTAATTGCTTCAATCAAGGATTTTTCTGAAATACGACGATTATCAAAATAAAAATCGTGTTGAACCAAATCCTTTTTCACCTCCTCAGGAGCTTGCATATCCAACAATTTCAAGTCAAATTCCTTACATAAATCCAACATATCCTTGTGCGAAGAGTCAATAAATTCTCCCCCTAATTCGGTCGTGATTCCTTCTGCTAACAAACCAGTCACACTCATTATTCGTCCGCCAGTACGTTTAACAGCTTCATAAATAGTAGGTTTAAATCCAGCCTTATTCAGATAATGAGCCGCAGTTAGTCCTGCAATGCCTCCACCAATGATGGCAATTTTTATATCTTTTTTTGTGATACAACTTACAAAGTCAGCAGCAACAAAAGTGGCTAAGGAAGCAACAGAAGCATTTTTGATAAATTTTCTACGAGATTCATCAAAATCAATTGCTGGATTTTGGGCTTTTATAAATGCTCGTTTAATTAATTTAATAACGGGCGATTTTGGGTTATTCATGGTTAATTGAAGTTTGAGATTGGACGGTTCAATTATATCAAATAAAAGTAGTAAAAAGAAATAAAAAAACCTCTCAAATCAAATTTAAGAGGCTTAAAATTTATCAACTAAAATGCTAATTACATAATCTTGCGAACAATATCTTCAACCGAAACGCCTTCGGCTTCAGCCTTAAAGTTTCTTACAATTCTATGGCGCAACACCGCCATTGAAACTGCCTTAACGTCCTCAATATCTGGTGAATATTTCCCGTTTAAAAGAGCATTACATTTTGCCGCTAATATCAAGTTTTGTGATGCTCTTGGTCCAGCACCCCATTCTAAATATTTATTACAAGTTTCATTCACCATTTCTGTATTTGGGCGAGTTTTATGAACCAATTTAACGGCATATTCCACTACATTATCCGCAACGGGTACACGTCTAACCAACTGTTGGAATTCCAAAATTTGTTGTCCAGTAACCTGCTTTTGCACTTGATACTTTTTATCCGAAGTTGTACTTTTCACAATATCCAATTCTGATTGATAGGATGGATAATCCAATTTCACCATGAACATAAAACGGTCTAATTGAGCTTCTGGAAGCGGATAAGTTCCTTCTTGCTCAATTGGATTTTGGGTTGCCAGAACGAAAAATGGTTTCTCCAAAGGATATTTATGACCCGCCACCGTTACCGCATATTCCTGCATGGCTTCAAGCAATGCAGACTGCGTTTTGGGCGGTGTACGGTTAATTTCATCGGCAAGAATAATATTGGCAAAGATTGGTCCTTTCACGAATCTAAAATTACGCTCATTATCCAATGTTTCTGAACCCACAATGTCAGAAGGCATTAAATCGGGTGTAAACTGAATACGATTAAAATCTAAATCCAAAGCCTCAGCAATGGTATGAATTAACAAGGTTTTAGCCAATCCAGGAACGCCAACGAGTAAACAATGCCCCTGACAAAAAATGGCGGTAAGCAACATTTTAACGGTATCTTCTTGTCCAATAATTACCTTCCCGATTTCAGCCGTAAGTTTTTGGTAAGAATCTCTTAAAGCATCAACTGCTTCAACATCTGATTGGTATTGAGCCATATTATTAAATAAGTTGTATTTTGAAATTGAATAAAAATCAAAGTGTCAGGCAAATTTACCTGACACTTTTTAAATATAATCAAAATTATTGCCAAAGTTGGGATTAGTTATCAGTTATTAGTTATTTGTTAATGGTTTTAAAAATATTTGGCAAATAACGAGTTACTTATAACCAGTAACTAATCACTAATTACTATTCGTTTTCATCACATTGCAATCTTTATATTCATCCACCACATAAATAAAAACGTCTTGTTTTGCTTTAACGAACCATTTTTCAATGGCTGTATTTCTTTTTCTATTCAATGTATAATTTGAAAGTCGTTGAAAATCATCTTGCAAATTTGCAAAATGAGGAACGTGTTTTGTTTTGTAATACAAAATTCTCATCGCAGAACGACCATCTTCGGTTCTGTAAGCCATTGGTGCTGAGACAGTTCCAACTTTCATTGTATCAATTGTAAAATATAAACCCGATTCCATCGTACCATCCAAAGGCATTCTGATTGAACGAGATTGAGGATCAATCAACATTCCTCCAGCATCCTGAGTTGCTTTATCTTCCGAAAATAACTTTGCTGCTTTATCAAATTTTAAAGTATCCCGTTGAATCAAAACTCGAATACTATCTAAGAAACGAGTTGGTTCAGTTACATCAAGGCGTTGATAATCAGGACGTAAAAGAATGTGCAAAGCGTGGTATTCTTGTCCACGAGTTTCTAATAATTTAATTAAGTGATAGCCAAATTCAGATTCAACCACTTCCGACATTTGATTGGGCTTCAATTTCAGAGCCGCTGCTTCAAAAGGAGCCACCATCTGTCCACGTTTAGAAAATCCTAAATCTCCTCCTCTCTTTCCCGAACCAATATCTTCTGAATAAAGTTTAGCTAACTCTTCAAATTTATCCCCATTTTCAACTCGCTTTTTATAATCTAAAAGTCTTTTGTAGAGTTCATCTTTTTGTGCCTTAGTGGTTTTTGCCATTCTTATTATTTGACCCACTTCAACTTCGGAAGGCAGATAGGGTAAAGAATCTTTTGGAATTGCTTCATAAAAACGTCTAACCTCTTTTGGGGTAACTTTCACATCCCCCGTAATTTTCTCCTGCATTTTGCGGGTTACCAATTGTTCTTTAATGGCAGAACGAAGTTCGTCTTTTAAGGAAGCAATTGTTTTTCCATACGCCTCAATAATATTCTTTTGCGAACCAAATTGTTGCTCCATTTGATCCATTCGAGAATTAAGTTCAGAATCAATACGTTTATCTTCAACTGTAACAGAGTCAATCTCGGATTTTGCCAACATCAATTTACCCACCACAAGGCTTTCTAACAATTGGCATTTCGGAGGTGCTTGTTGCCCGTTTTGTGAAGCCTGTTGATACTGAGCTTCCAATTCAGATTTAAGCAAATAATAATTATCAACCTTCGCAATAATTTTATCAAGCACAACGGGAGATTGAGCCGATGATATATGATTAAATAGTACGATTGTGATTAGTAATAAAAAAAGATTTTTTATGAATTTCATGTACGAAAAGTTAAAATAACACGCAAAGATAACGTTTTTTGTGGAGTGGAATGGTATAGTGATTAAGTTAAAAAGTGTTAATCTATAAATGAGTTCTTTACTCTCTATAATGGATTTTGGCGTTTGAGGTCCATCAAAAGCATTTAATAATATGACATTTATAAGAACGCATAAACGAAATCCTAATTTAATACTCTGTTCAATTCTTCTTGATTTAATACTACTGGATATTTTGCTTTAATTTGATTTATTAAATTATTAAACAAAACGGTTTGATAGTCCTTAATTACTTGTCCACGAGCTTCTTTAAAAGTTTTAGGGCGAGGTTCTTCAACTTTCTGAATATTCACCCAAACTTGCCTTCCTTTTGCTTCATAACTACTCTCACCAATCGTCCAATTTATAGAATCCAAAAAATCATTATCTCCTCTTTTAAAGAAACGTTCATCAGCCGTCAAACTTCCAGGTTTTAAAGCATTAAATCTTTTCACTACATCGTCCATCGAATTTGAGAAGAATTTAATGCCTACTCTCATATTTTTTGAGCGATCAGTTTTTGAAACTGGTTTATATTTACTGTCATCTTTTTCAAGGATTCTCATAGGAGATATTCCTTTGTTAATCAAATAATTAACAATTTTTCTGGCTCTTTGTGATGAAACAGTTTCAGATTCTTCAGGATCAGAATTACCCGTTATTTCAATAGTATAATCACGATTTTTAGAAAGAATTACCGTCAAATCATAAAGCATTTTTTGAGCATCAGTCGAAAAATCTGATTTATCTTTCTCAAAATAAATCTCTGGAAAACGACGATTCATTGGATACGGAGCTTTCAATAATGAAGCCTTTGCTTGTTCCATTGTCTCACGTCGATCTGTTGAAACAACTTTTGCCAAAACTCTGTTAGTATATTGATAATTCTGAGCATTCTGATTAAAATATCTCAACTGAGCCAATGAATCAAGTGATTTCTCAAAGATATTATCATTTAAAAATTCCTTCTGCAAAATTCCTTCACGAAAATCCTGAACTTCTGAACGAAACTCTGGGTATTTTAATTCAAGATTGCTTTCTTCATAACGAAGGTTTCTGTCTTCCACGAAGAGATTATACCAATCCCGTTCAGATTTATCGTTCAAGGCTCCAATTTTGGCTAATTGTCTTTGTGTTTTCATCACAAAACTGTAAAATTCACGTACAGTTGAAGATGTTTGATTAATTGTGAAAATGGTTTTTCCGAGATAATCCTCAGTCCCCATTCTATCTTTATAAAAATTGTCAAGTGCTTCTTGTTTAATAGAAACTGATTCTTGAAAATTATTATCTTTTTTGAGACGCTTCACCAAATTTCCTTTAATAATCAAACCTCTTGAAGGGTCAGCCGTAACTTTTTCTTTGATATATTGTGATAACTCTTCAAATTTCAATAGCGGTTTTTTTTCAACCAATCTGAAAATATGCCACCCCAAAGAAGTTTGAATTGGCGTAGTATAATCACCTTTATTATTCAAAGCAAATACCGCATTTGCCATTTTTTCATCAATCAAAGTCCCAGCCTCAAACCACTTGCTTAGTACGCCTCCTTTACCTTTTGTATTAAGGTCATTCGAATATATTTTACACACTCCTTCGAAAGGTTCATTTTTCTTCAAATATTCGTATGCTTCATCAATTTTTTTCTTAGCTGCTGCAATAATCTCAGGCTTGTCGTTGGGCGACACGCTTATTAAAATATGTGCCAGTTTCACTTTTCCTCTTGATGATCGTTTTTCTAAGACCTTCACTAAATGATACCCTTTTTCTGTGTGAATTGGTAAAGAAATATCTCCTTTTGGGTTTCGGTATGAAGCAGTTTCAAATCCATAATTATTATCCAAAACCGCAATAAAGCCCATATCTCCGCCTTTTTCAGCGGTTTTTATATCCTGAGAATAATTCTTAGCAATTTGTTCAAATGGTTCTCCCTTCAGAATTCTCAACCGCAAAGTTCGTATTTCATCAAAAGCTACCATTGTATCGGCAGGGCTTGCATTATTCGGAACGGGTATAAAAATATGAGCAACTCGTACTTCCTCACGCATCCGTTCATAAGTTTCTTGAATCATTTTTTCAAGTAACATTTTATCGACTAAATAAGGTATTGCCAGCTCCTTCCGATAAGAATTAACTTCCTCTTTAAAAGCCTTAGTGGTATCTTTGCCCATACCTTGGGCAGCATAAACCATCAACTTATAATTAAGGAAATTATTAAAAAATTCTTGGGATTTGTCTTTTTTTACACTATCACTTTGAAGAAGCCTTCGATAGGTTTGCGATAATTCGTTGGATGTGATTGAACGATTACCAATTTTAATTGCGATGGGTTCTGTTTGAGCGTTTGTGGCATTTATGCACAGAAAAAAGCAAGCAGTTGTTATATAAAATAATCTAATAATGTGGGTCATAATTTTTCAATCTTAATGCTCGAAATGGCGGTATTTCAAACGATTTATAGCAGAAACTTCTTAATCTAAAAACCTAATTTAACAATTTCTGATATGATTTCTAACTATTTAGCGTGTTAGTTTATTGCATTGGGGTTGCAAAAATACGAATAAATATCCAGACAATCTAACCAATTAAGGATACTCTTCGATGATGGGCAACGGACAAAAATATATATTTAAAAAGAAATAAATCATTAATCAATACAATGACTGATTGAATTACCTGATTTTTAACTCATAATTTAACTCATATTTGAATTTATTTTTAAGATGTTCTCCTTCAAAAATCAGGTTTATGGGATACATTTTTTGTTTATCTGAAATAGTTGAAATATTAAGGTCAAAAGTACTTTGACCGAGCAAGTCATCTTGGTCAAACTTTTCAGCCGCTTTCAATCCAATTCCTGCTGCTTGAAGACTTGCAAATACTACTGCCAACGGTGTTTCAAATTCTCCCAGAGCAATAAACATGGCAGGAATTTTACTCAATCCTCCCACTTCATTTATCTTTTTCACCAAACTTTGTGCTTTCTGATAATCATCAATTTCAGTTAAAATAACCGAGGATAAAACCTTACCTTTTAAGGGAATTTGTAACTCAATCGTTTTAAATTTGTCTCCTAAAACAACTTGCCCTTTTTTCATGCTTTCAACGCCCCAAGAGCCATTTGCCACTTGAACAACCTTGTTATTTTCATCCAAAGCAGTTAAAGAATACGTCAAAACCACTTCATCTGCAAACGTTAATTCTTCTTCCAAATTAATGGCTTTTAGGGATTTAACTTGGAATTGAACGAATTGAGTTTGTTGTTTATTTTTGTTTTCAGTTACTGATTTTGAGGATTTACAGGAAATAAATCCAAGCAATAATACAAAAGTATATAGTTGTATGTTTTTCATTTTCGTTTTATTTCAAACCATTGGTTCTTGTTGTGAAAGACAATGAAAACTTCCTTGTCCCCAAATAATATTTGTTGCCTCCAAGCCTATCACCTCACGACCTTTAAATACCTGTGAGAGTATATCTAACGCAATATCATCATTTTTGCATCGATACGTTGGAACAATAACTCCAGCATTACAAATCAAAAAATTAGCGTAAGATCCAGGCGTTCTAAAATCATCAATCACAACTGGTGAAGGCATCGGTAACTCAATGACATTCAGTTGTTTACCGTTCAACAATCGCATTTGCTTCATCAGTTTTAAGTTCTCATTCAAGACCTTATAATTCTCATCATTTTTGTTGTATTCAACCGCTGCCACAACGGTATCTTCATTCACAAAACGAGCAGTATCGTCAATGTGACCGTCTGTATCATCACCCACGATGCCATCATTTACCCACAAAATCTGCTCTAATCCGTAATAATTAAAAAGATATTCTTCAATTTGAGCTTGATTCAAATGTGGATTCCGATTTGGATTTAATAAACACGAACGACTTGTCAGAACAGTTCCTTTACCATTGAAATCCACCGAGCCTCCTTCCATGATAATATTGGGCGTAACATATTCCAAACCAAGATATTCGGCAATTTTTATCGGTAAACTATTATCATCATCAAAGGGTGGATATTTCCCTCCCCAAGCATTGTGTCCCCAATTAATAATCATTCGTTTTTTCGTTTCAGGGTTAACCAAAAAGGCAGGTCCATGATCACGACACCAAGCATCATTAGTTGGATTTATCAATATTTCAATTTGGGATTTATCAATATTATAAAGTGATAATTGTCCTAAAATAAATTGGCTAAGTTGTTCATTATCAACATTTAAGCAAACTTTTTCACCCTTTGAAATAGCTTTAATAAATTGAAAATATTGAGGGTACATCTTTACTAATTTATCACCTTGCCACGAATGATCATTGTGCGGAAACGTTAACCAAGTTGCCACGTGCGGATGCCATTCGGCAGGGAAGAAAAAACCTTGTTGTTTAGGGGTCATTTTAAATTAATTGTTGATGTTCAGATTGTTGAAAAGGTTTGTAAGTAAAAATTAACCGATAACTAATAACCAACCTTCCCCCGATTTGCTTTTTTCTCAGAATCCTTCTTTTTATTTTTCAACCGTTCAGCAATCATTCCAGCGGTTGGAGTAACCTTTATGCGTTTTTTGGGAATCGTTAAAGCCTTGATTAACAATTCTTTAAACTTCCTGATGACCGTATTTTTATTTCGTAATTGCGTACGTTCTTCCTGCGAAACGATGATTAATTCACCTTCTGAATTAATTTGATTTTTGCATTTTTTTTGAAGTAACTCTTTTTGAGAATCTTCTAAGATAACAGAATTCAGAACGTTAAATCGTAATTCCACTTTTGTAGAAACCTTGTTCACGTTCTGTCCTCCTGCCCCTCCGCTTCGTGAAGCCTGAAATTGAAATTCGGACGAAAAATCTTGTTTTAATAATTCTTGTAAGCTCATTTTGTGTAAAACGAATCCGTAGAATCGTAATTATATTTCCACAAAGGTAAAATGCTAATTTTACAATTAGAATGAAAGGTTAAAAAAGGAAGACAATTAATTTGAGAACAGAGACAAGAAGATAATTTTGAAATTTGGTAAAAATTGGACAACTAATCTTTTGAAAATCAAAACCTTATACATTAATTTCTATTTTTTTCAGAATTTTATTTTAAAAAGGCTTGCAAACAAACCAAAAACGCCCTAATTTTGCATCACAATAAAGAAACGAAGTTTTCGAATTGTTGAAAAAAGCCTTCTTAGCTCAGCTGGTAGAGCAACTGACTTGTAATCAGTAGGTCATTGGTTCGATCCCGATAGAAGGCTCAGAGTTAAAGCTCAAAAAATCAAGGAGTTACATTTATTTGTAACTCCTTTTTGCTTGTAAAAATTTTTACGATTTGCATATAGTTTACACAAACAAATGATGAAAAGAGGATTTTGGAATGTTATTTCAATCAACCATGAGGGCAACAATTGATTGGTAAACACGTGGGTAAATATTTGGAAAGTGCTTGCACTACATGGAAATATATACACAATTTACCTTCCAAATCGCAGATGAATAGGATTGTTGAAAAACTATAAAGAACCCAATTCGAAAATAAATGTTTAAGAATTTACACCACTGAAAATTATCAATGAAATAATGAAGTCTCTCTAAAAGATTCTTCCCAACAAATTAAAAAGAAAGTAATCATCTCAATCATCTAAACTTTGAAAGATTATTTGTCGAAAAAGGCTATTCAAATTATCTCCTTTCGTTTGTTGCGTTTGTTTCATAATTACCCCAATAATTTTTTCTTTTGGGTCGGCAAAATAATTAGTATTAAAATAGCCTCCCCATGTAAAAGTTCCTTCACTACCATTTCCGCCTTTGTCTTCGCCAATTGCTCTTAATACGCCAAAAGCTAATCCATAAAAACTGTCTCCATTTTCGCCTCCAAAAAGGGTTTCAGTTTGATTAGATAAAATGGCATCAATTGTGGTTCGACTTAAAAATCTTTTACCCCCTAATTCTCCTACATTCAAATACATTTGCAGAAATGTTGCGTAGTCTTTGGCGGTACTCGAAAGCCCTGCACCCCCTGAAAAGAAGGTTTTAGCTCCTTTTATTGGGTAATCGGTATCATAAAATGTTACGGGATATTTCTCCCATTGTCCTTCTTTGTTTGGTCGCATAACTGATACTAAACGGGATGCTTTATTGTCGGGTAAGTAGAAATAGGTATCGTTCATTCCTAAAGGTTCAAACATTCTTTTTCTGAGAAATTCGTCATATGGCATTCCTGAAATCACTTCAATAAAATACCCTAAAACATCCAATCCTTCGGAATAAGTATATTTTTCACCTGGATTATGATGGAGTGGAAGTTTTGCTAATTTACGAACGCTCTCCCCTATTTTAATGGATTCGGTTGTGAATAAATCGGTAATTCCTGCTTTTTTATACATAGCTTTAAACCTTTCGTCTCCATCAATTACACCGTATCCCAAACCAGAAGTATGCGTTATCAAGTGTCTGATGGTGATTTCATTTTTAGCGGGTTCTGTCGTGTAAGAACTATCTCTAAACGTAAAGGATTTAACCAAAGTAGGGTTCTTGAATTCAGGAATATATTTAGAAATTGGGTCATCTAATTGAAATTTTCCTTCTTCCCAAAGCATCATTACAGCAGTTGAAGTAATGGCTTTTGACATAGAGGCAATTCTGAAAATATCGTCTTTCTTTAAAGCCCTATTAGTTTGATTATCAGCTATTCCAAACGATTTATGATAAATAATTTTGCCGTTACGAATCACTATTGCCGCAACGCCTGGCACCTCTTTGTTGTTTATCGAAGTTTGAAAAATATTATCTATTCGGGCGATTCGTTCGCTCGACATTCCCACACTTTCGGGCGAGGCATCAGTTAAAGCAGGAGAGTTTTTAAGTGATTTAGTTTGTGTGAATCCTTTAAAATATAAGAGGATTAATAAGAGGGTAAGTTTATTTTTCATATTAGTTTTTAGTAAAATTAATTTTGAATTACTTAATTATTAACGAAATCATATACCTAAAATACTATTGTCAAATTTGCCGTTGATTAACCGCTGACAGGGTGGAAAACCACCGTCAGGGTTTTGGACTCATACTTTGACGGCAATTTTTAGTCGCATCAGCGGTTTTGGGTTAATGAATGTATTGTTACAATTGTTAAAATCATAGTTTTAATAAAAGTTACTTACATTTTGATAAATTCTTGAAAATTTATGGTCATTTTTTCAAAAACTTATCGAAAAATTCTGATGAAGCCTTGTACGCATTCACCCAATTTTTGTGCAATAGAAAACTATGCACTTCATCGGGAAAAATTAATTGTTCAAAATACACATTATTCTTCCGCAACGCCTCCGCTAAAATCACCGTTTCTGCAAAAGGAACATTGCGGTCATCATCTCCATGAATTAACAAAACGGGTGATTTCCAAGTATTTACGAAAGACATTGGCGATGATTCATAAGCCTTTTTTGCCCATTCAACTCTTCGGCTGGCATCATACGAAGGTATAAAATTACGCTCGGTCGTATTCCAATCGTGTACACCATGAATATCAACGCCAACGGCAAACATATCTGAATTTTTTGCTAAACCAAGTGCCGTTAAATAACCGCCATAAGAACCACCCCAAAGTCCAATTTTTGAACCATCCACATCCTCTCGATTTTTCAGAAATTGCCCTGCTCCCACTACATCATTGTATTCACTTGCTCCCGTTGCTCCATAATTTAAAGCCTCCCTAAATTCCATGCCGTATCCAATTCCTGAACGATAATTTAAAGCTAAAACCACATAACCTTTACTTGCCAAATATTGATTTAAGGCATACGCTTTGTGGTAATAGTCGCTATAATTAAAACCTAATAACATTTGTCTCCGTGAACCACCATGAAAGAAAATTGCGGCAGGATGTTTATCGCCTACTTTATGGTTTTTAGGTAAAAATAATTGTCCAGGAATTTTCATTCCATCTTTTGCCGTAATCATAACAGCCTGTGGTTGAATTAGTTGCATTGATGGAAAATCAGAAGAAATCATATCGGGAGCCAAATCTTTCATTTTTCCATCTGCTTGAATCATACATGGACGGGCGGGCGTTCGAGCATCTGAATGTAAACAGAAAACTTGACCATTAGGCAATTGTACAGGCGACCATTCAATGCCTTGACCATTCGTTAATTGTTTAGCAATTCCTCCCAACGGTGAAACTTGCCAAAGATGTCGGCGGTCAGTATCGCCAATATTTGCATTATAAATTACTGATTTTTTATCAGTAGAAAGTGACACATATTCGGTTTCACCATCATTAGGACTCAATAATTTTATATCTCCTCCATTGGCTGAAATACTATAAAGATGATGCCAACCTTCGCCTTCATATCCAAAAATTATTTGATTATCAGCAGTCCAAAATAAACGATTTTCTGATACGATTCCATTCTCGAAAAATGCACTTCCACGACCTTCTTTTGCCTTCCAAAGTTCACGACCTTTTCCAGTTTCAACGTCCACAATTCTAATTGACCAAGGATTCCTTTCACGTTCTGGACCAAACATTAGGGCATCTTTTGAGTAAGGTATTCTTATAAATGCCAATGATTTTCCATCGGGTGACCAAACGGGGTCAATGTCAGAATCAACGCTCATATCCAAGAATTTTATGTTTTTCGTCGCAACATCACATACACCCACAAATCCATGATCACCTCTACTGCTTACGAAAACAAGTTGAGTTCCATCGGGTGACCAGCGGATTGAATGCTGAGTTCCTCGGGATTGAAATAATTTCTTACCCGTTGCTTTTGCACTATCTAATCTTACAGTAAACGCCTGACTACCAGATAAATACGCTAACATTTCTCCTTTGGGGGAGATTTTAGGATACGTTCCGTTAGCTACTTTCCTAAGATTTCTGCCATCCGTTCCAATTATGAAAATGGCACGTTCAACGCCTTCCTGAAACTGAATAGGATTTGGAATTTCTCCCGCTGAATTGTTGGCTCCTCCTCTGATAAAAATGATTGAGTTACCGTCAGTAGTGAATGTTAAACTGTTGATTTCTTGACCATTATCACCTTCATAATTAGTTATTTTAATCGGCTTAAAATTGGGAGCCTCAGCCACAAAAATATTGCGTGAACCTTGCTCGTTGAATACCCAAGCCACTTTATTACTAACGGGCGATGCCTTTAATTCAGTGGGAAATGGAGCGGACAAAACTTGTTCAATTGAAAACTGAGCAAATGATTTTGTGGTAAATAGTAAGAAGTAAACAAAAAGGAATTTTTTTTTCATGATTAGTTTGGGTTGATGTTTTATAAAGTTATGCAGAAAATTGAAATCTGGATTGTTTTGTTGGAAAAATTGCATAATTATTAAAATAAAAGCCAGCATTTTATAAATATTTTTTTGAAGTTAAACCTAATTATAAAATTCTGAAAAATTTTGCTTAACTAAATTTTGGGTAGGAGAAAACAGCATCATTTATCAACCATAAATCTTATAATTCTGATAAATACCATCAATTTCGTTCTCTAATTATGCAATACTTTATTAAACAAACGATAATAATTTTTAAATTTCTATGCCAACATGAACATCATAACTTTTAATTTTGTTAGCAATCTATTAGCTTTTTAGCTATAACTAAAACCTAAAATAACAAAAAAATGACAACGCAAAGCACAGACACAACCTTTCATTTAGGAGGAGACATTTCAGTAAATCGCATTGGATATGGTGCAATGAGAATTACGGGGAAAGGTATTTGGGGAATGCCCGATGATCAAGAAAATGCCATAAAAGTTTTACAAAGGGCGGTAGAATTGGGCGTAAATTTTATTGATACTGCAGATTCTTACGGACCTCATGTTTCAGAGGAACTAATTGCAGAGGCATTGTTCCCTTATAAAAAAGGGTTGGTGATTGCCACAAAAGGCGGATTGGAAAGAACTGGACCTAATGAATGGCCCATAAACGGAAATCCAAAACATCTGCAAGAAGCATTGGAAGGGAGTTTAAAGAGATTGAAATTGGATTACATTGATTTGTATCAATTGCATCGAATTGACCCAAAAGTGCCAGTAGAAGACCAAATGAATTTCTTGAAAAATGCTCAAGAAAAAGGCATGATTAAACACATTGGATTAAGTGAAGTTGGTGTGGATGATATTAAAAAGGCAATGGAATATTTTACGGTAGTAAGCGTTCAAAATATGTACAGCTACGGAAATCGCAAATGGGAAGATGTTTTGAAATTTACTCAGGAAAATAACATCGCTTTCATTCCTTGGTATCCTTTGGATGCGGGTAATCCTGGTGGTGAAGAAAAATTAAAGCAAATGGCAGAAAAACATCATGCAACCGTTCATCAGGTAGCATTAAATTGGCTTTTGCACCATGCTTCAAATATTTTATTAATTCCTGGAACTGCTAATTTGGAACATTTGGCTGAAAATATGGATACTTTAAAAATTGAGTTTTCTGAGGAAGATATGGCATTTTTAGGGTAAATTTCCTTAAAATACGCAGTTAACTGAGTCTTTTTACTTCCCGAAAGTTCTTTCTACTTTCGGGAAGATTAATTATAAAATACTTTTAATTTCTTCTTTTTTTAACATTCAAACTCCACATCGAAAGGACTACTAAAATAACATAAATTACTGATATACAATAAGATAGAATGATAAAAAAGTCGAGATAATTAATTGTTTTTTGAAAAAAATTCTTATAAAACAATACCAAAATACTTCCAATATAAGCATAATAATCTGCAAAAGTTATCAAGAATCCCACCGTTCCCGATTTTTTAAAAGCCGCAATCATTCTTTCAAAATATAGACTATTGCACATCGCATAAGCCATATATACACCCAAACCCAAAGTGGTAAGCCAAGCGACAGGTGACAGAATTTTTTGCTGAAAAAGCAACGTGCTTAAGCCAATTAAAACCCCACCCGCCAACATCAAAAGTTGAATAATCACGAAGGCTTTATAATTATTTTGTACCCAACGCATCGCTGCCATCATCAATAAAACGGTGATAGCAATAGGCGTTTCTGTTTGGGTAAAAATGGTTGAATTATTTCCGTAACCCAATAATTTCCAAATCTCGGGCGTAAAATTATCTCTGAATTCTCGGAAGGTTGTGAGCAACACATAAGACACCACAAAAATGGTCATACTCAAAGCAAATTCTTTGATAAATGCCTTTCTATCAGCTTTTTGCATCGGTTTTCTTTCAGTTCGATTCTGAATATCTTCATAAGTTGGGGGAGGAATTTGCCCCATTAACCAAACACAAACGCCGAAGGGAACAATCATGAAGGTACAAGCCACAAAGGGCATCCAAAATTGGCTTACTTCGAGGTAAGTCATTACCCATTTTCCAATGGTTTTTGCAAATCCTGAACCCATAATGAAAGATGCCGTGAGGACTGCAACCAATAAATCTGTGGTCTTTCTACCTTCCAAAAACCCTAAAATTGTACCATAAACCATGCCCAAAGGAAGGCTTGCCATGAAAATAAAAAACAGGTTATACGGAGCGGGTGTCAAGGCAAAAAATAAATAACAAATCCATGATAAACTAATCATTATCAGTAAGTTACGTGAACGATTTTGCGGTAACATTTCCGAAACATACTTGATGCCTAAGCCCTTAGAAACCGCAAAACCCAACACTTGTGCGGTGATGATGAGTATCTTAAAATTTACACCAAAAAATGCCAAATCTTCATACGTTGCCGCCGTGTATGCCCGCCTAAATGGATAGAAACACATATAAGTAAAAAAAGCAGTAACGGCAGCAAATAAAGTTTGATTAAATGAACTTCGAGTGATGATTTCGGTAAGTTTTTGGGGCATATTTTTGTGATTACTAAATGGTTTCTCAAAGATAGGTTTTTGAAATTATTTTAACGTTTTTTTCTTTCCATCAAACTCTTTTCAAATTGCTTCGTTAATTTTATACTTAATCAATCAACAAAAATATGGTAATCATCATTGGAGCGGGAATTTCAGGATTAACTTGTGCAAAATATTTGAAAGACCGAGGCATTCAATCCCTCATTTTGGAAGCATCCGATGGCGTTGGTGGACGGGTGAGAACGGACGTACATGAGGGTTTTCTATTGGATCGAGGTTTTCAAATTCTCCTTACCGCCTATCCAGAAGCACAACGACTTTTAGATTATCAATCCCTTGATTTACAAGCATTTAAGTCAGGAGCTATTATTCGTGACATCCAAAAAAATGATTTTTCAATGGTGGCAAATCCATTTAAAGAACCCTCAAAAATTTGGTCTTCGTTGACTTCAAATGTAGGAACTTTTGCGGATAAAATACGGATATTAAGGTTGATTCTGGAAACAGGAAATGTTCAAGAGGAAGTATTTGAAAAAAAGAGCATTTCAACGATTGATTACCTTAGAAATTACGGTTTTTCAGATAATATGATTCAGCAATTTTTCAGACCATTTTTTGGAGGTGTTTTCTTAGAAAATGAGTTATCAACATCAGCCAATTTTTTCAAATATGTATTTGGTAAATTCTACGAAGGTGATGCTGTTATTCCCGCAAAAGGAATTGAACAAATCGCTAAACAAATTGAAAAAATGCTCTATATCGGCACGGTCAAATTAAACACAAAAGTGGTCAAAATTGATGGAAATAGGGTTTATTTAGAGAGTGGCGATAAATTATACGGAGAGAAAATTGTATTGGCAACAGACGGTTTTAATGCGGATAAATTATTGGGGAAAACTACCGACAGAAAATTTAACGCCACCACTTGTACCTATTTTTCAGCCAATCAATCACCTTTGAAAGATAAGATGTTGGTGCTTAATCCAAATCGTGCTTCTATGGTGCATAACATGTGCGTTCCGAGCGACATTGCTCCTGCTTATGCTCCCGATGGAAAATCGTTGATTTCAGTTTCAACGCAGGGTTTTGATTTGTACGATGAGAATGAATTAGCCAAGAATATCAAGCGAGAATTAATTACTTGGTATGGCAACGAAGTACAAGATTGGCAACACTTAAAAACCTATCATATTCCAAAAGCATTACCAAATTTCGATCAATCGTATATTGATAACCATTTGAAAATCAGCGATATACTTTATCAATGCGGAGATGCAACAGCTTATCCATCCTTGAATGCAGCCATAGCAACGGGAAGAAAAGTCGCAGAGATGTTGTAGGAATAATTTATGTCAAATTTGTTATTAAAACACAAAAGCACTAAGGATTAAAAAGTAAATCTTAGTGCTTTTGTGATGAGCTAATTTAAACTTAAAAGTAACGTCCAATCAAAGGATGTTCAACAATTAAAGTCTTCATTTTCAAAGGATTAATGGCTCCTTGCTTCTGATAAACAATTTTTCCGTTTGGCTCAACTAAAAGCGTATAAGGCAATGCTCCTTGCCATTTTGGGTCAATCAATTCAATGAGCTTGTAGATATCATCCGAATTATAAATATAGTTTTTGCTCGACGCTTGCAGTCTTTTCAACGTTGCCAAAGCCTTTTCTTTTTTATCTGGTTTGTCGGCACTAATTGTCACAAATTCAAAATCACGGTTTCGATACATCCTATTAATATTTAAGAAATCGGGGATTTCTGCTACGCACGGTCCACACCAAGTTGCCCAAACATTAATTAGACGTAATTTTTTGGTATCATTCTTTAAAAGTTGTTTTATACCTTCATCATTGATACTTTCAATATTAACCGCCTCCGTTACCCAACTTTCTTTTTCCTTATTGGTGAGTTCTTCTTTTTCTGCCCACTTAACCGAACAACCAAATACTTTCGTTTTTTCAATCGCTACTTTTTGTTTAGCCAATAAATTATCAAGAGCATTTCGAGTATCCAAACTTGTGGGCGTTCCCGTTGGCTTTTCAACATCATCAATGCGTCCATTATAACGTAAAATGCGTTTTTCATCAAATATAAAAACATGCGGAGTTGCAATTGGTCCGTATTTTATTGACGTAATTTCAGTGTCTCCATCGTATAAATAAGGAAAATTAAACCCTGCAATTTTGGCTCTATTTTGCATATCTTGGTAAGTATCTCCCAAATCAGTGTAGCCCATTTCATCTAATCGAACAGATTTTGCATCATTAGGAGAAATGGCAACCACTTGCACACCTTTTGTTTTATAATCCGAAGTGATTTTCTTTAATCTTGTTTCATACGCTTGTGCCGTTGGACAATGATTACAGGTGAAAACAATCATTAAAATTTTAGCATTGGCAAAGGATTTTAGCGAATACATTTTGCCATCAACCCCCTTCAAACTGAAATCGGGTGCTGCAGAACCAATGGCAAGTGTTGGATGTTCATCTGCTTTGAAAGAAAGCAAAATACTGATAACCAAGAAGTTAAGTATTGTTTTCATGTATATTGATATTTAGTTTTTGGTAACTTTATTGTAAAGAATTAAAATTAGTAAATTTACTTCATAAAAACATCCTGATTCATGCAAGACCTTTCAGTAACCATTATTCAAACAGATTTATTTTGGGAAAATTCAATCGCAAATTTGGCAAATTTAGAGGAAAAAATGGCTCAGATTTCTTTACCAACTGATCTCATTATTCTGCCTGAAATGTTTACAACTGGCTTTACGATGAATGCAAAAGCAATGGCTGAACCCATGAATTTCACTACGTTCAAATGGTTAAAACAACAAGCAAAACGGACTCAAGCAGTCATAACGGGCAGTTTTATTGTTAAAGAAGGAGAATATTTTTTTAATAGATTAATTTGGATGCGACCCGATGGAAGTTTTGAAACATACGACAAAAGGCATCTTTTCAGGATGGAAGAAGAGAATAAAACTTTCACGGCAGGCACAAATCGTTTAATTGTTGAATTGAAAGGCTGGCGAATTTGCCCTTTAATTTGTTATGATTTAAGATTTCCAGTTTGGTCAAGGAACCGTTACTTAAATACCGAAAATCGAATATCGAATATCGCATATGATTTATTAATCTACATTGCCAATTGGCCCAGTGTTCGTTCACGGGTTTGGGATACGCTTTTGCAGGCTCGTGCCATTGAAAATCAGAGCTATTGCATTGGAGTAAATCGAGTTGGCAAGGATGGGATGGGCTTAGCATATTCGGGTAATTCTGCCCTAATTGATTTTAAAGGGAATCAAGTTTTTTATCAAAAAGATTCAGAAGTTATTCATAATCAAATACTTAGCAAAAAAGAATTAGAAGATTTTAGGATTAAATTTCCTGCATA
>JANXML010000122.1 GCA_025354645.1 Arcicella sp. | reverse complement strand
TACGACTGAACCTTTCGTTACAGAGGTTGCTCCGTCCAAAGTTTTCTTCAAACTCAAATCCGCCTGTTGGATGTTAATAACGGCATCATCCGTATCGTCCTGACCGTCTTCTGTTCCTGAATTTGGATTAGAATCTGGGTCATATTGGTCGGATTTTGTTATCTGTGCTTTGTTTGTAATCGTTGTTGAATTAGTTGGAGCTAATACTCTTGCCGTGAAAATCAACGTTTTAGTTTCCTTAATTCCGATACTTGGGAATGTTGCCGTTAATGCGTTTCCTGTTTTTATGAAATCGCCTACTGACACTATTTCTAAACCTGCTGGTAAAATATCTTGTACCTCAACATTGGTCCCAATGTTTGGTCCTGCGTTGCTTACTTTGATGGTATATGTTACCACATCGCCCACATTTGGAGAGGCATTATCTACGTCTTTACGCAAACTCAAATCCGCTTCTTGACCGTTCAGCGTTACGCCTCCTGTATCGTCCTGACCGTCTGATGTGCCTGTATTCGGTTGAGAATCAGGGTCGTAGGTGTCGGATTTACTTATTTCTGCTTTGTTAATTATTCTGACAGATTGGGAAATCTGTCCTACGAATGCTAACGCTACGCTGTCGCCGTTTGCTATTGTTGGAACGATTTTGCTTTGTAGATTTCCGTCTCCTAAAAGTGTGAAATCTAAACTACTCACAAACGCTAAACCTACTGGCATATAGTCTTTTACCTGTACGTTTTGGGCGGCATCTGGTCCTGAGTTTTTCACGTAAATTGTGAATGTTACGTTGCTTCCTACCGATGGTGCGGCAGGCGTTCCTGTACGGTTGGAAACGGTTTTACGCAAACTCAAATCTGCTGCTTTTTGGGTACTGATTATGACAGAATCACGGTTATTTTTCGTATCGGGGTCGAACTGGTCAGACTTCACGATGATACCCGTATTTTGGATTGAACCTGATTTGGTAATCTTCGCAACCAAAGTCAAAGTCTGTGTATTTCCAACTGCTAAACTTCCGATTCCTGCCGTGATTTTTCCGTTAGTATTAATGAATCCAGTTCCCGAAACAAAACTCAAACTATTTGGTAATGAATCACTTACGACTACATTTGTCGCCAAACTTGGTCCGTTATTTTTTACCGTAATCGTATAAGTTACGTTATCACCTACATTATAAGGTCCCGCCGAAACGCCTTTTTTGATGGACAAATCCGCCGCTTGGGTCGTGAAACTTACGCCGTCCGTATCGTCTTCGCCATTTTCTGTTCCGTTGTTTGGAGAAGAATCTGGGTCGAATTGATCGGATTTTGCAATTTCAGCTTTATTCGTTATTCGTTGTTCGATGTTCGATGTTGGGGCAACATTGTTCTTGGCTTGGAAGGTTAATGAAACCGTTTGTCCAACAATTACTGAATCAATATTGGCGATTAATGTTCCTGCATAGTTCGTAAACTTAGTACCGGCAGGCGTTCCTGTGCTTATGAATTGTAATCCTGCTGGCAACACATCTTTCACTTCAATACCTGTCGCATTATTCGGTCCTGCATTGCTTACTTTGATGGTGTAAGTAATGATTTCGCCAAAATTCGGACTGGTGTTCGATACATTTTTCTGCAAACTCAAATCGGCTTGTTGCCCGTTCAGAATCACTCGACCGATGTCGTCTTGTCCGTCTTCCGTTCCTGTATTAGGCTGTGAATCAGGGTCTTGCTGGTCTGAGGCAATGATTTCGGCTTTGTTAATGATTGCTCCTGACTTCGTAATTTTTGCTAAGAAAGTCAGTTTTGCCGTTCCGTTTGGTGCAATGGAAACAATGTTTTTAGAAATCAATGCTCCGCTATTATCCGTAAAATCAAGTGGCGAAACCAATTCCAAACCTATTGGCAAAATGTCTTTTACCGTTACATTCGTTGCCGAGTCGGGACCGATGTTCGTAACTGTCATCGTAAAAGTTACAATATCGCCTACGTTGGCTCTTGGATTGCTGACGGTTTTTGCTAAACTCAAATCTGCAACTTGCGAACCGATGGTTACACGGTCTTGGTCGTCTTCGCCATTTTCTGTACCGTTGTTTGGTTTAGAATCTGGATCGAATTGGTCTGCTTTACTAATTTCGGCTTTGTTGGTAATTGTACCCGATTTAGTAGTTTTAGCAATTATAGTCAAGACTTTATTTGTACCTGATTTTATCGTATCAATTTTTGCCGTTAAAATCGTTCCTGCCAAAGCGAAATCACTACTGCTTACAAAAGTCAAACCTACGGGCAAATAATCTTTTACTTCTACGTTGGTCGCCGTTGAAGGTCCAGCGTTTGAAACCGTGATGGTATAAGTGAAGTTTTCACCTACGTTTGGCTTGCTATTCGATACGGTTTTCTTCAAACTCAAATCCGCTTGATTGACTACCACACGCACGCTGTCGGTATCATCTTGTCCGTCTTGTGTGCCTGTATTTACCTGAGAATCAGAGTCATACTGGTCAGATTTTGAGATTTGGGCTTTGTTTATTTTCTGCCCAGTTTCCGTAATTCTTGCTTTGAAAGTTACCGTTTGTGAACCACCCACTGCCACAGTCAGAATGTTTGCTAAAAGTGTATCAGAGTTAAATTTGAAGTCCTTAGAACTCACAAAAATAATTCCCGAAGGCAATACGTCTTTCACCTGTACGCCCGTGGCAACATCGGGTCCTGCATTGGCAACCGTGATGCTGTACGTTACTTCATCGCCTACATTGATGATGGCTTTATCAACGGTTTTACGCAAACTCAAATCCGCCACTTGTGGCACGATGGTGTTTTTATCAGTATCATTTTGTCCGTCTTCCGTTCCAGAATTTGGCTTAGAGTTCGGGTCAAATTGGTCGGATTTTGTGATTTGAGCTTTGTTGGTGATGCTCACAGGTTGGGAAACCTGTGCTACAAAAGTCAAATCGACAATCTGATTTACCGAAACACTATCAATATTAGCCGTTAAAGTATCACCCGATTTTACCAATTTTGTTGAAGAAATAAATACCAAACCATTCGGTAAAATATCCTTCACCTGCACATTGGTCGCCTTGCTTGGTCCTGCGTTAGATACACGTAAGGTGTAGGTAACAACATCGCCAACATTTGGACGTGGGTTTGATACTAATTTCTTCAAACTCAAATCCGCCTGTGAACCGCTTATCGTTACTGCTCCTACGTCGTCTTGACCGTCTTCTGTACCTGTATTGGGCTGTGAATCAGGGTCATAAGCATCTGATTTTGAAATTTCTGCTTTGTTCGTAATGCGTCCGATTTGTGTGATTTTGGCTTTGAAAGTCAAGACTTCTGGTGTGCCTTTTACTACGATTGGGAGCGTTTTACTTAATAAAATATTACCTCCCGAAAGGGTAAAGTCTCCGCTGTTTACAAACTCTAAACCTGCTGGTAAAACATCTTTCACCTGTACGTTTGTGGCAATATCGACACCCGCATTATTAACCGTCAAAGTAAACGTAACGACATCACCTACGTTGGCGTTAGAGTTGTTTACGGCTTTGGTCAAACTCAAATCCGCCGAGCGAACTCTGACTGTTGATGAGTCTTTATCGTTGCTAACATTTAAGTCTGGAATCTGTGGATTCGTCAGTGAAACGATGTTTTTCAAAGTAGCATTGAAACTGCTAATTTTTGCTTTATACGAAAGCGTTTTTGTTTCTCCTACTAATAAATTTTGGATTTGACTTGTAAGCGTATTTCCTTGATTCACAAAGTCTAAGCTACTCACAAATGTTAATCCTGCGGGCAAAATATCTTTCACCGTAACATTGCTTTGGGCATCCGTTCCGTTATTTTTTACTTGGATGGAATATGTAATGACATCGCCCACATTGAAGACTGAATCAGAAGCAATTTTCTTTATTGACAAGTCGGCAGAACGTCCATAAACCGCTAAACTATCAGTATCATCTTCGCCATTTTGTGTGCCGTTATTTGGGCTTGAATCAATATCGAATTGGTCGGATTTGGTAATTTGAACTTTGTTTACCGATGTTCGATTTGCGATGTTCGATGTTGGTTGTAGCTTCGCTGTATAAACAAACTCTTTCGTTGAACCTATTGGCAAGTTCTGTACAATTCCAACCAATGTTCCTGTATTCAATATCAAATCATTTGATGAAACGAATGTCAAACCTGCTGGCAAAATGTCTTTGATTTCGACATTCATAGCCGTTGAAGGTCCTGCATTGCTTACTTTCAAACGGTAAGTCAAAATATCTCCCACATTGAAAATAGCTGCTCCGTTGGCGGTTTTTGCCGTTACATTATCGACTGATTTTTTGATACTTAAATCAGCAATTTTTGGTGTTACGATGGCATCATCCGTATCATCCTGACCGTCATTCACACCCGTATTTGGTTGAGAATCAGGGTCAAATTGGTCAGATTTTGAAATCTCCGCTTTGTTGCTAATACTGTAGCTCGAATTGGCAATTCGAGAAGCGGGCGAAAGCAATACAGCCATGAAAGTCAATACTTGTGGAGTTCCAACTTGAACCGTCAAAAGACTTGTATTTCGTAAAGTATCTCCTGATTTTGTAAAATCATTACTACTCACAAATTGTAAACCTGCGGGTAAAATATCCTTTACCTGTACGCCCGTGGCTACGTCTGGTCCTGCATTACGAACCGTAATTGAGTATGTAACGGTTTCACCTATATTTGGTGCGGCAGGCGTTCCTGATGGATTCGAGACTGATTTTTCTAAACTTAAATCCGCCTGTTGTCCGCCAATAATTACGCCACCTGTATCGTCTTGACCGTCTTCTGTGCCTGTATTTGGTTGAGAATCAGGGTCGAAAGTGTCAGATTTTGAGATTTCGGCTTTGTTTACAATTGCTCCATTTGCGGTTACTCGTGCTACAAAACTCAATTTTACAGAATCACTTGGAGCAATTTTTTGGATATTATTGCTCGTTAAAGTTGTTAAAGTATTTGTAAAATTTGAACTATTAATAAACAATAAACCTGCTGGTAACACATCTTTTACCGCCACATTTCGGGCAGTATCTGGTCCTGCATTTTTTACTGTTATCGTATAAGTAATGAGGTCGTTTACGTTTGGCAAACGATTACTTACTGCTTTTGTCAAACTTAAATCTGCGGCTGCTTGCGTGCTAATCGCCTCATTATCAGTATCATCTTCACCATTTTCTGTTCCATTATTCGGACTTGAATCTGGGTCAAATTGGTCGGATTTAGTGATTTGGGCTTTGTTATTAATTGTTCCAGACTTTGTGATTTTTGCTTGGAAAGTCAAAGTCGTACTTGTACCAATTGCCAAGCCCGTAATATTGGCTTTCAACGTTCCTGCATTGTTCACAAACGAACTGCTATTTACAAAAGTCAATCCTGCTGGCAATACGTCCGTTACCTCAATATTAGTCGCCAAATCTGTTCCTGCATTATTTACCGAAATACTGTACGTTACGACATCGCCCACATTATAAGGACCTGCCGAAACAGTTTTCTGCAAACTTAAATCTGCTTGTTGGGTCTGAATTGTTACGCCATTTTGGTCATCCTGTCCGTCTTTTGTGCCTGTATTTGGTTGAGAATCAGCATCATACTGGTCAGATTTTGAAACTTCCGCACGGTTTTCTATCGCTCCCGATTGTACTACTTTCGCTTGGAAAGTCAAACTTGCTGAACTTCCCACGGCAATAGAATCTATGTTTTTAGATTTCAACGAATCATTTGAATTCGTGAAATCAGCACTCGCTACGAAGTCTAAACCAGTCGGCAAAATGTCTTTTACCTGTACGTTTGTCGCCTTGCTTGGTCCTGCGTTGAATACTTTGATGGTGTAAGTAATGACCTCGCCAACGTTTGGTTTTAAGTTAGAAACCGTTTTCTCCAAACTCAAATCCGCTTGCTGACTGTTGATAATTACACCGTCCGTATCGTTTTCGTTATTCTCCGTTCCGTTGTTTGGCGTTGAATTTGGGTCTGCTTGGTCGGAACTTACAATTTCAGCTTTGTTCAAAATACTACCCGCTTTCGTAACCTGAGCCTTGAAAGTCTTTGAAACTTCCTGACCATTTATTACTGTGAAAAGCTCTGTAAACATCACGTTACCAGAATTAATAAAGAAATCCTGAGTCGTTCCTAATGGTGGATTTACAAAACTTAATCCCTCGGGTAGAATATCTCTTACCGAAACGCCAGTCGCATCACTCGTTCCATTGTTTTTAACCTTAATCGTATAAGTGATAATTTCTCCAACTTGTGGGCTTGTGTTCGACACTAATTTCTTCAAACTCAAATCCGCAAATTTTGGTGTAACCCTTACAGAATCCGTATCATCTTCGCCATCCGTAACGCCAGAATTCGGATTTGAATCTGGGTCGAATTGGTCGGCTTTCGAGATTTGAGCGTGGTTGGTAATAGCGGTTGCCTGAGTAATTTTTGCTACGAATGTTACTCGCTTTTTCTCCCCATTTGCAATGTTTGGAATTTGTGCCGTTAGCGTATTTCCTTGGGCAATAAAATCTGAACTACTCACAAATTGTAAGCCCGTTGGCAAAATATCTTTTACCTCTACATTGGTTGCCGTTGAAGGTCCTGAGTTCAGAACTTCGATGGTATAGGTTACGTTTTCACCCACATTTGGTGCGGCAGGCGTTCCTGAGGCGTTTGAGACTAATTTCTTCAAACTCAAATCTGCTTGTTGTCCGCCAATCGTTACGCCATCGGTATCATCCTGACCATCTTCTGTGCCTGTATTTGGCTGAGAATCAGGGTCATACTGGTCTGATTTAGTAATTTGAGCTTTGTTTGTGATTGCCCCCGCTTGCGTAACTTTTGCTACGAAAGTCAGCGTTCTGTTTGTACCCGAAGCCAAATTGGCAAGCGTAGTTTTGAGTGTTCCCGAAGGACTTTCTACAAAATTCAAAGAACTCACAAATTGTAAACCTGCTGGCAAAACGTCCGTAATTTCTACATTCGTTGCCGCACTTGTTCCCTCATTCGTTACCGTAATTGAATATGTTACCGTAGAACCCACCGTTGGACTTGGATTCGAAACGGTTTTCAAGAGTTTCAAATCGGCAGTTTGTATCGTCAATACAGCATCATCCGTATCATCCTGACCGTCCGAAGTTCCTGTATTTACCTGTGAATCAGGGTCTTGCTGGTCGGCTTTTGAGATTTCGGCTTTATTGATAATCGATGTTCGATTTTCGTTATTCGATGTTGGGGTTAAGACTTTTGCTTTGAAAGTAACAATTTTTGGCGTTCCTATTTGAACCGTTCCAACTTGTGCTTTTAATGTATCACCCGTTGTTAAGAAATCTGTACTACTTACAAAAGCTAAACCTTTTGGCAAAATATCTTTTACCTCAACATTGGTCGCAATGCTTGGTCCAGTATTTTTTACCGTAATCGTGTAAGTAACAATATCTCCCACATTTGGATTGGCATTGTCAATGTCTTTTTGCAATGATAAATCCGCTTGCTGTCCGCCAATGGTGATGGCATCGGTGTCGTCTTCGTTGTTATCCGTTCCGTTATTTGGCTGAGAATCAGGGTCATACTGGTCAGATTTCGTAACCTGTGCCTTGTTCGTGATACTTCCCGAAGCCGTAACTTTGGCTTTGAAAGTCAGCACCGCTTGTCCATTTACAGCAATTGAAAGGATATTATTTGAGGTCAAAATATTTCCACCTGATAACGTGAAATCAGTTGCGGCAGGCGTTCCTGAACTTACGAATTGTAAACTCGTTGGTAAAATATCTTTCGCCTGTACGTTGGTGGCTACATCAGTTCCTGCATTTTTAATAGTAATGGTATAAGTGATTTCATCGCCCACATTTGGCTGTTGATTCGAGACGGTTTTGGTCAAACTCAAATCTGCTAATTGTGGTTTTACGACTGTCGAATCCGTATCATTCTGACCGTCTTCTGTTCCTGTATTTGGTTGAGAATTAGGGTCAAATTGGTCTGATTTTGAAATCTCCGCTTTGTTCACAATCTTCTGAGAACCAATGACTTTCGCAATAAATTTCAAGGTTTTTGTTGAACCATTCGTCAATGTCGGAATATTCGCCAACAAGATTGAGCCCTGCGAAGTAAAATCTGACGAACTGATGAATTGTAAGCCCGCTGGCAACACATCACGCACCTCAGCATTGGTGGCATCGCTTGGTCCTGCATTTTTCACGGTGATGGTGTAAGTAACATTATCACCCACATTTGGGCGAGCGTTATCTACGGTTTTCATCAAACTCAAATCCGCTTGTTGTCCACCGATTAAAACGCCTCCTGTATCGTCCTGACCGTCTTCTGTGCCTGTATTAGGTTGAGAATCTGGGTCAAATTGGTCTGACTTGCTAACCTCTGCTTTGTTCAAAATTGATCCCGATTGAGTTACTTTGGCAACGAAAGTTACGCTACGAGTTACGCCCAAAGGAATGTTGGCAATCGTTCCTGTCAATGTTCCTGCATTGTTACTCAATGATGAACTCGAAACAAATTCTAAACCTGTTGGCAATACGTCCTTTATCTCAACATTGGTCGCAGTATTTGGTCCTTCGTTGGTAACGGCAATCGTATAAGTAATTGATTCTCCGACAGTTGGATTAGTTTTAGAAACTGTTTTTTGCAATTTCAAATCTGCTTGTTGAATCGTCAAAATGGCATTATCGGTATCATCCTGACCGTCTTCTGTACCCGAATTTGGTTGAGAATCAGTATCAAACTGGTCGGCTTTTGAGATTTCGGCTTTGTTGGTAATACGGTAGCTCGAATTGGCAATTCGAGAATCTGGCGTAAGCACTTTTGCCTTAAATGTCAAAACTCTTGGCGTTCCAATGGCAATTGTCAAAGGTGCTGAGGTTTTCAACGTATCATTTACATTGACAAAATCGCTACTCGAAACGAACTGTAAACCCGCTGGCAAAATATCTTGCACCTCTACGCCCGTACCCGTTGAAGGTCCTGCATTTGAAACCGTAATCGTATAAGTTACGATGTCCCCAACATTTGGCGAAGCATTATCAATGTCTTTTTGGAGCGATAAATCCGCCTGTTGCCCGCCGATAGTGATTCCGTCTGTATCGTCTTCGTTGTTATTTACGCCATTATCAGGCTTAGAATCAGGGTCATAAACGTCTGATTTACTGATTTCTGCCTTATTGGTAATTAATCCAGAAGTCAATACTTTGGCTAAGAATGTGAGTGAAACTTCACCGCCTGTCGTAACAGAAGCAATATTATTTGACAATAATAGTCCAGATGTATTGGTAAAATCACTGCTACTTACAAATTGCAAACCCGCTGGCAAAACATCTTTCACCTGTACATTAGTCGCATTATCGGGACCTGCGTTTTTTACTTTTATTGTATATGTAATCGTCTCGCCAACGTTTGGATTCGTTTTAGAAACTAATTTTTCTAAACTCAAATCAGCGATTCTTGGCTTTACGCTTACTGAATCCGTATCATCTTGACCATCTTCTGTACCTGTATTCACTTGTGAATCAGGGTCGAATTGGTCTGATTTTGAGATTTCGACTTTGTTGGTAATTGCTTGATTACCTGTAACTTTCGCTACAAAAGTCAAAACTTTATTGCCAATTGGCAAACTCAAAATCTGACTCGTCAAAGTGCTTCCTGACAATTGGAAATCACTTGATGAGATGAATTGTAAACCTGCTGGTAATACGTCTTTTACTTCTACATTCGTGGCTGTACTTGGTCCTGCATTCGTTACTGTAATCGTATAAATGATATTATCACCAACATTTGGCGTAGTATTATTTACGGCTTTCGCTAATGACAAATCTGCTTGTTGTCCACCAATCAAAACGCCTCCTGTATCATCCTGACCATCATTTGTGCCTGTATTTGGCTGTGAATCTGGGTCGAATTGGTCTGATTTTGAGACCTCGGCTTTGTTTAGGATTGCACCCGCTTGGGTAACTCTTGCTTGGAAAGTTAGCGTTTTAGTTGCTCCGATTGGAACGACTATATTACTGGCTGTTAAAACTCCGCTCGCATTCGTAAAGTCTGAACTGCTCACAAATTGTAAACCCGTAGGCAAACTGTCTTTTACGGCAACTCCCGTGGCAATATTTACTCCTGCATTACTTACTGAAACGCTGTAAGTAATAATTTCGCCAACGGTAGGATTAGTTTTAGAAACGGTTTTCAATAAACTCAAATCCGCACTTTGTGGGGTCAAACTTGCCGCACCTGTATCATCTTGACCATCTTCCGTGCCACTACCTGGCTGTGAATCTGGGTCGAATTGGTCTGATTTACTTATCTCCGCTTTATTTGTAATTACTTGATTAACAATGACTTTTGCAATGAAAGTTAAGGTTTTAGGATTGCTTGTAGTAATACTGGCAACCGTTCCCGTGAGTGTACCATTCGTATTTATAAAATCTGTACTTGAAACAAAAGTTAAACCTGCTGGTAAAACATCTCTCACTTCTACATTCGTTGCCGTTGAAGGTCCTGCATTTGAAACTGTGATGGTATAAGTTACATTATCCCCAACATTTGGAGCGTTGTTTGAAACAGCTTTGGTTAATGATAAATCCGCTTGTTGTCCACCAATCAAAACACCTCCTGTATCATCCTGACCGTCTTCTGTGCCTGTATTAGGTTGTGAATCAGGATCGTAAACGTCTGATTTACTAACTTCCGCTTTGTTTAAAATTGCTCCACTTTGTAAAACTTTGGCTTGGAAAGTCAAAGCTACTTCGCCACCTGCTGTTACGCTGGCAATGTTATTTGATAATAAAGTTGCTCCTGTACTTTGTGTAAAATCGGTACTACTTATAAATTGCAAACCTGCGGGCAAAACATCCTTTACCTGCACATTTGTGGCATTATCAGAACCAGCATTTTTTACTTTAATAGTATAAGTAATCGTTTCGCCAACGTTTGGATTCGTTTTAGAAACTAATTTCTCCAAACTCAAATCCGCAATTCTTGGCTTCACACTTACTGAATCCGTATCATCTTGACCATCTTCTGTGCCTGTATTTACCTGTGAGTCAGGGTCGAATTGGTCAGATTTTGAGATTTCAGCTTTGTTGGTAATACCTTGATTTCCTGTAACTTTCGCTACGAATGTCAATACTTTATTGCCAATTGGCAAACTCGCAATTTGACTCGTCAAAGTGCTTCCTGATAATTGGAAATCACTTGATGAAATGAATTGTAAACCTGCTGGCAATACGTCTTTTACTTCTACATTGGTAGCCGTTGAAGGTCCTGCATTCGTTACATTTATTGAGTAAATGATGTTATCTCCAACGTTTGGTATAGCATTATTTACAGTTTTAGCTAATGATAAATCTGCTTGCTGTCCACCAATCAAAACACTACCTGTATCGTCCTGACCATCATTTGTACCTGTATTCGGTTGAGAATCAATATCAAATTGGTCGGATTTACTTACTTCGGCTTTATTTAGAATTGCTCCTGCTTGCGTTACTCTTGCTTGGAAAGTCAAACTTCTTGTTGCTCCCAATGGAATGTTCGCAATCGTGCCTGTTAATGTTCCTGCTGTATTGATTAAATCTGTACTTGAAATAAATTGTAAACCTGCTGGAAGAACGTCTTTTACTTCAACATTCGTAGCTACGTTTGGACCTTCATTCGTTACCGAAATTGTATAAGTAATCGTTTCTCCAACGGTTGGATTAGTTTTACTTACTGTTTTCAATAAACTTAAATCTGCACTTTGGGGCGTTAAACTTACACCACCCGTATCATCCTGACCGTCTTCTGTACCCGTTCCCACTTGTGAATCTGGGTCGAATTGGTCAGATTTTGAGATTTCAGCTTTGTTGATAATCGTTTGATTACCAGTTACTTTTGCAATAAATGTTAATACTTTTGGATTGCTTGTAGTAATACTGGCAACCGTTCCCGTGAGTGTACCATTCGTATTTACAAAATCTGAACTACTCACAAATTGTAATCCTGCTGGTAAAATATCTTGTACCTCAATATTGGTAGCCGTTGAAGATCCTGCATTTGAAACTGTGATGGTATAAGTTACATTATCCCCAACATTTGGAGCGTTGTTTGAAACAGCTTTGGTTAATGATAAATCCGCTTGTTGTCCACCAATCAAAACACCGCCTGTATCATCTTGACCGTCTTCTGTACCTGTATTAGGTTGAGAGTCAGGATCATAAACGTCTGATTTACTAACTTCTGCTTTATTTAATATTGCTCCACTTTGTAAAACTTTGGCTTGGAAAGTCAATGAAACTTCACCACCTGCGGTTACGCTTGCAATGCTATTTGATAATAAAGTTGCTCCCGTGCTTTGGATAAAATCTGTACTACTCACAAATTGTAACCCCGCTGGCAAAACATCTTTCACCTGAACATTAGTCGCATTATCGGGACCTGCATTCTTTACTTTTATAGTATAAATAATCGTTTCACCTACGTTTGGATTCGTTTTAGAAACTAATTTCTCCAAACTCAAATCCGCAATTCTTGGTTTTACTCGTACTGAATCCGTATCATCTTGACCATCTTCTGTACCTGTATTCACCTGTGAATCTGGGTCGAATTGATCAGATTTACTAATTTCGGCTTTATTCGTAATTCCTTGATTACCTGTAACTTTCGCTACGAATGTCAAGGTTTTATTTCCAATTGGCAAACTCGCAATTTGGCTCGTTAAAGTGCTTCCCGATAATTGGAAATCACTTGATGAAATGAATTGTAAACCCGCTGGCAATACGTCTTTTACTTCAACATTAGTTGCCGTTGAAGGTCCTACATTCGTTACATTTATGGTGTAAATGATGTTATCACCAACATTTGGACTTGCGTTTGATACAGTTTTAGCTAATGATAAATCCGCTTGCTGTCCACCAATCAAAACGCCTCCTGTATCATCTTGACCGTCAGTAACGCCCGTATTTGGTTGAGAATCAGGGTCGAATTGGTCAGATTTACTGACTTCCGCACGGTTCAAGATTGCTCCCGAAGCGGTAACTTTTGCTACGAATGTTAATGTTACAGTAGTTCCTACGCCAATCGTTTGTGGGGTAGATGTCAATGTTCCTGCCGTGTTCGTAAAGTCACTTGAAGACACGAATTGTAAACCTGCTGGCAAAATATCTTTTACCTCAACATTAGTCGCTGCATTTGGTCCATCATTTTTTACTAAAACTGAATACGTTATGTTTTGCCCAACGCTCGGACTCGTGTTCGACACAATTTTTGTCAAACTCAAATCGGCTTGTTGGGTTGTTAATGTTGCGTCATCCGTATCGTCCTGACCGTCTTCTGTTCCTGTACCTGGCTGTGAATCAGCATCAAATTGATCTGATTTACTTACTTCTGCTTTGTTGATAATCGTTCCTGGACTCGTAACTTTTGCAATGAAAGTTAAAGTTTTTGGCGTTCCCGTAACAATACTTGCAACGGTTATAGTCAATGTTCCAGAAGCATTTGTAAAATCACTACTACTCACAAAAGTTAAACCTGCTGGCAATATGTCTTTAACTTCTACATTCGTAGCCGTTGAAGGTCCTGCATTTGTAACTACAATCGTATAAGTTACATTATCGCCTACATTTGGATTAGTATTTGAAACTGATTTTTGCAAACTCAAATCCGCTTGTTGTCCACCAATCAAAACTCCACCTGTATCGTCCTGACCATCGGTTACACCCGTATTTGGTTGAGAATCAATATCAAATTGGTCAGATTTACTAACCTCGGCACGGTTCAAAATTGCTCCCGATGTCAATACTCTCGCTTGGAAACTTAGTACAGCTTCTGCTCCCACAGTAATTGAGGCAATATTATTTGAGAATAATGTACCGTTTGTATTGGTAAAATCGGTAGAACTTACAAACGTTAAACCTGCTGGTAAAACATCTTTTACCTGAACATTCGTTGCAACATCTGTTCCATCATTTTTTACTTTGATAGTATAAGTAATGACCTCGTTTACATTCGGATTCGTTTTTGAAACCGTTTTCGTTAAACTCAAATCTGCCGTTTTGGGCGTAATTGTTTGGTTTGCGGTATCGTCTTGACCGTCTTCTGTGCCTGTATTCGGTTGAGAATCAGGGTCGAATTGGTCAGATTTTGTTATTTCTACTTTGTTTTTATATTCGCCCACTGAACCCGTTGGAGCAAGGACTTTTGCCTGATAGGTCAAATCCACAAAACCATTGGCTGGAATTGTCGGAATCATTGTCGTCAAAATATTTCCACTTGCCAAAACTTGCGTGCTACTCACAAATTGTAATCCCGCTGGTAAAATATCTTTTACTTCCACATTCGTTGCCGCACTTGGTCCTGCGTTGGAAACTTTGATGGTATAGGTAATCACATCGCCTACATTGGGTGCAGTATTTGAAACCGATTTTGCCAAACTCAAATCTGCTTGTTGTCCACCAATCAAAACGCCTCCCGTATCATCTTGACCATCTTCTGTGCCTGTATTTGGTTGTGAATCTGGGTCGAATTGGTCAGATTTTGAGACTTCGGCTTTGTTCAAAATTGCTCCTGATTGTGTAACGGTAGCAATAAACGTTAAAGTTTTAGTTGTACCCACACCAATCGTTTGTGGATTTGAAGTAAGCGTTCCTGATAAATTTGTAAAATTACTTGAAGAAACAAAAGTTAAACCTGCTGGCAAAACGTCTTTTACTTGAACATTCGTAGCCGTGTTTGGTCCATCATTTTTTACTAAAATTGAATAAGTAATATTCTGCCCAACATTCGGTGAAGTATTTGAAACCGTTTTGGTCAAACTCAAATCTGCACTTTGGGTTGTCAATGGAGCATCGTCCGTATCGTCTTGACCATCATCTACGCCCGTATTTGGTTGAGAGTCAGGGTCAAACTGGTCGGCTTTTGAAATTTCTGCTTTGTTATTTATCGTTCCTGCATTCGTAACTTTCGCTATAAATGTTAATACTTTTGGCGTACCCACCGCAATACTCGCAACGGTTGCCGTCAATGTTCCAGAAGCGTTTGTGAAATCAATACTACTCACAAAAGTCAATCCTGCTGGCAATACGTCTTTTACTTCAATATTCGTTGCTGTCGAAGGTCCTGCATTGTTTACCGTAATGGTATAAGTAATATTATCCCCTACGTTTGGCGTGTTATTGGAAACTGATTTTATGAGTGATAAATCCGCTTGCTGTCCATTCAACGAAACGGCTCCTACGTCATCTTGTCCGTCTTCTGTGCCTGTATTGGGCTGAGAATCAGGGTCAAATTGGTCGGATTTACTGATTTCTGCTTTGTTCGTAATCGTTCCAGAAGCGGCAATTTTTGCTTTAAATTTCAAAGAAACTGAGCCATTTACCGCAATCGTAGC
>JANXML010000021.1 GCA_025354645.1 Arcicella sp. | reverse complement strand
TCAAAACGCTCTTCGATTTTCGTTTTATTATTTAAAAGAGCATTATAAATATTTTTTGTTTTCCACATCATCAAAAATACGTTATCTGAAAAATGAGGTGAGTGCGGATCTTTTTCAGTATCACTAAAAGCGTGGTGCATTCTATGCAAAATTGCGTAAGCACGTGGACTTAAATAGGACGAGCCTTGTGAAACATACGTTAAAAAATAAAAGAATTTTTCCCAAAATTTATTCATCGTAAACATTTTATGAGCCGAATAACGGTGCAAAAAAAATGTTTGACTAAATAAGGATAAGTACCAGTGAAAAATGAAAGCGGGCAATACCAATTGCATATTTTTAATTTGTTTTGTTGTACTAAGTTATGACTAATTGTAGCCCTAAAAGGTTCAAGATATTCAATTATTCTGACAAATATCGGATTCTAATCAATCGTTAGGGCATAAGAAACCAGATTTGCACCCATTTGCAAGGCTTTTTGCCTGACAGCATCGGGGTCATTGTAAACTGATTGGTCTTCCCAACCGTTTCCTAAATCGCATTCGTAGCTATAAAAACAAACCAAGCGTCCTTGATAAATTAGTCCAAAACCTTGCGGAGGCTTGTTATCGTGTTCGTGAACTTTGGGTAAACCATTAGTAAACTTAAATTTCTGGGAATAAATAGGATGATTAAAAGGTAATTCAATAAAACTTAATTCTGGAAAAACTTTCTTCATTTCTCTCCTCAAAAATTTATCTAACCCATAATTATCATCAGCGTGTAGAAACCCCCCACCAATTAAATATTTGCGAAGATTTAGAGACTCAGATTCAGTGAAAACGATATTCCCATGTCCTGTCAAATGCACAAAAGGATACGTAAAAAGCTCTGGACTTGAAGGTTCAACGATGTCTTCTTCGGGTGAAATATTTGTTCTTAAATTACTATTACAGAATTTAATAAGGTTTCCCAGCGATGTTTTATTACAATACCAATCTCCCCCACCACCATATTTCATTTTGGCAATTTTGAAAGAAGATTGAGCGATTGTCAGTGAACAGTTAGCAGTAAACAGTAAACAGTAAAAAATTGATTTAATATTAATTGATGATAATTTGATTTTCATATTTTGTTAATTGTTTACTGATAACTGTTCATTGATAACTGATAGTGTATGACACGCCACTAATCCCGCTGTTTCTGTTCTCAAACGACTTTCACCCAAAGTTATTGGAAGAAAACCTTTTTCGAGGGCTTGATTAATTTCTTCGGTTGAAAAATCGCCTTCTGGTCCAACCAAAACAGCATATTTTGATTTAGGTTCTGCAATTTGTTGAATTAATTTTCGATTTCCTTCCTCCAAATGGGCAATAATCTTGAAATTCTCGGAATAATCTTTTTTCAAAAACTCTTTCCAAGTAATCATTTCGTTTATTTTAGGAAGAAATGCTTTTAACGATTGTTTCATCGCACCAATGGCAATTCTTTCAATACGATTCGTTTTGACTTCTTTCCTTTCAGAATAACGGGTTTGAATAAAAGAAATTTCATTAATTCCGATTTCAACGCACTTTTCGACCATCCATTCGATTCTGTCCAGGTTTTTGGTTGGAGCAATAATTAAATGTATGTAATAATCTCGAAGTCCATAATTTTGAGTTTCTTCGACGATTTTAATTTCACATTTTTTATCAATCGGAGATTTTATTTGACATTTGTAAAAACCTCCTCGCCCGTCCACAACATAAAGCAAATCTCCTACCGAAAGCCTTAAAACCTTGACTGCGTGACGGGATTCCTCTTCGTTTAGTCGTAAAGTTTCTTTTATGTTTGGTTCGTAAAAAATATTCATTTGCTCTTGTCTGAATTTGGATTCGTGGGATTAAAGGATGAATTGGATTTTAAAATCTGAGAAATCCAGCAATCTGACAAAACCAAATTCAGATGATATTTAATTCTCATTCCGCACTTTACTATTCTTCAAGCATTTCATCGCCTGTGTAATTCCAGAAATAGTCAAGGGAAACATTCGGTTTTCTGTCCAATCTCTGATAATTTTTATGCTTTGAGTATATTGCCAATAACCTGAGGTTGTGGGATTTAGCCACACCAAGTTAGGAAAATGACCACTCATTTTGTGAAGCCAAGATAATCCCGATTCTTCGTTGTAATGCTCAATGCTTCCACGTGCGGAGGTCAGTTCGTAGGTTGCCATTGAGGCATCTCCCACGATGATAATCTTCCAATCGTTATTATATTTATGCAAAACTTCCCAGGTTGAAATTCTGTCTCCACGGCGTTCATTATCTTTCCAAAGTGTTTCATAGATGCAATTATGAAAATATAAATGTTCGATGTTTTTGAATTGATATTTTGCGGCTGAAAACAACTCAGAACATAATTCAACGTGTTCGTCCATTGAACCGCCAACGTCTAAAAGCAACAAAACCTTTACTTTGTTTTTCTTAGTCGCTTGCATTTTAATATCCAAAAGACCCGCATTTCGAGAAGTTTCTTGAATTGTTCCTTCCAAATCTAATTCATCCTCAACACCTTCACGAGTCAAAATTCGTAACCGACGAAGTGCCATTTTGATATTGCGAGTATTCAATTCAAGGTCATCATCGTAGTTCTGAAATTCACGATCTTCCCAAATTTTCACAGCACTTTTGTTTCCCCCCGATTTATTATTACCAATTTTTATACCTTCGGGATTGTAGCCATTATTGCCAAAAGGCGAAGTACCACCCGTACCAATCCACTTATTTCCTCCCTGGTGACGTTCTTTTTGTTCTTCAAATAATTCTTTCAAGCGGTCTAACAATTTCTCCAAGCCGCCCAACGCCTCTATTTTGGCTTTTTCTTCGTCCGAAAACTCTCGATCAAGTTGATTTTTTAGCCAATCTTCTGGAATTAAAGCAAATAATTCAGCTCCAATAGCAGAAACATCTTTAAAATACTGTCCAAACAAAACGTCAAAACGGTCTAAAAATATTTCATTTTTGACAAAAACTGTTTTACTCAAATAATAAAAATCAGTCGTATCATATTCTACCACATCTTTATCCAATGCCTCCAAAAGCGTCAGATATTCCGTTATGGTTACAGGAAGTTTATTTTGTTTGAGATAAAGAAAAAAATCGAGGAACATCAATAAGGTCGTTTAGTTTTATTCCGCAAAGCCTCGTACAAACCTGTATCTTGCTCGTTTTTCAACAATGCACCAATGAAAGGTGGGACTTCGGTATTGGTCTTAAAATCTTCCAATAAATCACCCGAAACTTTACCAACTAAAAGCAATTTTATCCAATCAATCAATTCAGAAGTTGAAGGTTTTTTCTTTAATGCTTTTACGTCTCTAATTCCATAAAATATTGATAATGAATTGCTTATCAAAGTTTCCTCCAATTTTGGATAATGAACATCCACAATTTGTTTCATCGTTTCACGGTCGGGAAACGAAATATAATGAAAGAAACAACGACGTAAAAAAGCATCGGGTAATTCCTTTTCGTTGTTAGAAGTAATTATGATAATTGGACGATGTTTAGCTTTTATTACTCGTTTTAATTCGTAACAATAAAATTCCATTTTGTCTAACTCATACAATAAATCATTCGGGAATTCAATGTCGGCTTTGTCGATTTCATCAATCAAAAGCACCACTTGCTCATCGGCTTCAAAAGCCTCCCAAAGTTTCCCTTTTTTGATGTAATGTTCTAAATTATTGATGTCTTCACCACCTAATTGCGAATCCCGCAAACGAGCAACCGCATCGTACTCGTACAAACCTTGCTGGGCAAAAGTTGTTGATTTAATATTCCATGAATACAACGTTTTACCAAGTGCCGTTGCAACTTCGTACGCTAACAACGTTTTACCAGTTCCTGGCTCACCTTTGATTAAAAGCGGTTTTTGTAATGAAACGGCTGCATTAACCGCAACTTGTAAAGCTCTGGTGGCAACGTATTTTTCTGTTCCTTGAAATGACATGTTTCGATGTTCGATGTTCGGTTATTGATGTTTGGTTGTTATGATTTTAGAGGTTTGAATTTCGTTTTGAAGTTCACTGTAAACCGAGCATCAAATATCGAAAATCGAACCTCGAAACCTAATCTTCGTATTCTGATTTGAAAGAAAACATAGTTTGGTCTAATTTAATGGTTCCTGCCAAATATTCATCTACGAATTTTGTTACTACCTCATCTGTTACTTCATCGACATTTAAACAAACATCCAAACCAATGCCAAATTCAAATTTTTCGTCAATTTCTAAATGCTCAGAAAGTTTAACTTCTTCATTTTCTTCTATTTCTTCGATTAATTCAGTAATATATAATTCAACTTCTTCATCAATATCATCATTGGCTTCGTAGGTCTCATCACGATTTTCCATTGGTACATATAAAGGATAAGTTTTTAATGCCTTTCTTTCAGCTGTTTCATAAACTATGCTGTTGAAGTGCAATCTCAATGAATATATTACTGCATCAAAAATTGCTTCTTGTCCTTTATAAACACCCACAAATTGAACGTGAACAAACTCTTCGACATTATCGGGTTCGTCACCTAATTCATCTTCAAAATATACAAATTTCTTTCCATCGGCTTTACACTCCGCTTTCAGTTGTTCAATTTCCTTTGGGTCAAGTCCAGGATTATCTTTTAATAACATTTTTTATTGAATTTAATTTGGATATAAAGTTACGAAAAAACATGGAACGCAGATGACGCAGATGCTTCGCAACGCAGATTTAAGTGGATTTTTTGTCTGATTTGAAATTTATTTCTTGAAAAATCAGCTTCTTAAAACACAAAATATAGCGTTGAATGGTAAAATCACCAAAAGAAAATCCTCTTAAATCTGCGTTGCCGAAGGCATTTCAATTCCATTGTGGGCA
>JANXML010000377.1 GCA_025354645.1 Arcicella sp. | reverse complement strand
AAGATTTACGATTTGATATGGAGAAATTGAAGACTTGGAATTATCAAAAACCGTTAGAAATAAAATTACCTCAAAGTATTGATAATCAGTAGATTATAAGACTTAGTTTAGATTTGGCCCAAATGGTGATTTCAGCCCTTACTTACATGAATGGTTATGTATATTTTGCTAAAAATGACTCTGAATTATGGCGTTCAGATGGTACCATTGCGGGTACTACGCTTGTTAAATCCTTCAATTTACCTATAAATAATATTCCCTTTATGGCATTTAATAATAAACTCTATTTCAGAGTTGATGATATTTTTGGTGCTGAACTGTGGTCATCTGATGGCACTTTGGCAGGCACAACACTATTGAAAGATATAAGAGTGGGAAGCAATGGAAGTTATCCCGAAAATTTAACAAGTACCGCTTCTACTACTTTTAATAAATTTTATTTCACAGCCGATGATGGCACACATGGGCGTGAACTGTGGGTATCTGATGGCACAGCGGCTGGTACAATACTTATCAATATACATTTTGAACCACCAATTAGTGCTCCGCTCAGTAGTAATCCACAAAGCCTTACGTTTGTAGGGAATCTTCTTCTGTTTTCTGCTTATACCAATAATTCACTACAAGGCAGAGAGTTATGGCGTTCGGGAGGTACAGTAGCAAATACGACACTTGTCAAAGACATCAATATAGCTACGAATGTTAGTGGAATTTCAAATCAAACATATACTCCATTTCCAGTCATTTCACAGTATATTTATTTTCCAGCCATTAGCAATAATTCAATCGGTATAGAGCTTTGGAAATCGAATGGCATAGCCGCAGGCACAACGATGGTAAATGATTTATTTCAAGGAAACTATAATGATGGTGTTGCTCCCAATGCAGCCATGCACGTTAGTAATACTGGACGAGTATTTTTTGAAGCAACTGATGGTCAAAATGGAAGGGAGTTATGGAGTTTTCCATTCTGCCCAACAACTCAAATAATCAATACTACGGTACAAACCAGTACCCAAAAACAGCAAGCGAGTACTTCACTAAACTCAACGAGCAACATTGCTAATACAGATTTTATCTATGGCGATTTAGATGTGCTTTACACAGGAGGAGGTTTAATTCAACTTTCGCCAGGCTTTCAGGCAATTTCAAAACAAGCATACCCAAATGTGTTACCTACGAGCTATCGGCAAACGGTTTTTAAGGCACAAATTGGTGGGTGTAATTGAGTGTTTTTATAGGCACAGAGGCAAAAAGGCACAGTTTCAAGAAATATAAAATCTTACGAACAAATGATTTGTTATGGCGATACGCTCTTTACTTGCCATTTCAATTGTAATCAATTCATTTTTAGCAATAATAACTATTAAAATATCATGAAAAATTTATTTATTACTCTTCTCATTACTGGACTTTTTGTGTCCAATTTGATTTGTTTCGCTCAATCGCCCGTTGGCTTTCCTGATGGTATCACCGTAGGTACGGGCGTGAGTATTCCTGTGGGAAGCACCTATAAAATGGCAATTGGTGGGGGAATTATTACGGAGAAAATTCGTGTAGCTACGAATGGAACGGCTTTTTGGGCAGATTATGTGTTTGAGCCTACTTTCAAACTACGTACACTTTCGGAAGTATCACAATACATCAAACTCAACAAACATCTCCCTGATATTCCTTCAACTGCCGATGTAACCAAAAACGGAATTGACCTTGCCGAAACCCAAGCCCTTCTACTCCAAAAAGTAGAAGAATTGACGCTGTATGCGATTGAACAAAACAAGAAAATTGAACGATTAGAGCAAAAAATGAAAAGGATTTCCTCCGAAAATAAACGATGAAAATGTGTAAATAAAGGAGTTTATTCCATGAATGATTATGAATTAAAAGATTAATCGAAAATCTATGTTGATAACACAGCTTTACTTAAAATTTTACGTGAGGTTGCATCATTTCACAGAATAATTATTATTTTCCCCAAGTTGGGACGGTTGTTTTTTCATCGAAAATTTCGTCAATGTAATAACTTCTACGATAAGTTTTATCGCAACTTCCATTTCCAGTAATGTCATAAATACAAGGCTCATAAAATCCACTTCCTTTACTATTCATAATGCTTGCTTCTATTCCATTTGGCAGAAAATCATCTCGATGAATTCGCCCTAATAGGCAGTGAGCTAATTCATGAAAAACTAATGCTTCTCGATTTTCATAAGGTACTTGTTGCCAACAATTTAAGTTATTTATAATAGTTACAGTTCGTTGCCCATCATTTTTAGCCTTAACACATCGTCCACATATTTCTTCGGTGGTGGTGCCAAATTTCAAAATAAGATTTTGAGTTATAATCGTAATTCCACGGGTTTCTGCCTCTTTCATAAATTTATCTAAATATACTTCTAAACCCTTATCTATTTGATAGACAGTTGGTTCTACGGATTGTTTGCATGCGAAGGAGATGATTATGAAGAAGAATGGAAAATATTTTTTCATAACTAATTTGATAAGATTTGAACAAAAGAATTGATATAACGAAGATTTTTGGAGAATGAGTATATAGAGATTTTTAATAAATGTTAAATATGGTTTTAAGCCATATTTAACATCATGACAACAATTCAATATTTTATAACTCATTAAATTCCCTCGACACTTTCTCCAAAGCCTTCACTGTTTGCGAAGTAACGGGCATATCAGTATCCACTAAAATGTTAAAAATTGAACTGAACGCATTTTTTAATTTGTTCAATTTGACTTCCGTTTCTTTCGGTGGATTTTCTTTTAATTTAATGGTAATTTTTTGTTTTGCTTCGTAACAAATCATGGACAAATCGTGGATTTGCTTCATTTTCTCTGGATTGGTCTTTACTCTTGGGTCTTGTTTGATGGTGAAATTTTGGGTATAAATTTTACCATTTATCGTTATTTTTGCGGTATAATTTCCTGCCAAAACCCAAGGCGACGTTGGGTCGGGTGCGGTATCCATATACGTTGCTGAAATTGGATAAGAAGCTGGTTCATCCAAAGGTTTATAGTGCATATCCCACACAAAACGTTGCGAACCCGCTTCGGCAGAAAGCATTTGTTGCGGACGTACCCAGTACAAAGGAATATTTACGTCTGGAATCGTGTAAGGCTTATCATTACTTGAAAACTTACGGACTGATTTCCCCGAAGCGTCAAAAATTTCGAGGTTCACTTCACTTTGGGATTTTTCTTTCAAATAATAATCAAAAATGGCTCCGTCGGGTGGATTTTGTCCTGCGGCTTCTTCTTGCGGAACGGGCGTATCGGTGTAGATATTCCAACGTACTCGATACGGGTTTTGTGGTTGGTAAAAAATGGCTTCCGATTTCGCTAAATCTGCTGTGATTTGACGGAGTGGCGTAATATCATCCAAAATCCAGAAGCTACGTCCGTGCGTTCCAATCACTAAATCATCGTCTTTTATCACTAAATCACGAATGGAAGTGGCGGGCATATTTAGGCGTAAAGATTGCCAATGGTCACCATCATCAAAGGAAACATAAACGGCAGTTTCTGAACCTGCAAACAGTAATCCTTTTCTATTTGGGTCTTCTTTTACAGAATTTATCGGGTCATTTGGTAAGCCATTTACCGTTTCTTGCCACGTTTTTCCATCGTCTCGTGTACGCATAATGTGTGGTCGCATATCGTCATTTCTAATGCGATTAACGGCTACGTAAGCAGTATTTACGTCAAAATGACTGGCTTCAATCATGGAGATTTTTGACCATAACCAATAGTTATTTTTCTCTCCCGAAGGCGTTACGGGCGTAATATCTTGCCAATTTTTACCACCATCTTTTGTGATATGAATAAGTCCATCATCCGTTCCTGCCCACAAAGTGTTAATGTCTTTTGGTGAAGGAGCAAGGGCATAAATCACGCCACGGCGAGCCATTTTTTTCATCTCTTCTGTACGATAAATTCCAACGCTTTCTGGAATATCAGCATAGGTTTCACGGCTCAAATCTGGACTAATAATTGTCCAAGAGTTCCCTGCATCTTGGGTTTTGAGCAAGACATTACCCGCTAAAAACAGCGTTTTGGGGTCAATGGGCGAGAAAAGCACGGGGGCAGTTCTTACAAAACGGTATTTTCCAGACCGCACCGCCTCAGGAGCAATATTTTGAACTTGTCCCGTTCGTTTGTCCGTTTTTGAGATTTTTCCTCCGTAAATAATATTTGGGTCGAGCGGGTCGGCAGCCACGTATCCATACTCCTCCACACCCGCAGGATGCCACTCCCGATAGCCAATATTGCCATCATTACTGCGTGAAGCAATACTAACCGAACCGCTTTCTTGTTGCCCGCCCAACACATTATACGGAAAGGCATTATCAGTACTAACATGATAAAACTGTGCCGTCGGTTGATTATACCAAGATGAAAAAGTTTCGCCACCATTCACCGTGATAATTGCTCCTTGATCGGCGGCAATGAGCATGATGTTGGTATTATCAGGATTTATCCAAATTCTGTGGTAATCATCGCCCCCAGGAGCACCTCTGAAAGCCGTCCAAGTTTTGGCTCCATCGCTTGATTTCCACGTAACGACGTTGGCAGTGTAAACAATATCAGCGTTTTTAGGGTCAACTTTTATTTCGGCAAAATCACTTCCACGACCCCACAAACGACCATCTGAGTTAATTAAAACCCAATTTTCCCCCGCATCATCTGAACGATAAATTCCGCCCAATTTCCCTGCATCAACGGTTGCGTACATACGATTGGGGTCGCTTGGAGCTACGCAAAAACCAATTCTACCTAAGCCTTGTTCAATGGTTGGTAAGCCTTTCGTCAGTTTGTTCCAAGTATTTCCACCGTCCATTGATTTGAATAAACCGCTTTCTTTGCCTTGCCAAGCCCCATTTTCCCAAGGACCTTGACGAGCCGCCCAGAGGTCTGCATAAATAATATTTGGATTTTTAGGGTCGAAAACCACTTGAATTGCTCCCGTGTTTTCATCTTTGTATAACACTCGCTCCCAATTTTTACCCCCGTCGATGGTTCTGTAAACGCCTCTTTCCGTATTTGGACCGTAAGGATGCCCCAAGACGGCTACAAAAACATGATTTTCGTTGGTTGGGTCGATGATGATACTCCCAATTTGTTGCCCATCTTTTAAACCCGTATTTATCCACGTTTTACCTGCATCAATTGATTTATAAACGCCATTCCCAACGCCTAAATCTGGACGTTGAATTCCTTCGCCACTGGCAACATAAATGACGTTGGGATTGGAAGGAGCCACGGCAATATCGCCCACTGAACCCGTGGATTGGTCATCAAAAATGGGTTTCCACGTCCTGCCATAATCATTGGTTTTCCATACTCCGCCATTGTTTACGCCAATATAGAAAACATTAGGTTGTTGAGGCACACCCACCGCCCCGACCGTCCGCCCACCACGATGCGGTCCAATCATTCTGTACTTTATGGCATTGAAGAGATTGGGGTTGAATTGAGCATGGGTAATGAAATGGAAAGTGCTGAGGAGGAAGATAAGTAATAGTTTTTTCATGGTTATTGATTTTGGGATGATTTTATTCAAAGATAGGAATAAATTTGACATGGAATTGAAGGGTTTAATTTGGCTATTTATCGTAAATTGTATAGTTGTTAAAATGTATCGTTCATTAATTAAAACAGGAAAAATCATCTATACCGTAGATTAGCTTGATTCAAAAACAACTCATCATTGGTTTAACATCATTATCTCAAAATAAAAACCCATTATCTTTGCAAATAGATATTTTGAAATACGCAATGAAACAAGAAATTAGAGATAAATACGAAGTCGTTATTGGCTTAGAAGTACACGCTCAGTTGCAGACTGAGAGTAAAATTTTTGCAGCCGATGCTACTTCTTTTGGAGGATTGCCTAATACGCACATATCACCCATCACACTCGGACATCCTGGCACTTTGCCAAAACTAAATCGCAAAGCAGTAGAATATGCTATTAAAATGGGCTTGGCGTGCAATTCACAAATTACTGAAAATCAATACTTTGACCGTAAAAATTACTTCTATCCTGACCTTCCAAAAGGCTATCAAATTACCCAAGACAAAACGCCAATTTGCATGGGTGGTGGGGTTGATGTAAAACTTTCGACGGGTGAAAAAAGAGTGCGTTTTCATCATATTCACTTAGAAGAAGATGCAGGAAAATCGCTTCATGCGGATGGCTCAATGGATAGTTTGTTGGATTATAATCGTGCAGGAACACCACTGATTGAAATGGTTACTGAACCCGAAATCAAATCTGCCGAGGAGGCAGCCACTTTTATGACCGAAGTCCGCAAATTAGTGCGGTATTTGGGTATATGTGATGGCAACATGGAAGAAGGTTCTTTGCGTTGTGATGTCAATGTTTCGGTGATGTTGGTGGGAAGTAAAGTATTTGGAACAAAAGTTGAAATCAAGAACATGAACTCAATGAAATTTATTCAGAAAGCCATTGAATATGAGATAGTTAGACAAATAGATGCCGTTGAAAATAGTATTCCAATTATACAAGAAACTCGGAGTTTCGACCCTGCCACAGGACGTACTGCGGGAATGCGTGAGAAAGAAACTCAGAACGATTATCGTTATTTCCCAGAACCAGATTTAGTACCTTTGACGATTCCGGAAGCATGGTTATATGAAGTAAAAAGCCAAATGCCAGCATTGCCGTGGGAACTTTTCGAGAAGTTTACAAAACAATATAATTTACCAGATTACGATGCAGGCGTGCTTACGGACACTCGTGAGATGGCAGAATATTTTGAAGTAACTTGTCTATTTACCAAAAATTATAAAGCAGTTTCCAACTGGATTATGGGAACGATTAAGTCATATTTGAATGATAATAATCTGGAAATTAATCAGTTATCATTAAGTCCAGAGCATTTGGGAGCATTGATAAATCTGATTGAGGATGGTAAAGTAAGCACCTCAACGGCGGCACAACAGATTTTCCCAGAAATGCTGATTGATACTCAAAAAACACCCTTGCAAATTGCCGAAGCCAAGAATCTAATTCAGCAAAGCAATACGGATGCCTTGCAAGCGTTAATTGATGAAGTTTTAGCCAATAATTCAGCGAAAGTTAAGGAATACAAATCAGGTAAAAAAGGGCTTTTGGGCATGTTCATGGGTGAAATTATGAAGAAATCAAAAGGCTCTGCCGACCCGAAAGTTACGACGGAATTATTGCAGAAATCGTTAACTTAGGAATTAGGGGATTGGTTTTAGGGGTCAGGAATTGGTTTGAAAGGTTTAATTAATCTTTTGAGAACTTCCCGAAAGTTTTTTTACTTTCGGGAAGTTTATAGCTTTGTTTCTAACGCCTAACCCCCAACCCCTAACACCTTAAAATAGAAACATGAAAAAGCCATTTTTAAGCGTAATACTCGCTTGCATAACCACGTTATTGTTCAGCCAAGTGCCTAACGGAAAGCCAGTTACGATTACTGGAAAGGTAAATAATGTTGTACCCGACAAAAAGGTATATCTGCAATTTATCAATGGTAGAGGCACGCCCATCACCATGGATTCTGCCAATGTGAGTGCAGACAAATCTTTTAAATTTAATTCCAGAGTTATTGATGGTGGAGGATATTATTTGCTTAATTTCTATGCAATGGAATTGAGCCAAAAGGTTTTATTGATTTTGGAAGGTGGCGAAACTGTCAATGTTGTTGCCGATGGAATGGATTTGCCTAATAAACGAGGTGCTTTCCTGATAACGGGAGCCTCAAAAAACATTGAGTATTTTAACCGTATCATTAAAATCAACCAAGAATTACAAGCCAAAGTTGAGGTTTGGAATAAGCAAGTAGAGGCTGCAAAATTGAAAAAAGACGAAGCTACATTACAGAAAGTTCAAAGTGATTTTCAAGCGGCACAAGCAGCTAACGTGAATAAAATTAAGGCTTTATTACCCGAAATGGGAACAAATTTAGTGGCATTGTGGACGGCAGGGAACTTCTTGAATCCAGAGGCGGATTTAGAAACAATGATACAAGTTTCGGATAAATTCAAAGCAGAAAAACCTAATTCACCAAATATTCATATTAAAACTTTCCATCAACAAATCATGCGTTTGCGTGGCGTAGATGTTGGTTCGGAAGCCCCCGAAATTGCTATGAAAATGCCCAATGATACAACCTTAGCCCTTTCTTCTTTACGTGGGAAATATATTTTAATAGACTTTTGGGCAAGTTGGTGTGGACCATGCAGAAAGGAAAATCCGAATGTGGTGAGAATGTATTATAAATTTAAAGACAAAGGATTCGATATATTTTCAGTGAGCCTCGACCAGGAAAAAGATTCGTGGGTGAAAGCCATTGAAAAAGATGGTTTGCCTTGGCACCACGTTTCTGATTTACAGTTTTGGAATTCATCAGCCGCTGCTGCGTATGGCGTTCAAGGTATTCCAGCTACGTTTTTATTGGATAAAGAAGGGAAAATTATTGCAAAATATTTACGTGGGGAGGAATTAGAACGGAAGTTGGAGGAAGTATTGAAATAGATGAGTACAACAGGTTTCTAACCTGTTGTAATGTGAAATAGCTTAGAAACCTCTCATGCTTTAAAACCCTGATAATTTCCACATTATCAGGGTTTTTCATGTATTTTTGTTCTTTAAAACGGTCAATTATAAAATTGTGAGTTTTGTCATTGCGAGTGCAGTGAATCGGAGTTTCGCTAAACCAATCTGTTTAATTAGAGAGAAAAACTTAAAAACTCTTTCATCAATCACAGAGATTGCTTCGTTGCACTCGCAATGACAGAGTGCATAATTGATTAGCTTCAATACATTCGCAATGACAAAGCAGAAAAATCAAACAACATGAAAGTAGCCATTATTGGAGCAGGAAATATGGGAATGGCGTTTGCCAAATCTTTTATTCAATACGAATTAGTAAAGAAAGAAAACCTTTTCCTGATTGAAAAAAATGCCGAACGTGCCGAGGCTCTTCGTCAAGAAAATGCGGGTGCAGTTATCGACACAATTAATGCAAAAATCGGGGAATATGACTTGATTATTTTATCGGTAAAGCCCCAAGATTTTGCCTCACTTCAGGATGAATTACGGGCTGTTATTCAACCCAATCAATTGATTTTGAGCATCATGGCGGGAATTTCAATTGAGAAAATTAAATCAACCTTAAATCATAAACTTGTTGTGAGAGCCATGCCCAATACGCCTGCACTTTTGGGTATGGGTATGACCGCCTTCTCGGCGGCGGGAGATATTACATTAAGTCAATTAAAGAAAGTTGAAAACCTTATCAATTCAACAGGAAGGGCGATTTTCTTGGAAGATGAAAGTCTTTTGGATGCCGTTACGGCTTTAAGTGGTAGTGGTCCAGCGTATTTTTTCTATTTAGTAAAAGCCATGATTGAAGCAGGAAAAGAGATGGGTTTTGAAGATGCCATGGCTTCGCTTTTGGTGAAACAAACCATGTTAGGCTCGTATCATTTACTCAATAATTCAGAAAAAAATCTCGACGAACTTATCAAAGCCGTAGCCTCAAAAGGTGGCACAACCGAAGCAGCCTTGAAGCGTTTTGAAGAAGGATTATTATCACAAAATCTAAAAGAGGGAATTTTTGCGGCTCAAAAACGGGCTACGGAATTGTCGAAATAAAATAATCCTCTGTATTAATAGCACTCGTGGCACAGGAATCCTTCAAACAACCTAAAAATTTATGAAAATTATCTCCATATTTATTTTATCTTTTCTTTGTATTTCGTCCTGCAAAACCCAAAAAATCCCCAAAAAATCCCCTATTAGAGGCATTTGGATTACGAATGTGGACAGTCAAGTGATGTACTCAAAAGAAGGCATCAAGGAAGCCGTGAAAGTTTGCCAAGAAAGTGGCATTAACCATATTTTTGTGGTAATGTGGAACAAAGGATGTACGCTTTACCCGAGTAAGATTATGGATAAAACTTTCCATATTTCCATCGAAGAAAAATTGGCTGGACGTGATCCTTTGCGTGAAATGTTGAACGAAGCCCATGCTAAAAATATCAAAGTTTATGCTTGGTTTGAGTTCGGATTTTCAGCGGAAAATAATGGATTTGGCAAGCATATTTTAGACACAAAACCACAATGGGCAGCCTTAGGCAATGATGGAAAAGTGGTTGTGAAAAACGGTTTCAAATGGATGAATGCCCTCGACCTCGAAGTACAGGATTTTATGTTGTCGTTATTGAAAGAAACCATCGTGCAATATCCAGATTTAGATGGTATTCAGGGTGATGACCGTTTGCCCGCTTTACCTTCGGAATGTGGTTATAATGAAGCAATTACGAAACAATACAAAGTTGAAACAGGACAAATTGCTCCTAAAAATCATTTAGACACAAATTGGGTAAATTGGCGAACGGAGCGATTAAATCAGTTTCAAAAACGGCTATATTTTGACTTAAAAAAGGTAAATCCAAAGATTCAAATTTCGATGTCGCCCAGTATTTTTCCTTGGAGCAAAGAGCAATATTTGCAAGATTGGGTTACGTGGGTACGTGAGGGTTGGGTGGATATGGTGTGTCCGCAAATTTATCGTTATGATTTTGCCAAGTATCAATCAGCTCTGCAAACCATTGTAAATCAGCAAATTCCAAAAAATAAACTGCATATTCTGTCGCCAGGAGTTTTGTTGAAAGTAGGAAAATATACGCCAAGCAAAGAATACCTCCAACAAATGATTGACGAAAATCGCAGGAATAATATTCAAGGGGAAACCTTCTTTTTCTATGAGGGGATTAAGTTGCATGAGGCGTTTTTTAGGGGTTACGGGAAACTGTAACCCGATGCTTCCGCATCGGAGTAATTAATTATATTTCAAATCCAGTGCGGAAGCATCGAGTTACATGATATTATTGTTAAAAAGTATATATTTATTGTTTTTCAATAATTTTTAGCATTAATTTGCAATAGTTAAATTTAAAAATTATAGCTATGAACAAATTCATAATTTCTTTTTTACATGGAATTACTCTTTTTGGTTTAATTATGTCTTGCTTGTTTCTCATTATTCAACTCATAGTGACTTTATTTGATTTACCAAATGAATACATAACCCATAAAGATGAAAATTCTGCAAGTTCAACTACGTTTGCCTCGAAAGGAAATTTTATACCAGTTAGCATTAATATGAATATACTTAACGATACCATTGTTAAGTATGAGAAGAAAGATAGTTTCAATAAATTAAAAATTGGAAATGGAGATTTCCCTCTCCATGAAAAAGGGCTTTTAAGACACGACGCTCTTTACGACACACTTAAAAGTAATATTTTAAAACATCTGAATGAGGTAAAATTAGACACAATCGTTGGTAATTTCGAGCCTTATCTTGCAAAAAATCACCCTCTTAGGAAAAGTTTCAAAAAGGATTCTGTTATCAATACAAACTTAATGACTGGCAAAAAGTCAGTTCAGTATAATGATGTAATTCCAAGAGCTTTTCTGAGAAAAAATCCAATTATTCAAGTAAAAAGTATACATTCAATTAAAGGAGTAGTTGAAGTGAAGGCATACACTAAGAGAGACAGAATTTTACTTTCACTTCCCGAATGGGTAGAAAAAATCTTAACAATTTTATTAGTTTTTCAATTATTCCAAATTTTGAAAAACGTGAAGTCAAATATTATATTTAACATCATTAATATAAAGCGGATTCAATTTGTTGGGTTAATAATGATTGGGTTCTTCTTAGAATCTGTATTTGCAAATTTTCTTTACCATACCTTTATTGTTTCAAATTTTCATTACTCAGTCGAATATATACCATTTGATTTTCTTGATTTCCAAGGCGTTCGGAGTTTATCTTTAAATGTAATGAAAGATTTTAGACTTACAAATCTCTACGTAGGCTTAATCACCTTAATTTTAGCCACCATTTTTAAAAGAGGATTAGCTTTACAACAGGAACAAGATTTAACCGTATAATCATGCCCATAATCGTAAATTTAGATGTGATGATGGCAAAACGGAAAATGTCGCTCACGGAACTTTCAGAGAAATTGGACATAACGATGGCAAATCTATCTATTTTGAAAACTGGCAAAGCAAAAGCGATTAGGTTTTCAACTTTGGAAGCTATTTGCAAAGAATTAAACTGTCAACCCGCTGATATTTTGGAGTTTATGGAATGAATGATGACAAATTAATACGCTAAATCTAAAATTTAGTTTTATATTTGTCGTATTAATTTTATAAAATGATTGAAAGAAGTATTGAAAAAGAAGTTTTAGAAGCTCTTTCGTATTTACCTGTGGTTGCGGTAATTGGCCCAAGGCAAGTTGGTAAAACAACCTTGGTTAAAAAACTAATGTTGAAAATTGATAAACCAAGTGTCTATCTTGATTTAGAGTACTTTGCAGATTACGATAAATTAAAAATTGCCCCTGATTTGTATTTCAAGGAACATGAAAATGACTTAGTTATTTTAGATGAAATACAGCGAATGCCAGAATTATTCCCACTATTACGTTCAATGATTGACCAAAATCGTAAGCCTTTCCGTTTCTTATTACTTGGTTCGGCTTCACCCGATTTACTTCGTCAAAGTTCGGAAACATTAGCAGGAAGAATTTTATATATTGAAATGCAAGGGATTCATTATCAAGAAATTAACTCAAAAATACCCTACCAACAACATTGGCTAAGAGGCGGGTTTCCTGATGCACTACTCGCCCCAAATAGTAAAGTAGCAGAGTTTTGGTTCAGAGGATTTGTTCAGACCTACATTGGGCGAGATTTACCTAATTTGGGTCTATTAGCATCTCCCGAATTGATGCGAAATATGTTACGAATGCTAACTAATGTGCAAGGAGGAATGTTGAATTATGCTGACTTATCTGACTCATTAAATATTTCTCAACCTACCGTAAAAACATACATTGACTTTTTGGAATCAGCTTTTTTGATTCGCAGATTAAAGCCTTATTTTACAAATATTGGCAAACGATTAGTTAAATCTCCCAAGTTATTTTTTAGAGATACTGGTATTTTACACCATTTGATGGGTATTCAAGACTTTGAAGGATTGCAAGGTAATATCGGACTGGGTAATTCTTGGGAGGGATATGTAATTCAACAAATAATAGCAAATCTCAAAAGTGACGTCGAGCCTTATTTTTACAGAACCAAAGAAAAAGCTGAATTGGATTTGATCTTAGTCCAAAATACCCAAGTAAAGGCAACTCTTGAAATTAAGTATGGAAATGCCCCAAATATCAGTCGTGGAAATACTATTGCGATTGAAGATTTAGGAGCAAACCTTAATTTGGTAGTAACGCCCCAAGCTGATGATTACTGGTATAGACCAAACCTAAGAGTGTGTAATATTTCTACGGTCTGGCAATATTTACGAAATGAAGGGCTTTTAGAAGAGTAGAAACTGACAACCCGCTGATATTTTGGAGTTTATGGAATGAATGTTGCCTTTTTAAATGTTATCAATAAAATAAAACACCTATTAAACAAACAGAACAAAAAATGACAGACAAAAAACCAACAAAAGAACAAATTTATAAAGATAAGTTTAAGGCAGAAATCCTTGAATTCTTTCAATTGAACGAAGAAACTGCTTGGTCATTGAACCAAGTGCATAAAGCCTTTGCCATTCACGACCGCAAAACCAAAGACCTTTTTGGGGATTTGATGATTGAGCTTCATAGAGATAAAAAACTCATCCGAATGTCGGAAGGACACTACATGATTGATGCCTCAACGGAATTCGTGGAAGGTCGCATGGATCATGTAAATGTGCGTTTCGGATTCGTGGTCGTGGAAGGTCGTGAGGGTGATATTCTCATCAATGCCCGTGATATGAACGGAGCAATTGACGGTGATACGGTGAAAGTTTTGGTATCAACCAAAAAGAGAAAACCAACGGACAAAACCGAAGGTGAAGTTATAGAAATCGTTAGAAGAGGACGTTCTGAAATCGTAGGGACGATTGAAATTATGCCTAATTACGCCTTCGTGGTGGCAAGTTCTAAGAAAATTTATGGAGATATTTTTGTTTCTAAAAATGACCTTAAAAATGCTCAACACGGTGATAAAGTTATTGTAAAAATTATCAAATACGCTGAAAATGAGCGTAAAATGGAAGGAATTATAGCGGAAGTTTTAGGTAAATCGGGCGAGAATAATACTGAAATGCACGCTATTTTGGCGGAGTTCGGTTTACCAATCAGTTTCCCCGTAAATATTGAAAAAGAAGCGGACAATATTCCCACAAAAATTTCATTAAGTGAAATCAAAAAGCGTCGTGATTTTAGAAAAGTAACCACTTTTACCATTGATCCCGTTGATGCAAAAGACTTTGATGATGCTTTAAGTTTTGAGTTTTTGGAAAATGGAAACTACGAAATTGGTGTTCATATTGCCGACGTTACGCATTACGTTACGCCAGAATCCGCCCTTGAACAAGAGGCTTTTATGCGGGCAACTTCTGTGTATTTAGTGGATAGAGTTGTGCCAATGTTGCCCGAAAAACTCTCAAATGGATTGTGTTCATTACGTCCTAATGAAGACAAATTGACATTCTCAGCAGTTTTTGAAGTGACTCCACAGGCAAAAGTTGTCAAGGAATGGTTTGGGCGGACTGTGATTCATTCGGATAAACGGTTTTCGTATGAGGAAGCACAGATTCAGTTAACAGTGAACAGTGAACAGTCGGGCGGCGAACCGCTAACAATGAACAGTGATGAGTCAGATAATTCCATTTCACAAAGTCAAAATAATTATCAAAAAGAACTGAACATCCTCAATAATCTCGCTCATAAATTGCGGGACGAACGATTTGCGAAGGGAGCGGTGAATTTTGAAACGGTGGAAGTAAAATTCCAATTGGATGAAGACGGAAAACCTTTGGGGGTTTATCAAAAAGTGCGAGTAGATGCCCATAAATTAATTGAAGAATTTATGTTGCTTGCCAATAAAAAGGTATCGGAATATGTTTTCAACCTCAAAAAATCGGAACCACGCAACACGATGGTGTATCGTACGCACGAAGCCCCAGACCCAGAAAAGCTCAAAAATTTCTCGACATTTGCGAAACGTTTTGGGTATAATGTTGATACAGAAGTTGCAAGAATCAGTAATTCTTTCAATGCTTTGATGCACGATGTTGAAGGCAAACCAGAACAAAATATTTTGGAAAATTTAGCCGTTCGCACCATGTCGAAGGCAAAATATAGCACCGACCCAATCGGACATTTTGGTTTGGCATTTCCATTTTATTCGCATTTTACGAGTCCAATTAGGCGTTATCCCGACATGATGGCTCACCGAATGTTACAGCATTATCTCGACGGCGGACAACCTTTGGAGCGTGGACCTTGGGAACTGCGTTGCAAGCACAGTTCAGAAAGAGAAAAAATGGCAGCCGAAGCCGAGAGAGCATCCATCAAGTATAAGCAAGTGGAATATATGAGTACGATGGATGAAGATAAAGTTTGGGACGGTATCATTTCGGGTGTGGCAGAATTTGGAATCTTTGTAGAAATAACCGAAACGGCATCGGAAGGAATGATTAGGATGATGGATTTGAAAGACGATTTCTATGAATATGACCGTGAGAATTACAGAATCGTTGGACAACGAAACGGCAAAGTTTATACCTTTGGCGATAAATTACAAGTGAAAGTCAAAGAGTGTAATCTTGCTCGTAGAAGTATGGATTTGTTGTTGGTCGGAGCAAACGGTAAAGTACAAAGAGGCGGAGAAAGAATATCAAAAAGAGACGATTTTAAACATAAATCAAAAGATTCGAGAGGCGGGAATCAGAAAGGTGGTGGAAAAAATCCGAGGAGTGGCGATAGGAAGAAGAAGAGATAATTATCTTATTTCTCTCCAAATTATATTTAAAATACCAAAAATGGGGAATAATCGTAGTGATTATTCGCCATTTTTTATGTTTTAAAACGTTTTTGGCGAAAAGTGAAAATTTGAGACCACATTAATTCAACACCAACTCGCTGGCATTCAATAAGCTGTCGGTCGTAATTAAAGAATATGATTCTTCTGGTTTATGAGTGATATGAATCGTTTTCACACCCGCCTTTTTCCCTGCATGAATATCTCTGTGGGCATCGCCAATCATCCATGAAGTTTTGGGATCGATTTGATATTTTGCCATTGCTTTTTCAATCATCAACGAATCAGGTTTACGAGTTAGTGAATTGGTCGTAAACTTTTCGTGGTGAGGACTGAAATAAATATCATCTATTAAGTTTCCACATTTTTCTTGAAGGTAATTATGGCATTTCCAGACGTCTTCACGTGAATAAATCCCCTTCGCAATCCCCGACTGATTGGTGATAACAATCAATAAATATCCCGCAGCTTTTAGTTTTTGGAGGGCTTCAATTGTTCCTTCGGGAATAATAAAATCTTCAATTCGATAGACATAATCAACTCTATCAACGTTTAATACTCCGTCACGGTCTAAAAAAATACATTTGTTCATAATAAATTTTGGTAAAAGATTTTGGCTAAGATTTTTGACTTTATTAACACTTAGACAAAATACTTTGAGAGGTTAAAATATAAATATAAAACTATTTTTTTGTATAAATTTAATATAAAAATCGTTTATCGACAAATTTACACATAAAAAACGCAGGCTTTTCTGAATTAGTCTGCGGTTTTTATGGAAATTATCAAACGGTGGTTTTATTTTAAGATTCCATAATCATAGCGTTGTCAAATTGTAATTTCACCAAGTTAGCATAAATTCCGTTTTCAATCAAAACCAATTCATCGTGTGAGCCTTGTTCTGAAATTTCGCCTTCTTTCAAAACATAAATCGTATCAACATTTCTAATCGTTGCCAATCGGTGGGCAATGATAATGGTTGTGCGGTTTTGCATTAAGGTGTCCAAAGCATCTTGCACCAATTTCTCCGATTCAGAATCTAAGGCACTTGTTGCTTCATCCAAAATCAGGATGGCAGGGTCTTTTAAAATGGCTCTGGCAATGGCTACTCGCTGACGTTGTCCGCCCGAGAGTTTCACGCCTCGCTCGCCTACAATAGTCTGAAATTTTTCTGGGAATGATTCAATAAACTCAAAAGCATTCGCTTTTCTTGATGCCTCAATCACCTCATTTTCAGTGGCTTGTGGATTTCCGTAAGCAATATTTTCATAAATCGTACCCCCAAAAAGCATTACTTCTTGGGGAACAATAGCAATATTTTTGCGTAAATCCGTTAAATTATATTCGTTGATATTCTTACCATCAACCAAAATTTGTCCGCCCGTTAATTTATAATAACGCATCAACAATTGAACAATAGTTGATTTTCCTGCTCCTGAATATCCCACCAAACCAACTTTTTCACCCGTTTTTACTTCAAGATTAATATTCCGTAAAACTTCCATATCTGGACGTGATGGGTAAGCGAAAGCGACGTTACGATATTCGATTTTTGATTGTCGATTTTCGATGTTCGGTCTTTCAATCACATTGAGATTAAATGAACTTACGATTTGTGACTTACGACTTACGACTTCATTCTCTCCAACTTCAATCTCAGATTTCTCTTCCAAAATCTCCAAAATCCGTTCGGAAGCACCAACCGTTTTTTGAATTTGGGCGTACATATCACCTAATCCACCAACCGAACCACCGATAAAACCTGTGTAGATAATAAAGGTAAAAAGGTCTTTGAAAGCTAATTCTCCCTGCAAAACCAAGTTGCCGCCATACCAAACAACGCCCACGATTCCACCGAATAATACGAAGATGATAAATGAAATAAATGCTCCTCTGAATGTGGCGGCTTTTAGAGCATAATCAACCACTTTTTGAACTGATAAACTGTACCGTTTTACTTCCAAATCCTCATTTGTGAAGGCTTTTACTACATTTATAGATTGCAAAGTTTCTTCCACAATAATATTTGTTGAAGCCAATTCATCTTGTACTTTCTTGGAATTTTTACGAATAAATCTACCAAAAATAATTGCCGCAACCACCAAAAATGGGAAGGTCAAAAGCATGAACATGGTCAGTTTACTGGAAAGAAAAGAAATTAAAATGATACCACCTACAAGCGTAAAAATCTGACGAAAAAATTCTGCTAATGTAATGGAAAGTACATCCTGGAGTTGCGTAATATCGGTTGTTATACGACTCATTAATTCTCCAACCCGATTTTTTTCAAAAAATGGAATCGGTAAGGTTATTATTTTGGTGTAAAGTGTTTTCCGTAAATCTCGCATAGATTGCTCCGAAACCTGTGTGAAAGTATAAACTCGAATAAATGAAAAAGCTGCTTGCAGAATCAGCAATATTACGAACAAAGTCGTCACACTATTCAAATTCAGTTGGGTTGAATCAAGATGCAAAAAATGTTGAATTTTTTGACTAAATCCATTCGTTGAAATGTTAGTAATACCTTGACTAATAGCCTTTTGCGGAGAAACTATCGCCCCAACCATTTGCCCCATCAGCAAAGGAATACTCATGGAAGTAATTTGCGAAAGGATTAAAAATATAAAACCTACAAAGAAAGTACCTTTGTAGGGAAGCGTAAATCTGAATATTTTTAAGGCTTTTTGGAAGCCTTCTTTACTCACTTTTTTTTTGTCTTCTGGAGATACTTCTGCCCCGAAATTTCTTTTTGCCATTGAATTTTATTGTGGTAATTACTTATATTTGTAATGTGTGTCCGATTATTTTAATAACAAACGCAACCAAAATAGGTTTATAATCGTATATATTCTGTAACATCATTTTTACAAAAATCATTTTCAAAATTTTATTAAACATTAAATTCTCATGAAAAAATTATTATCACTCTCGTTATTAGCCATCGCAGCCATCACTTTCTCTTGTAAAAAAGACGAAGTTGTTGTTAATCCAGACAAAATTTATCAAGTTTCAACCACGCTTTCAGGAGCCAATGAATTGCCTGCGGTTGTTTCTGCTGCGACTGGTGTAACTACTGGAACGTATAATCAGACAACCAAGGTTTTGAGTGTATCTACTACGCTTGTTGGAATTACGCCAACGGCAGGACATATTCACACGCAAGCAGTTCCAACGAATCCTACTAAATCGGGTGGAGTAACTTTTAATTTTGGAACAACTCTGGTATCACCAGTTTCATCCCCAACTCCAATTATACTTACAGCGGCACAAGAAGCTGATTTGTTGAACGGTATTATGTACGTGAATTTTCATACGCCTGCAAATCCAGGTGGAGAGATTAGAGGAAATTTGTTAGTTAAGTAACGAAACCTTAATATTCAAAAAAGCCTTAATTCAAACAGAATTAAGGCTTTTTTATTTTAATCTTCATCGGGTAATCCCTTATATTTCGATGCTTCAAAAATCTTCTGAGCATCGTTCATTTTCATTAATTCAGGAATCTGCATTTTCTCATTCTCATCAAAATATTTCCCCACAATTCGCCATCCTAACCATCTACCAATTGAACCAGGGCAACTTTTACCAATTTCGGGCGTGGTAGGTCGTTCGCCTACGTATTTTGCTTTGATTGGGTCTTGCGTATTATAAAGTAATTGATTATCAATAAAATGTGCCCAAATATTTTTCTGGAATGTATAACTTTCATCAATTTGCTGAGTTGTATATCCAATCAAAAGGCTGTCCGCTTTTTCGGGCATCATGGTGTGGGCGAAGACAAAACTTTTGCCATACCAAATCATATCTGATAATAAGGATTTTTCCTTGCTGGTTGCGTTATAACGTTGTGAGAGCAATAAAATGGTTTGAGGAACAACGGCTTCTGGAATGGTTTTACGGAGTTGATAATCATAAACATCAGGTAAATACTTCCCTTTTCTACCCATAAAATAATCCAATCCGATATAGATGGCGGAGTCTGAAACGGTCAATTCTGGATTTTTTAAATAGCCCTGTCCAAAGAAACCCGAAAAGATGGTATAGATTTTGGGTTCTTTAAAATCAGGATAGTAATATTTGATGTGTTGAAAGGCAGTACGAAACTCATTTTCAAGGGTTTGACCTCCAAAAAAGGCTGGTTCTTGCGACTGTTTATAGAAATCACGTAAGCCTTGATTTTGAATTAAGGGTAAGAGTTGGTCAGATAATTCATCAAAACCCGCTGAAGAAATTTGGAAATAGTCGCTGATGAAAGTAGGATATTTGTCAAAAAATTCTAATAATTCCTCTTTGTTTTGGCACGCAAACATTTCTTTATCAAGGCGTTGAATATTTACGGCAACTTTTACGTTATTGAAGTCAGGGTCGGAAGAGGTTTGTTTGTCTTCTTTTTGAGTACAGGCGGAAATGAATAAAATTAATGAAAAAAGAAGATTAAAGTTTAAGTATTTCATTTTTTTATCGTTGTTAGTTAATCGTTGCGACCGTCGCTTCGGTTCGATTTTCGGTTAGTCCCAACATCGAATAACGAAAATCGAACATCGAGAAATAATATCCTTACAAAATTATGAAGAAAAACGTATTACTAAGCCTTTTTATTCTCTTGGGAGTTTACGAAGGTTATTCGCAACGGTTTAATTCCGAACCTCGATATGAAAGGAATGATGGTCCAGGTTTTTTCAGTCGTTTTTATAAGTTGAAAATGGGCTTTAAATTCTCGCCAGGGTTCATTATTAACTATATAGAATCTTCCAAGAATTTTAAGGGATTTGCTTCAAACGGGGCAAATGTCCGCTTGAGCTTGGGACCCGTAGTTGACATGTACATTACGGACAAATACGCATTCAGTACGGGACTTTGGTACACCGTGAAAAGTGTAAATTATACGATGCACGGCTCATTTTATGACAATGAATTATTCAAAATGAATCCATTGACAACAGATGAAGTACGGGGAACGGAGGCAAATTTTAATTTACAATATTTGCAATTGCCTTTGACGATGAAGATTTTTAGTGATCAAATCATTGAAGATACGCCCATTTTCCTGCAATTTGGTGGAACGTTAGATTTGAAAATTGCTGAAAAAGCCTTAGATAAGCCTCGTAATGCCCTTTTTCAATATCAAGAACGTTTGGCAAGTTCACAAAGTATTTTTGGATTGGGAGATATTGGTTTGTTAATTGGCATCGGAGCAGAAAAGTCTTTAAATAGGGGAGGAGATGCTTTTTTCTTTGGGATTCAATATCAACGAGGATTAACAGAAATCAACCGTGATCGTTCCTTTGGAGATTTAATAACAAAAAATGGAGCGTTTTATTTAGATTTTGGAGTGAAGTTTTAACTTCGTTTTTCGATGTTCGTTTTTCGATATTTGGAATTAACATCGAAAAACGAACATCGAAATATTACTTAAAATCAATAACTTCGGGCATCAACATCATCACTCCTTCACGAGATTTCAAAGTCTTTAATTGCTTCACGTAGGGAGCTAAATCGCCAAATTGGGCAGTCATTAATTTTGCTTCGGCTTCATCTTCTTTCTTATCAAAAAATGCTTGGAAAAAGCCCTTTGGTTGTGGATAGAATTTGGTTTTGAAATCGCCATCTTTCAGCTTTGCTTTTTTTGCCGCAATTTTCACTGCATCTTCTAAACCTCCCAAAACGTCAACTAAACCATTTTGTTTCGCCTCAATTCCTGACCATACACGTCCGCCAGCAAGGGATTTTAATTTGTCAATATTCATCTTGCGACCTTTTGCAGCTTTTGACGTAAAGGTTTCATAACCAGCCTCAATACTCTTTTGAAACCATGCTTTTTCAAATTCGTCCATATCACGAGTAACCGTTGGAAAATCTGAATGGGCGTTAGTATTTACACGGTCGGTGGTTACGCCTAATTTATTTTTCAAGAAATTCTCGAAGTTAAAAAACTGGGCAAAAATCCCGATTGAACCCGTTATCGTGGTTGGTTGTGCCACGATTGTGTCTGCCGCCATTGCCATGTAATATCCACCAGAGGCGGCATAGTCTCCCATTGAGGCAATTACGGGCTTCACTTTTTTTGTTAATTCTACTTCTCTCCACATCACATCCGAAGCCAAGGCTGAACCGCCTGGACTGTCAATTCTTAACACAATTGCTTTCACTTTTTTGTCTTCACGAGCCTTTTTTAATTCAGCAACCCAATCATCTGAACCAATATTTCCTTTATCGGCTTTCGCTCCAACAATAGTTCCTTCACCCACAATCACGGCAATTTTATTATCTGAATCGTTGTATTTAATGGATGATTCTGCTTTCATAAATTTTGAGAAACCTACATAATCAATTTTATCATCGGCATCACGTTTTAAAGCCTTCCTAATGTCCGCTTCAAATTCATCGTAATAGCCAACATTTGTTACTAATTTTGAAGTTAAAGCTCCTTGTGGTTTATAAGCCGTTAATTCATCCGCAACTTTCTTTAAATCAGCTACTTGCATATTTCTTGACTTCGCAATTTGCCCAAAAATATGGTCATTTAATGACCCTAATAAAGAAGCATATTGCAATTTGTTGGCATCACTCATGTTCTCACGCAAGAATGGTTCAACGGCTGATTTGTATTCACCAACACGGAATACAACGGGTTTAATGTCTAATTTATCCAAAGCACCTTTGAAGAAACTTACCTCGGCACTGATTCCGTTAAAGTCCATTCCTCCCGATGGGTTAAGATAAATTTTATCCGCCATTGAGGTTAAATAATATCCTTTTTCAGAGAACATTTCTCCGTAAGAATAAATGAATTTTCCAGATTTTTTAAATTCGATAAGGGCATTGCGAATTTCTTCCAAAGTTGAATATCCCGCCTGTGGAAAATTAGCTTGCAGATAAATTCCTTTGATGTGCGAATCGGCAACAGCACGTTTCAAACCGTCTCTGATTTGAACCATTCCTACATTATCAGCACCATCGGCAAAAGGACCTCCGAGACTTTTAAAGGGATTGTCTTCATCGGAGGTATTTTCTACAATAGGACGATTAAGATCTAATTTCAAAACGGAATTGTCTTTCAACGAAACCGTATCACTTGAAGAACCAATGGCAGCACCAATCCCTGCAAGGATAAAAAAGCCGACGATAAAGAATAGAAACAACCCTATAATGGTTGCAAATACATATTTCAGAAACTGTAACATATTATTTTTAAGTTTTGGTTTTAAGTTTTAGTTGTGAATAATAAACAAGAAATTATACGATGCTTATTGTTAAAATCTAAGACTATAACTCAAAAATAAATTATTCAGTTTTCAAAATGATTTTTATGTGTTCAATGGAATGTTGAACTGATAGGAGGTCTTTTGTGGAGGAAGCTACATTGAAAAAACTATATTAACCGCAAAGACAAAAGGACGTTAATAAAAACTTGCATCATTCCGTCTTTGCGGTTTAACACATTTAAGGTTTGAATTTCTCATAGACTTCTTTATCAGTTGCAACGTCACGTCCCCACAATTCAACAGAAATTACGGATGGCATCATGCCACTTTCATCTACTTTCACAAACACTTTTTTCAAAATTTGCATCTTACCATTAATTGGAAAAAGAGCAATTGGTTCTCCTTTTGGGTTCATCTTAACCACAAATTTACGCTTACGATAGGCAAAGAAATAGCCATCATAACTGCCAGATTCTCCAGCGGTTGCTTTTGTATGTAATCCGTATGCAAGCGACCGTTGAACACCCGAAAGTTCTTGTTTTTTGCCACCTTCATTATACCTAATCCAATAAGTATGCACAGGGTTTTTAACGTCTAATTTTTTATCAGCCCCCAAATTTGCATCATAAATAATAGTATTTATATTGGAACTTCTTTGAACATAAAATAGAGAAACCGACGACGTTGGAGGAACAGGAAATTGTTCGACAGAAGAAGGAGGTGTGGTTTTGTTTTTTTGTGCTAAACTATTGAATGTCAATAAAATAGAAAACAGAATGGTTAATTTTGAAATGTGCATTGGGATAAATGATGGTCTTTTTAAGTATGTTTTATAAACTTAAATAACGTATTTTAGTTATTTACAAGTATTTAATTAACCTCAAATATTTAACAACTAATCTATTTTAGTAATTCTGTAATGATTGATTACACAACAGAATTATTAGAATCTTAATGGTTATAATTTTGGATGTTTTAAATGAAAGTCCGTAGCTTGCTGATAAATTTTTGCAACCTGCAATAATTTCCCTTCGCCAAATAATTTACCCATAAAAGTAATACTCGTTGGGCGACCTTCTTTGCGAAAACCGTTGGGTAAAACAACGCAAGGATGTCCCGTTAAATTGGTCATTGTCAAGTTCTTACCAAAAAGTGCGGGCGATAAATAGACATCAATATCTCCTAATTTTTTATGAAAATCTTGAATTAATAATGAACGATAACGGTTCGCTTGAATGTACTCGACCGCTGGCACAAAACGAGCCGCCCGAAAAGCATTGGGCCACGCATTTTTGATTTGGCGAACCATCAAATCGTCTTTTCCAGAACGAGTCAAATCATCAAAAGCCGCTGCCCCTTCAACCGTCAAAAGAAAACTAATATCGTTGGAAGGAAGGCTTGGTAATTCCATTGGGATTAATTCTGCACCCAATTTTTTCATTATTGTTAATGTTAATGAATCGGTAGTTTTATTACCATATTTTGCTTCAAAATCAGTCTTCAAATAACCAATTTTGATGCCTTTCAAATCTTTTTTTGTTCCATCAAATTGAAAAGGGGCATCCATTACGGTCAAATCCTTGCCATCTTTTCCATAAATGGCATTAAACACGATGGCACAATCTTCCACCGTCCGACAGATGGGTCCCAATTTATCCATCGACCAACTCAAAGCCATTGCTCCCGTACGAGGCACACGTCCGAAAGTAGGTCGCAAGCCCGTATCGCCACATTCAGACGAAGGCGAAACAATCGAACCGAGCGTTTCAGAGCCAATCGCAAAAGGTAAAAGTCCTGCTGCAACTGAAGAAGCCGAACCCGCCGACGACCCCGAAGAACCACGTTTCAGATTCCAAGGATTTTTGGTTGTACCGCCAAACCAAACATCGCCCCAAGCCAATTCACCCAACGTTAATTTGGCACAAAGCACTGCACCCGCTTTCTCTAATCTTTCTACTACAACTGCATCATAATCAAGCACTTGTTCTTTGTAAGGCACAGAACCCCACGTAGTTTTATAACCTTTTTTTGCTAATAAATCCTTCGCTCCATAAGGTATTCCGTGAAGTAATCCACGATATTTTCCTGCGGCAATTTCGGTATCCGCTTGAGTGGCTTGTTTCAACGCTAACTCTTCCGTGAGCGTTACGATACATTGCAATTGTGGATCGTATTTTTTGAGTCTTTCTAAATAAAATTTTGTCAATTCAACGGAAGAAATTTTCTTGGTTTTAATTAATTCTGCCAATTGCCGAACGTTATAAAAAGCTAATTCGTTTTTATCAATGGGCATCGTAACCGATTTCAAATCAGAGGCTTTGAAGGAAGACGCACCTTTTTCAAATTCAAAACCCATGGGTAGCGGATTAAAAAGTAGGGCGGGGGAAACCTCATTTTTGAGTTCAATTTTACGAATATCTTCAAAATTTTTGCGAGTATCAGACAATTCAATAAGCATTGAATCGGCTTCGGCAGGCGTGAATTCTAAGCCCATAATTTTCTCAGCTTGTTTTACAATTTCAACGGTAAGTGGCTGACTTTCAATTGTTTTGGTAATGAATGCACCCAAAGCCATGCTTACTACACAGAGGGTTGGAATTAATATTCGTTTTTTCATGAGTTTTAGTTTATGATGATTTTTTTACAATATTACTTTATATACGAATACATTGTTTAGGAATGAATAAAAGAAACTTAGAAACCTTTATAACTTATTGTTTACACATTCCTTATTATCTTTGAAGAAAAATAACAAACAAAATTTACAGTATTATGTACGAAATTTTTCAACTTATTCACAAAGCACTTTTCTTCGTGGTTATGATATTAGGCTTAGCTGTTTTAGCGAAGGCAGCAATGGGACTTAGTAGCAAAACGGCTTTTGCAGAAACTGACAGAAAATTAGGTCTTTTCTTTATGATTTCAAACCATACTCAGCTATTAATTGGTTTGGTTTTATACCTGTTTTTGAGTCCATTTGGATTAAATGCTATCAATGGTTTGGGAATGTCAGCAGTTATGAAAAACCCTGAATATCGTCAAATTGCAGTTGAGCATATTACGACAAATCTTATTGCTATTATCCTGATTACGATTGGATATTCTATAAATAAAAGAGCATTTGGCGATGTTGTAAAACACAAAAATGCTTTGATTTTCTACGGTTTGGGATTGGTACTTTTATTAAGCCGTATTCCTTGGGACAAGTTATTTTAGAACTACCGTAGCTCGAAGTGGCACTTCGAGAAGCCGAGTACAATTATTCGTCCGTTCTCGAAGTGCCACCGAGCGTCGGTCGCTTCGAGCTACAGTATCCAAAACATGAGCAAAATAAAATTCATACTCAAAGACTACAAACTCCGTCAAACTGACTGTCGGGAGGAAATATTGGACGTGTTCATGAGCAAATCTCATGCACTCGCTCATGCAGATGTGGAATTGCCTCTGAAAGACCGTTTCGACCGAGTAACGGTTTACAGAACACTAAAAACATTTTTGGATAAAGGGTTGATTCATAAGGTTTTAGATGATGAAGGAGGTGTGAAATATGCACTTTGTAAGGAAGGTTGTAATACTCCAGACCACAAACATCACCACGACCATGTTCATTTCAAATGTAATAATTGTGGACTCACCACTTGTTTAGACCACGTAATTATTCCAAATATCATCCTCCCCGAAGGCTACCAACGAGTAGAGACGAACCTTTTGATGCAGGGGGTTTGTAAGAATTGTGGATAGATTAATTCATCAAAATAGCTAAAATCATGAATAGAAATAAAGCTCTCGATACTGTTTTAGAGATGCCCCAAGAATTTGAGGTAGAAGATTTAATTACGAAACTATTATTTATTCAATCCGTAGAAGAAGGCTTAGAGCAATCAAAGTCTGGTAATGTGATTTCTATGGAAGAAGCAAAACAAAAGCTAAGTAAATGGTTACAGTAGAATTTACGCCAAAATCCCTCGGAGATATTGAAAACCTTGCAGAATATATTGCCATTCAATCGCCTCATTTTGCCCAAAAATTGGTAAAATCAATTTTCAAAGAAGTTGAAATCCTCAAATCATTTCCTTTTATTGGTCGAATAGTCCCTGAAATTGATGAAAATGAAGTCAGAGAAATTTTCTATCAAAAATACCGAATAGTTTACCACATCATTGACCAATCCACTATCCATATTGTAACTATTCAACATGGTTCAAGAGATGTAAAAAATTGGTTTTGACCTCCAATACATGATACAAATTATCCCAGCCATTGACCTCATAGACGGCAAATGCGTCCGCCTTACCCAAGGAGATTATTCTCAGAAAAAAATCTACAACGAAAACCCGCTTGAAGTAGCCAAATCTTTTGAAGATGCAGGAATCACACGCCTACATTTGGTAGATTTGGACGGGGCAAAACAAAAGCGAATCATCAATCATAAAGTATTAGAATTGCTTGCGACCAAAACCAATCTTCACATTGATTTTGGTGGTGGCGTACAATCAGACGAAATGATTGAACTTGCCTTCAATTCAGGAGCAAAACAAGTAACGGGCGGAAGCGTAGCCGTGAAAAATCCAGAACTTTTTGAAAGTTGGTTAAAAACCTACGGAGGCGAAAAAATCATCTTGGGGGCAGATGCCCGTGATGAAAAAATTGCCATTTCGGGTTGGGAAGAAGCCACTACCAAATCAGTCTATGATTTTGTGGGCGAATACATCCAAAAAGGAGCAAAATACACCATCTCGACCGATGTTGCCAAAGACGGATTATTACAAGGACCCAGTTTTGAGTTATACCAAAACCTCCAAGACCAATTCCCTGATTTACAGATAATTGCGAGTGGTGGCGTGGCAGAATTTGATGATATTGTGAAACTAAATGACATGAATATTTTTGGTGTAATTGTGGGAAAAGCGATTTATGAAGGGCGGGTTACGTTGAAGCAATTGGCGGATTTCATGTAGCACGGGAATCCTTCCCGTGTTCAAACACAAAATAAATTTTCACGGGAAAGATTCCCGTGCTACATTCATGCTTACAAAAAGAATAATCCCCTGCCTCGACATCAAAGACGGGCGAACTGTAAAAGGCACAAATTTCATCAATCTCCGTGATGCTGGCGACCCCGTAGAATTGGGGGCAATCTATGCCGAACAAGGTGCTGACGAATTAGTATTTCTGGACATAACCGCCACGGTTGATAATCGTAAAACGCTGATAGATTTAGTCAGAAATGTAGCTCGAAACGTCAACATTCCTTTCACCGTTGGCGGAGGTATCTCCTCAATTGAAGATGTATCAGCCCTTTTGAACGCAGGGGCGGATAAAGTTTCAATTAATTCCTCGGCAGTCAAAAGACCCGAATTGATTGATGAATTAGCTTTGAATTTTGGTTCGCAGTGTATCATCGTAGCGATAGATACTCGTTTCGTTAATGAGCAACACGTTGTACATACACACGGAGGACGTAAGCCTACGGAATTACGTACCATCGAATGGGCAAAGGAAGTAGAAAATCGTGGAGCGGGTGAAATTCTTTTGACCTCAATGGACACAGACGGCACAAAGGCAGGATTCGCTAATGAACTAACCGCAACGATTTCTGGCAATGCCTCAATCCCTATTATCGCCTCGGGTGGGGCGGGAACGATGGAACATTTCTATGACGTTTTCACATCAGGAAAAGCCGATGCAGGACTCGCCGCCAGTATTTTTCACTTCAAAGAAATTGATATTATCGACTTGAAGACTTATTTGAAAGACAAAGGGATTTCGATGAGGTTGTGATTTATTTGGTATCTTTACACGAATATTTTAATTGTAAGTTATAATGAAAAGTAATTTCAGTGAATGGACATTAGATAAAATTGATGATGCTTTCGGAACAGTTCAAGTCGATAATATTCCTGAATTGGACGAATTGCTGGCTTTTGAATATGAATTCAATGACTATGAAAAACGTTATCTCACAACATTAGCTGACAAGTACCTCCATTTTGGCGGTGATGATTGGAACGAAGTAGAACTCGAAAACAAATTCATTAGCCCACTCATCGTTTTTGCTGATATTGATAATAAAAAATTTGCTTATTTTTTAGAACGAGAACTTACAGGCGTAGTGGGCGAATACGAACTCACAGGCAAAGTAGATGGCATGATAGCCTCGGGCTATCGAAACCCAAGAAAGCCTTATTTCTGTTTAAAGGAATATAAAAGACAAACCGACCCTAATGGAGACCCTCGTGGACAAGCTGTTATTGCTATGATTGTTGGGCAACACCATAACAATGACAGTAAACCCGTGTATGGCTGTTATATTGTAGGAAAAAGTTGGCACTTCATGGTGCTAAAAGGGAAAGAATATGCCATCAGTAATGTTTTTGTAGGGTCAGATAATGAGATTTTTGATATTTACCGAATCCTCAAAGGGCTTCGTGTACATATAGAACGATTAATGTAGAAAATGAATTTAGATTTTAATAAACAAGGTGGACTTATACCCGCCATCATTCAAGATGCCAAAACTGATAAAGTTTTGATGCTTGGATATATGAACCAAGAGGCTCTCACGAAAACTGAGCAAGAAGGAATCGTAACTTTTTTCAGTCGTTCCAAACAACGCCTCTGGACGAAGGGCGAAACGTCCAATAATTTTCTACAGGTGGTGGAAATTATGAAAGACTGTGATGAAGATACCCTTCTCATCAAAGTAAACCCCGATGGACCCACCTGTCACACAGGAGCGGATACTTGCTGGAACGAAGCCAATGAGTCTGGTCAGGCGGGTTGGCTGAATCATTTGAAAGCAATAATCAGAGACAGGAAAAACAATCCATCCGAAAAATCATATACAGCCAGCCTTTTTGAAAAAGGAACAAATAAAATTGCTCAGAAAGTAGGAGAGGAGGCGGTTGAATTAGTCATTGAAGCGATGGATTCAAACGACGATTTGTTCAAAGGTGAAGCCGCTGATTTATTATTTCACTATTTAGTTTTATTAGAGCAAAGAGGAATGGATTTTGACGAAATTATTGATGTACTTCGTGAACGTCATGGTAAATAATCTTTAAATTTTAAACCCAAATTTATGATAAATTTTATAATCAAATATCTCATCATTGCGGTTGCAATTATGTTTGGAGCGAAGTATATTCACGGCATAAAAATTGATAATTTCGAAACTTCACTTTACGTAGCTTTGGCAATGGGTTTCGCTAATACATTTATAAAGCCCATTCTTAAACTTATCAGTTTTCCAATTACAATTCTCACACTCGGACTCTTCTTGTTGGTAATTAATGTCTTAATGGTTTATTTGGTTGCTTACTTTGTCAAAGGATTTACGGTTCATGGATTTATACCACCTTTGATTTTCAGTTTCGTACTTTCAATCATTTCATATATCTTAGGTTTGATGTTTGATGGGGATTAATTCTTAGAATAATACAATCAATTTCATTTATTTTTTCTTGTATAAAGTGGGTTTAAGTTGCATGCCAACAATTTAAATTCACTTTTTTAATTTTCAATAAATCGGAATAATAATATTTCTATAAACTATACTTACAATTTTTATTAAACAATAAATTTAGGTGAACATATCTAAATGCCTATTTTTCAGTAAGTTACAAAAAAAATATTTTTCATAAAAAATTTGGATATATGAAATACAATTTCATATCTTTGTATCACAAACAAAAAGTTGGCACACTTTTTGAAAATCCTTACTTTGTGGAATTACTCTATTTGCTATAAGAGAAATTTTCACGTTAAGATTAATGACCGTAACCGCCATGACAGTCAGAAATCAAGTTTGCAATTTTTAACAACCTTGTTTTCTTATCGAGTAGTTACGTTTCTCAATTTCTTATTGTGGAAATTTTAAACTTATAGAGTCATGAAAAATTTTACATTTTCAATTGTGCTATTATTCGTAGCATTCATGAGCCAAGCACAAAAGAGTGCTTTGACTCCAACCACTTTCACCGCAAAAGACAAAGCCTTAATTGCCAGCGTTTTAGATTTTGAAAGTAACGAAATCGTTATTGAAGATAAAGATAAAGCCCGTGCAATGCGTTTCAGAAATATGACCGTTGACAGAGACTCAACGTATTATGATGTAGAAACTCCTGCTTCTTTTCCAGATGGACAAGAAGGACTAAGAAAGTTTATTGGACAAAACATTGTTCGTCCGAAAAATTCAAAAGGCGAGACCGTTTTAATTAGATTTATGGTTGAGCGTTATGGAGAAATTAGTAAAGTTCACGTGTTGGCAAGTCCTGCCGACCCAATGTTGAGTGCCGAGGCAATCAAGGTTGTAAAGAAAATGGGATCATGGAATCCAGCAAAAATTCAAGGAATCGAAGTGGCATCATATTATGTGTTACCAATAAAATTCTAACCACTATAAATTCATTTGGCGAGATTGAGGAGAGAGAAATGAATGATGTGTATTTTAAAATTATAAATCCTTACTTTAAATAAATATTCTTAGCTCTCATGCACTTTGTGCGTGAGAGCTTTTGTTTTGCGACCCCATAGATTGGATAGGTCACATAGAAAAGAAAGGTAAATTTTACTGATACCAAGGGTTTTACTGACTCGGAACGCCTCTTTGGAAAGTTACCTCCGTTGCCATTCCCATTGCACTAAAACGTACTGCCATTGATTGAGCATTTGATTTTTTCTGTAAAGTCTCGCAATGAACGCCTTTTTCTAAGAAATAAATGTAATATTTTTGATTACGGTCAGCCAATTGTTCAACGTCTGGTTTACCCAAATAATCGTCTAAATCATTGGAACTCGTCCCCTTTATTTCTTCTTTCAAAGATTTAAGTTTATCAATATTTTTAGTTCGTTCTCCATTGCAACCCCCTCTATCAGCACTCCATTTTTCAAGTCCTAAACTTTCTAATTTTGGTTGTTTTGTACAGGCAGTTGCTAAGAAGATTATTGGCAGGAAGTATTTAATTTTCATTTATTTAATTTTAAAGTTTACACAATTTTTCTCCTGCTTTCTCCAAGGTTTCATCATCTTTCGCAAAGCAAAAACGGAGGGTTTTATAATCGTTTTTGTCGTTATAAAATACTGAAACAGGAATGCTTGCCACGCCAATTTCTTGGGTCAAACGAATGGCTAAATCGTAATCATTTTCATCTGTAATTTCCTGATAATTAACGCATTGAAAGAAACTTCCGTGTGCAGGAGCATAAGTAAATCGGGAGCCTTTGATACAATCTAAAAACTTATCACGCTTCTGTTGATAGAACATGGGAATCGACAAATAGTTATCGGACTCACGTAAAAAATCTGCCAGTGCGTATTGTATGGGCGTAATCGTACTAAAAGTTAACCATTGATGCACCTTTCGTAGTTCTTCGGTTAATGCCTTTGGGGCGAGGCAATAACCCACTTTCCAGCCTGTAACGTGAAAGGTTTTTCCGAACGAACCACAAATAAAACTACGCTCTTGCAAAACTGAATTCCGACACAAAGACCAATGCTCATGTCCATCAAAAATGATGTGTTCATAAACCTCATCACTAATCAGAAAAATATTGGTATCTCGTACAATATCAGCTAATTGCGTCAAATCGTTTTGACTAAAAACCGTCCCAGTTGGATTGTGTGGCGTATTTAAAATAATTAATTTAGTTCGTTCCGTAACCTTGGACTTTACAACGGTCCAATCAATCTGATAATCGTTTTC
>JANXML010000328.1 GCA_025354645.1 Arcicella sp. | reverse complement strand
CGGCTTACGAAAGTATCTTCGCCTTTACGTAACCATACACGTGGGTCGTAATATTTTTTGTTTGGAGCATCTTCGCCCGTTGGATTTCCGATTTGTCCTTGTAAATACCCTTCTTTTTCTTTGTAAAAATTCAAAATTCCTTCCCAGAATGCCCACTGCAAATCGGTATCAATGTTCATTTTGATAGCTCCGTAAGAAATTGCTTCACGGATTTCTTCACGTGATGAACCCGAACCTCCGTGGAATACGAAATTGATTGGTTTCTCCGCCGTTAAGCCAAATTTCTCTTTTACGAATTCCTGAGAATTGTGCAAAATGATGGGTGATAACTTCACATTTCCTGATTTATAAACTCCGTGAACATTTCCAAAAGCGGCTGCAATCGTGAAACGAGGAGAGATTTTGCTTAATTCTTCGTAAGCATAAGCCACTTCCGAGGGTTGCGTGTATAATTTTGACGAATCAATATCTGAATTGTCCACGCCGTCTTCTTCGCCACCCGTTACGCCCAATTCGATTTCCAACGTCATACCGATTTTAGACATTCTTGCGAGATAATGCTTACAAATTTCGATGTTTTCTTCGATGGGTTCTTCCGATAAATCAATCATGTGCGACGAGAACAATGGCTTGCCGTGTTGTGCAAAAAATGCCTCACCAGCATCCAAAAGACCGTCTAACCAAGGCAATAATTTCTTGGCACAATGGTCGGTGTGAAGAATTACCTGCACGCCATACACATCTGCCATTTGGTGAACGTGATGAGCTCCCGAAATACCGCCCGCAATTGAGGCTTCCTGATTTCCATTTGGCAATGATTTGCCTGCGTAAAATTGAGCTCCACCGTTCGAGAATTGAACAATCACGGGTGAATTCACGGCTTTGGCAGCTTCCAAAACTCCGTTAACTGTATCAGTTCCCGTAACGTTTACGGCTGGCAAAGCGAATTGATTTTTCTTGGCGATTTCAAAAAGTTCTTGAACGGCATCACCGTACAAAACTCCTTTTTGGGAAGATAGACTTGACATATTTAATTTCTCTTGTTAAAAATTGTCTTGATTAATTATTTGGATAAAAAAGAAGGAATTAAATATTATCATTGGTTTTTTTGACTTTAACAGAATAATATTTTGATAAAATTGTATTTTCCAAATATTCTAAATATTTAACTCACTTTCTATCCTGCAAATATACGAACGATATAGGGCATTTTTTTATGAAAGTTAATTAATGTTAATTACTTAGGCTTATAAAAATATAGGTTAACATTTGACGTTTGAAAATAGAATTCAAACAACATAAGCTATGAAATTGAAACTTATACTAACGCTTCTCTTACTAAATTCTATTTCAACGTTTTCCCAAATTCTTCCAAAAACTGAGTCATTTGTCCGTTGTCTTTCACTCCAAATGACGGGTAGAAAGAAGAATATTTATTTTTTCGAGGGCGATAATATCATCGTTAGAACCATTTCAGACCATAAAAATGGTAATTTTCAAATTCTAAGAATGACTGATAGTTCATTTTTCTATTCGCCTTATAATGAAACAAATACAATTTTTGATTTGAAAGAATTGAAGTTTAAAGAAATCAAAAAAATCTACTTAGGAGGCAGTCGAAATCCATTTGCAATGAGAGGATCTGGAACTTTGGGAGGTACGGGCGTAATGCTTTCTTCGATTGATATTTTGAATCAATTAAGGACGGGGCAAACGATAAAAATTAACCCAACAATCGTTGGCGTGAGTGCTGGGTTAATTGGGGTAAGCTATTTAGTAAAAGTCCTAACAAATCCAATTTACAGGATTAACAAACGACATTTTTTTCGATTATACCATTTACCTTATTCGAGTCCATTGTTGCGACAGAATTAATACCGAATACTCCAAAATGGATTCTGCTCTTCCTTAATTTTTTCTTGAATATATTTCCTGAGCATATCTTGGTAGGACAATTCATTAAGTTTCTTACCTTTCAATTTCTTAGGCAAATCCATTTCTGATGCAATTTTCAAGGGTTCAATTTTGGTTGCTTCAACAATTACAGCACCATCATTAATATCTAATTCCATGATTAATCCTGGTAATCCGTAAAGCCTTTCAGGACCTGCATTAATTGGAATATCTTGGGCAAACCATGCAATAATTTTTTGCTTTTTGATGGTATCTTGAACCATTGCTTTCATACAAATATGCCCCGCAACGTCTTTAATATCATTCAGAATTTTCCAGTCAAAAGCCTTTAAAGAATCTTCGATGATGTACGTTTTGCCAGACATTTCAAAAACCTCATTCATACTATTTTTTTCAAAATCTCGCTTAATCCCAAATGCTTCTTTCCGACCATTGTAGTCATATTTTTCCTCCCAAGAATTGAGTTGGTCGGAGTATTTGTAATAACTCCCCTTCTCCGTAAAATACAAGAGCGTATATTCAATTGATTCATCCCTGCCGCCAAACATGTATGCTTGCCTTTCCTTTTGTTGCTTACTAAGATACGATAAAGTTGCGTTCAGTTTTGTCCAATAGGTTGTACGAGTGTAACGCACAACTCCTTCTTGCTGAGCGTGAGTTGCAAAGGAAATTAGGAATAAAGAAATTAATGTAATGACGTTTTTCATTGTTATTTTTTATTTTTGATTAGTCTGTGAGCACTGTCATTACGAACGCAGTGAAGCAATCTTCTGGAACTTAAAACTCTCTATTTTAAACTGCAAAATTGAACGCACGAACCTGTTATTTGAAGACATTTGCCTAAATCCAAAAGATTGCTTCGTACCTCGAAATGACAACTTCGACATTTTGTTAATTATACCATCCTTGATTTTTCTTCAATTTACTTTCATGTCCTTTCAAATTATAGGTTAAACTCAACATAAAATAGCGGGCTAAAGTCAATGAACGTTGATTGATAACCGTATTTTGAAAACCTGATTGAACAATACTTTGACGCTTATTAAAAATATCAAAAGCCGCCAATCGGACTTCTAATTTATTTTCTTTCATGAATAAGCGACGAACTGAAACGTTAAAAATCGGAATATCTTGTTCAAAACCAAACCGTTCGTTTTTGAAATATTTATAATCTAAATTAGTCTCTAAGAAGGTCTTTGTGGCAAAATTCCATTTCACGGAAGCATCAAAACTATTGTTACGAATTTTTTGATTTTGGGCTTCACTAATTGAATATTTCACGTTATTAATCCTAAAACCAGTGTTTAAACCCACAATTAATTTCTCACCTGGTGTGAAACTTAACCCAAAATTCAAGTTGTAATTCTGATTATTACTTTCATTCAAAGCTCCATTGATGTAAGTCGGATTATTAGAAATCGAAATATATGGATTCATATTTATCGTCAATTTCGTTTTGATAATCGGGAAACCCATATAAGTTCCCAAAGAGAAATTATCTCCTCCCGAAAGATTTTCAGGACGTGTTTTCACAATGAAAGTATTTGCGTCAATTGTCTGATTATAAACTATTTGACTCAAATAATAATTATAATTCGACCAAATATTAATGTTTAAGAAAGTAGCGGGGTCAAATTTATACATGGATAAACTCACACTATGGCTTTTCTCAGGATTCAAATCAGGGTTACCCGATGAAATAAAAAATGGATTGTTGTTATTGATAACGGGTTGTAAATCAGCAATTTGTGGAGCCGTTACTTCCAGATTATAACTGAAATTAAAATATAAATTGTTCTTCAACTCCAAACTGGCATCCAAATAAGGAATAAAACTTGGATAGCTTTTAGAAACGCTACTGAAAAGCTGTCCCCCTTTTTGTGGAAATTGTTTCCCTTCGAGGTCATAACGCAAAGCTGCCCCTCCCAATGAAATATTGATTCCAGAAAAAGAGTAACGCAGACTTGTTCCGACACGATTGTAGGTAACAGTATTTTCAAAATAGGTACTCAAACTGTCTAAACGACGGTTTTCAATTATTGCATTGAAGGCTTGACGATTAACCGACCGATTATCTGATGAAAAATTATAAAACGTTTCCCAGAAAATTTTCTTAGAAAGAGGTTCCAAAAACAAGGCACTTCCTTTTAAAAAGTTTTGCCGATTTTCGTTATCATTAAGTTGCCTGATTGCCCTAACTTGCTCCTTAAAAGTACCCGCAGTTATAAATTTGGTCAATGAATTCAAATTTTCATTACCATTTGAATTGTTGATATTATACCCAAAACTAACCGCATAATTTCGTCCTTTCTTTTTGAATTTATGACGAAAAATAGCGTTTGTATTCAAATAAAAACTATTAAAATCGTTCGAGTTTTTAATATCTGAACGAGTACGCAAAATTCCTTCTTCAGTTAAATTGCTTTGGAACATAGTGTTGGCATCGTTTTTCATTCCCGCCCTCATGTTTGCCTTCACAATCAGGGTGTTGCTTGAATCAATCATGCGTTCAAAACGGGTTCCAATGCTGTGATTTCCACGAAAATTGTTTTGATTGCTGGTATCAGTCGTCAGAAAAGCCGAGTTTTGCAAAAAGGTCTTTTTATTTTCGAATTGGTCTAAAAGTAAGCGAGTTTGATTATAAAAATAACTGGTGCTTATCTTGGTTTTTTTGTTGTCGAAATTATAATTTACTCCTCCTCCTGCATTATTTGTGAAGCCTCTTCCATCAAATTGGTTCGTGATTCCGTCGCCTTCTGAACCCCACCAACGATTTCCACCAAAACCAAAATCTCCATTATCGTTATTACTGAAACTATTATTTCCTTTAAATTCCCCATAATCGCTCCAATTAACGCCCGTTTCATTGATGTTATTTCCATAACCCAAAACCGAAAATTGACTGGTTTTATTGAAACGATTATAATTTCCTCGGGCAGCCATGCGTGAATCCGTTCCAACTGCCCCCGTAATTTTCCCGAAAGCTCCTTTTTTATATTCTTCTTTCAGTTCAAGATTAATCGCTTTTTCTTTCTTTCCATCATCCACTCCTGTAAGTTTTGATTGTTCGGATTTATCGTTAAAAACTTGAACTTTTGAGATGGTTTCTGCTCCCAGGTTCTTGGTTGCGGCTTTTGGGTCGTCGCCGAAAAAGGTTTTACCATCCACTAAAACCTTTTTAACGTCTTTCCCTTGGGCTTTGATATTGCCCTGTGCATCAACTTCCATTCCAGGCAATCGCCTCAATAAATCTTCAACAGACGAACCCTGCGGAACTTTGAACGAGCGTGCATCATACTCAATAGTATCACCTTTGATGGTCAATGGGGCTCGTGCGGTTTTCACAACTACCTCCAATAATTCTTTGGAAATAGGTTTGATACCAAGGTCACCTAAATCAGCCATTTCAGTGGGCGAAGGAGCTAAAATTTGCTGGTAAGGCAAGAATCCCACATACGAAACCTTCAAGATGTAATTAGAATTCTTAACGTTTTTAAACTCGAAAACGCCTTTATCTGATGCTCTCGAAAAATTGACGAGAGCAGAGTCTTTGGGAGTCAAAAGCATGACCGTTGCACCGCCCATCACGTTGGACGAAGTATCTTTAATTATGCCTTTAATTGTGACTCTGGCAGGGTTTTGTGCAATAATTGATGCACAAAAAAACATAAAAAATAGAAAAAAGGAGACTTTACGCATGGTGATAGAGTTTTGTAAAATGAGGTAATAAAAACACTTAAAACACAGGAAATTATCCTAATAGAAAAGTTTTAATAGCGTGGTTAATTTGGGGAATGGACAGTAAAAAATGCGATTCGTAGAAAATAAATTTTTACTTTTTTTTCATAACGAAACAAAGCTAACTATTATTTTAGTTAAATAGTATGTCCTTAACAGAATTTAACATTTGTTAGACAAATTTTGCATTTCTTGAAAGATGGAAGAAGGAAGAGAAATGTTGCAGATTGAGATTTTTTTTTATTAGTTTATAAGTTATGCGAATTACGGGTTAAATTTTTCTAAAAGAAAGACAGAGTGAGGTATAAAAATGTTTGAGAATTATGGAAAAATCACTCAAACTTATCAAATTATACACTCACATCTGTGATTTGTATGAATCAGACCTTCAATGGG
>JANXML010000390.1 GCA_025354645.1 Arcicella sp. | reverse complement strand
CGCACAAAAGGCTCGCCACCCGTAATCCTAACTTTTGAAATTCCTAATTCTGAAAGTACGGAAACAGTGCGTAACATTTCCTCATAAGTTAGTAATTTTGACTTTGGGAGATATTTCACGCCGACTTCGGGCATACAATAAAAGCAACGGAGATTACAACGGTCTGTCACCGCCAAACGCAAATACGTTATCGGGCGACCATGATTATCATAAATTATATTGGGCGTTTGACTAAGCACTTTTTAATGTATTTCTTTGTTTAACAAATTTAGGGAAAATACGGTAGCTCAAAGTGTTACTTCGAGATTTTGTCTAAATTAACATTAAAATTGAATAATTATGAAATATAAAATCAATCTCTTCGGCATAACAAAGGATATTGTGGGGAGCAATATTACAGAAATAGAAATAAGTCAAACGGCTGACGTTCAAGCAGTTTTGAGGGAATTGAAGAATAATTACCCTAAGTTAAAAGACATTAAATCGCTTTTAGTGGCAGTGAATAGTGAATATGCAGAATCAGATTTAGTTTTATCAGAAAACGATGAAATTGCCCTAATTCCACCTGTAAGTGGAGGTTGAAATTTGTTTATTACCAAGATTTTCTTACCCCAAAAGACATTCCAAGCACGTTTTCATACACATCACCATAATCAAAACCCAAATCAGTAACTAATTGTGAACCCCCGAAGAGTTTGATGGGCGTGAGGGTTTTAATTCCCAATGAAAGTTGTCGAGACGGCGTGTTTAGATCTTTAATGTAATGATTAGCATAACTTGCTTTTAGCTGATATTGAATTTTTCGAGGACTAATTGTGCCTTTCATTCCGACGTGGAAAGCTACGAGGTTTGATAAAAGAGGTAATTGATCGTAATCAGTAGGCAGTTTTCCTTTGTAATCTTTTCTGGGTAAAATGAACGGTGTGCTGATTGTTTTGCCTTTATACACAAATCCATCAGTATATTCACCATGATTAAAATAACTATCATCTGCTTCCCAACGTTCTGTGGGTAATCCTAATAATTTGTAAAATCCTGAAACGTATCTTGATTGATTCATGGTATAAATCATTTCGAATACAAACTCTTTTACTTTCTCATTTTTGAAATTGGTAATTTTCACACCGTATAAACCGTCTTCACCTTCCGTAACACCTGAATTTGTGGCTAAATATTCGTAAGGAGCTTGTTTATAGATAAATGCTCGCCTGTTTTTTCCTGTAATTTCAAAACCCAAATCGAAAGAACCCGAATGATTGCCAAATTGATATTGAAGGTCATTTGGGTTATATTGTGATACATCAACACCTTTGAGCCAAGGTTGATTTTTTATAGGAATAACAACCGATAGATAAGCGGGTAATCCACGAGAATAGATAGTTTTTGTGCCATCCGCAAACGTTTGTTCACCACTCCACTGGACATTGTGAGTTACACCCCCATAAAACTTAAACTTTGCGTTTGGTCTTCCTATTCTCCCGTAAAATGATTTTTGATGTAAAAAATAATTCTCAACAACTCCATTATCAAACCAACCGTGAGCATAACTTACTTTCGCCGCAAAAAACCCCTTAAACCCTAAACTAACCCAATTAGGCGTTAGAAACTGTATTTTTGGCATTGGGATTGCGTTGCTCGACCATGTGATGGGTCCCGTACCAATACCTGATGAATCTGATAAACCAATAACTTCTTGTCTTCGTCCAGCCCAAATCTCAAATATTCCCGCTTTTGCTTTTACGTATGCTTCTGGTAAAATAAAATCTACACCTTTTTGATTAATATTAACAACTGTGTTTAATCCATATCCCCAATTATATTTTTTTACTTGATTATTTTTTGTTGCATATTCTTGATAAAATCCTGCCCGTGCTGTGAAATTCGTTCCTGTATTTGGAACTACACCCAAAGCATTTGCTCGAAGCCAAAAAGGGGTTTGAGAAGTGCTGGACACTAAAACCCCAGATTCTATGAAGTTTTTTCTTACTACCTTAATAGTATCCTGTCCGAAAGAACAAGTCGAAATAAAAAGTACTAAATTCAAATAAATTATTTTGATGGATAGTTGAAATTTCATCAAGCAGAGATTTATAAATGATTAATATTGAGCTAATTGTTACAAAAATAAGTTTTTTTATCCTAAAATCAATTTTCTAAAATTTACACTATTAAGACGACCTAAATATTCTCATCTAACTATCTTTAAAAGATTTGAAACTATCCCAGAAATTTACCTAATTTTGTTCATAGAAATATAACCCATTCTCAACTATAATTTAATCAAGATTTATTGCGAAATTTTACTGAAAAATTATTGAATTACAGTCAATTTACAGAATTCATTTTCTGAAAATAAGGTTATTTCATTCCAAATCACAAAGTAAAAGTCATGTCTGACGCAGTTAAACACGAGTGTGGCATCGCACTTATCCGTCTTCGGAAAGATTATCAGTATTACATCAATAAATACAATACGCCACTTTATGGGCTGAATAAATTGTATTTGATGATGGAAAAACAAGTGAACCGAGGGCAAGACGGAGCGGGTGTTGCTAATATTAAAATTGATGTTTCCCCAGGGCATCGTTACATAAGTCGCTATCGTTCAGTTGAACAAAATGCAGTGCCTGATATTTTCAGAAAAATTCATAAAAAATTCCAGAAAGCCTTCAAAGGACATAAAGACAAGCTAAAAGATGCTCGTTGGATTCAAGAAAATATTGCTTTTTCGGGAGAAGTCTTATTAGGACATCTTCGCTACGGAACGCATGGGATGAATGAAATTGAAAATTGCCATCCAATGCTCAGACAATCTAATTGGAGAAGTCGGAACTTAGTGATGGCAGGTAATTTCAATATGACTAATGTAGATGAACTTTTTGATAAGTTAGTTTCATTGGGACAACATCCCAAAGAAAAAGTTGATACGGTGACGGTGATGGAGAAAATTGGGCATTTCTTGGATGAAGAAAACCAACGCCAATTTGAATATTTCAGAAGCGAATATCAAAACCCAGAATTGTCAGATATAATTGAGGAAAACATTGATTTACAAAGAGTTTTGCAACGTTCATGCCGTGATTTTGACGGTGGATATGCCATGGCTGGACTCACAGGATACGGTGCTGCATTCGTGGCAAGAGACCCCGCAGGAATCAGACCCGCATTTTATTATGCCGATGATGAAGTGGTAGTGGTTGCTTCCGAAAAACAGGCAATTAAGACCAGTTTCAATTGTAATTACAATGAAATAAAAGAGATAAAACCTGGTCATGCGTTGATTGTTGATAAGAAAGGAAATTACGCCCAAAAACAATTTATTGACCCAATCGAAAGAAATTCTTGTAGTTTTGAACGCATTTATTTTTCGAGAGCCTCTGACCCCGATATTTATGCTGAACGGAAACAATTAGGACGTTTAGCCATCCCACAAGTGCTTCAAGAAGTTGATTACGACTTAAAAAATACCGTATTTTCTTACATTCCAAATACTGCTGAAACTGCTTTTTTGGGCATGATTGAGGGTTTAGAAGACCATCTTGCCAAAGAACGAAAGAAAGCAATTTTGGATGGAATTTTATTTGAAAAAGACTTAGAAGATTTATTGACTTTCCGCCCGAGAGTTGAGAAACTGATTTCAAAAGATGTAAAATTAAGAACTTTCATTACCAACGATGCAGACCGTAATGACATGGTTGCCCACGTATATGACACCACTTTTGAAGTAATCAAAAAAGGAACGGATAATGTGGTTTTAATTGATGATTCTATCGTCAGAGGTACAACCTTGGAACGTTCGATTGTGAGTCTTTTGGATAAATTGGGTCCAAAGAAAATCGTTATTGTGTCGTCTGCCCCACAGATTCGATATCCCGATTGTTACGGAATTGATATGTCGAGAATGAAAGAATTTGTGGCTTTTCGGGCGGCTTATCAATTGTTATTAGAACGCAACATGGATGAGGTTTTGGAAGATACTTTAGGACGATGCTTAGCAGCAATTGAAATGGGAACTGCCACGGAACAGAACTACGTAAAAGCAATTTATGAGCCATTTACCGTTGAAGAAATTTCAGAAAAAATTGCTGATATTGTAAAACCAAAAAATTTAAAAGCTGAATTAGCCATCATTTATCAAACCGTTGAGAATCTAAACAAGGCTTGTCCGAATGATACTGGTGATTGGTATTTTACAGGAAATTATCCGACACCAGGTGGAAATAAAGTGGTGAACACTGCTTTTGTAAACTTTATGAAAGGCGTTGAGATTAGAGCGTATTAAACGTAGAACGGGAATCCTTTCCCGTTTATGAATGTAGGACGGGAAAAGATTCCCGTCCTACGTTTATCTAACCGCCTTCACCATTCTATCTTTCCCAAACATATCTTTCACTACCTCCACGTATTGAAAACCTTGATTCCAGAATAGTTCAGCGGTTTCTAAACCAAAGGCTTGATTGATTTCTACAACGCATAAACCCTTATTAATCAAATTTTTAGCAGAAAATTCTGCAATTTTTCGATAAAAAATTAAAGGGTCTCTATCTTCCACAAAAAGAGCCAAATGCGGTTCGTATTCCAATACATTTTTTTCCATTTCGGCTTTTTCGGAATCCATCACGTAAGGTGGATTACTTACAATTACGGTAAATGGTGAACAGTGAACGGTGAACGGTTCAAGAAAATCTACTTTTTCAAATATTACATTTGCATCATTTCTTTCAGCATTTTCTTTGGCAATTTTTAGGGCATTTTCTGAAATATCATAAGCATAAACTCGTGAATTGGGCAACTCGCAAGCCAATGAAATGGCAATACAGCCTGAACCTGTGCCAATGTCTAAAATAGTAGCCCCCCCCGCCCCCGAAGGGAGAGCTTTATAGTCCATATTTATGGATGACTTTTCAGACCAGAAAGCTCCCCCTTCGGGGGCGGGGGGGGCTTGGTCTATGATTAATTGAACCAACTCTTCCGTCTCTGGACGTGGGATTAAAGTATCGAGTGTAACCTTAAATTTTCTTCCATAAAATTCTGTTTCTCCAATGATATATTGGATTGGTTCATGAACTTTTAATCGTCTAATAACATCTTGAAAATCAATTGATTGGCTTATATTATTGTCTAATAAAATATCAGTTTTTGAAAGATTTAGGTAGTGTTCTAATAATAAATAAACAATGGAGTTTGCTTCGTTTTCTTCATAAACGGCAGTAATTTCGGAGACTAATTGATTGAAAAGTGTTCTGGAGGAATTAGTTGAATACATATATTTTAGATAAGAATTACAAAGATAAAATGATAAATCCGCAATTCATGCAGAGAGCATTGCAACTCGCCCGATTAGGTGCGGGTTCAGTTTCGCCTAATCCGACGGTCGGTTGTGTGATTGTACATGAAGAAAAAATTATTGGCGAAGGATGGCATCGAAAACATGGTGAAGCTCATGCCGAAGTCAATGCCGTTAATGCTGTTTCAGACAAGTCATTGCTCTCAGAATCAACCGTTTACGTTACGCTTGAACCGTGTTCTCATTTTGGGAAAACGCCTCCTTGTGCAGATTTATTAATAAAACACCAAATTAGAAAAGTTATTATTTGTAATCTTGACCCCAATCCTTTGGTGGCAGGGCAAGGAATTGAGAAACTTCGTCAAGCTGGAATTGAGGTTGAAATTGGATTGTTGGAAGCGGAGGGTAGGGAATTGAACAAACGATTTTTTACATACATCGAAAAAAAACGTCCTTATATAATCCTAAAATGGGCGGAATCTGCCGATGGGTTTATTGCCACGAAAAACTACGAAACCGTCCAGATTTCTAATCTTTTGTCGAGAAGATTTGTCCATAAAATGCGGTCGGAAGAGGATGCAATTATGGTTGGGACGAATACCGTAAAATACGATAATCCAAAATTAGATACTCGCTTCTGGACTGGCAAAAATGCGATTAGAGTGATGATTGACAAGGATTTATCTTTACCAAAAGATTTAAACGTTTTTGATAATTCTCAAAAAACTATCTGTTACACTACTGTAGCTCGAAGTGGCACTTCGAGAGCGTCCGAATCAATATTTCTCGAAGTACCACTTCGAGCTACAACAAAAGACGTTCTCGAAGTGCCACCTCGAGCTACAATAAAAGACGTTCTCGAAGTGCCACTTCGAGCTACAGTAAATGACAACCTTAATGAACTTGTCGTTCAAGATTTATACCAACGAAAAATTCAATCTATCATCATTGAAGGAGGCACGATTTTATTACAAAGTTTTATTGATTTGGGACTTTGGGATGAAGCGTTTATACTCAAAAGTGAAATGGTGTTAGAAGAAGGAATAAAAGCCCCTGAAATTAAAGGAATAGAAGTTTTGAGAGGTAATTTGGGAGATAATTTGCTTGTAAAACAAAAGCCTTCGCTTTGAACGAAGGCTTTCATGAAACTTAACTTACTTCAAAATCAAAATTTTATGTTTTTTCAAACTTCCCAACGTTTGAACCTCCAGAATATACGTACCGAAATTTAGTATTTTAGTAGGAGTTATTTCCAAAATAGTTTGGGTTAATTTGTTGATATTCAAATTAATAGCTTGCCCAGAAAAGTCAGTTAATTTCAAAACTGCTTCATCCGAATCTTCCACTTTTACATTAATTTTTTCACTGTTTGATGGATTTGGGAAAACGCCAAAGGCAACGTTTGCATCATCAATTATGACTGCCTGTGGACGGAAAACTTGTTGCGTTCCGTCTCTATCAATCTGTGAAAGTCGGTAATAATTTGTGCCAAACAAAGCAGATTCATCCGTGAAACTGTAAGTCTTTTTAACGGTTGAAGAACCAGCCGCTTCAATGTTGGCAATGGTTTTGTAATTAACTGCATCACGACTTCTTTCTACTATAAAGTAACTACTATTTATTTCGGTTGCCGTCTCCCATTTAATATTAACCTTTTGGTTATCAACGGGTTGTGTTTGAAAATAAGTAAGTTCAACGGGGAGTGGACCATTCAATGGATTTGGAGTTGTCCGAACAAAATCGACCGAATTATTGCCCGTGTCTTGCCCATTGTTTTTCCGAGTGATACTTTGATTATTGTTGGGAGATGGTGCAGGTGAAGTTTCCGAAGCTGAAGCGGTGTTACCATAACCAGCCAAATCCAAAATATTTGCATTTGAGGGATTTGTGGTAGTTTCTGCTACTGTATTGTTCTTTAGAATAATTTTTCCATCTGTTGCATTCATATTTACAGCAGAAGTTGCATTCGGTGTTGGCAATGGAGAGCCTGCTGTACCACTGGCTGAACCCATTTGAATAAGATAAAAACCTCCAGGTGATATACTCCCTGCCAAAGCCACAACAGACCAAGTTGCAGAAGCAGGAGGAGCATATTGAACCGAATATCCTGTCAGATTTACAGTAGTTGCACCATTATTACGAAGCATGATGTAATCTCGATTATAGGGAGCCCCCGCATTTCCTCCATCTCCAAAAATTTCATATACCACAACTTGCGAGAAAGCACTCACAGTCAGAGACATACAAAACAAAAAAATAAATATTTTTCTCATAAGATTCGACGGTTTAAAAATCTTTACTTAACAAATGTATCAAACTTAATACCAGTTCCAAAATTTACGTTGTGTTCTCTTCTCACTTTACCCTTCTTTCACCGTATCTATAAAACATTTCACTTTGTCTGGGTCAGTATCTGGATAAACACCGTGTCCTAAATTGGCGATATATCGTTGATTTCCAAACTGTTGCATCATATTTCGAGTCTGTTTCTTGATTTCATCGAACGTTCCATACAATACGCACGGGTCAAGATTTCCCTGTAAGGTTTTTGAATTTCCAATCAATTTTCTGGATTCGGCAATGTCCATATTCCAATCTAAACCAATGACTTCACAGTTTAGTTTCCCCATTTCTTCACGAGCAAAAAAAGCTCCTTTGGCAAAAACCGTTACGGGTACTTCCGTAATGGCATCACAAATTTGGGCAATGTAGGGCAATGAATAAATGCGGTATTGTTCGGGTGAAAGAATACCCGCCCAAGAGTCAAAAACCTGCACTAAATTAGCCCCAGAAGCAATTTGAGCTTTTAAATAGGCAATGGTAGTATCGGTAATTTTCTGTAAAAGTGCGTGTGAAAGTGCGGGTTCAGTATAAAGATATTTTTTGGCTTTCGAGAAAGTTTTTGACCCACGACCTTCAATCATATAACACAACAACGTGAACGGGGCTCCCGCAAAACCAATCAATGGTACACGTCCGTTCAATTCACGTTTCACAATTTTAATAGCATCCAAAACATACTTCAAATCTTCCTCTGGATTACCCACACGCAGTTTTTCAACATCCGCCATCGAATTAATAACCGTCGGAAAAACGGGTCCCGACTTTTCTTCCATCACATAAGGCAAGCCCATTGCTTCGGGAACCACCAAAATATCCGAGAAAATAATAGCTGCATCAACCCCCAAAATATCAACGGGTTGCAAAGTTACTTCCGCCGCTAATTCTGGATTGGTTGCCAACTGAATAAAACTGCCCGCCTTCTCACGCACGGCACGATATTCTGTCAAAATCCTTCCTGCCTGACGCATCATCCACACGGGAGTACGTTCCACTTGCTCGCCTCGGGCAACACGTAATAATAAATCGTTTTGTAATATTTCCATAAACTATAAAAGTAACCACAAAGATACGATTGAATGGTGAAAATGAATTTGAATTTTAAGAGGATTTAACAGCAATACATATAATTCCTCAAAAACATTATCGTTATTTGTGAGGGTTATCCCGCTTTTAGTTGTCCCTTTAACAATAATTTACACAATACTAAACTCAAAAATTGATGAAAAAACACCGACTATTATGGGCTTTCTACGCCCTTTTATTGCTTCCATTAGCTCCAAAAGCACAATCTCCTGAACGATTTACGATTAATGGTTACGTCCGAGAAAAAGGCTCAGGCGAGTTGTTGCCAGGCGTGAGTATTTATGTAAAAGACAAGAAAGTTGGTACGCAAACCAACAATTATGGCTTTTATTCATTAACCCTAAACACTTCCGAGGAAATCACGGTTGTGTATAGTTTTGTGGGTTATCGTTCAGTAAGTAAAACGTTGAAAATTCCTAAGAGTTTAGAGATGAACATTGAGTTAATCCCTGATAATCAACAACTTAATGAAGTAGTTGTGCGAGGAGATGCTCCCGAAAATCAGAAAGTTTCGGAGTCGGTTCAGATGTCTCAAATCTCTATTCCTATTCAACAAATCAAAGAAATTCCCGCCCTTTTGGGGGAGAAAGATGTCCTGAAAGTGTTGCAATTAATGCCAGGCGTTCAGAAAGGTTCAGAAGGAAATTCGGGCATTTACGTGCGAGGTGGCGGTCCTGACCAAAACTTACTAATCTTAGATGATGCACCCGTGTATAATGCCTCTCATCTCTTTGGTTTCTTCTCAGTTTTTAATGGCGATGCCCTCAAATCAGTGGAACTTACGAAAGGCGGTTTCCCTGCCCGTTTTGGGGGAAGATTATCGTCCGTTATTGAAATGCAAATGAAAGAAGGAAGTAGAGATAAATTGCATATTGATGGAGGTATTGGACTGATTTCCAGTAGGTTAGTGGTACAGTCTCCCATCGGTAAAAATAATAAATCTTCTTTTTTGATTTCGGGAAGACGGACGTATATTGATGCGTTAGTTCGTCCATTTCTTGATAAAAAGAAAGGCGATGGTGGTTATTATTTCTACGATTTGAATGCTAAAATCAATTATGAATTCGGACAAAAAGATAGAATATATTTAAGTGGATATTTCGGTAAAGACGTTTTCTTCGGAATTAATAAAAATACTTACGATAACACCGAAGATGAAGCGGGCATAAATTGGGGAAATCAAACGGGAACATTTCGTTGGAATCACCTTTTTACGGAACGATTATTTGTAAACTCTTCTATCATTTACAGTAATTATAAATTCAATGTTTATGCCCTCGAACAACAATCAAGGCAAGGAAAAATAGCAGAGAACGAACTGAGTTATCTATCTCAAATTCAGGACATTGGCTTTAAATCTGACTTTGATTATTTACCCAATCCACAGCATTCTATTAAAGCAGGGTTCGCTGTCACTTCTCATCAATTTTCGCCAAGTGCGATAGTAGTAACGGATGTAGATATCAATAAATTCACGAGAGAAGTTGAGAAAATTGAAGCCATTGAAACAGGCGTATATGTAGAAGATACCTACAAACCTTTCGAGAAATTAAAAATCAATGCAGGGTTAAGATTGAGTTCTTTTAAAACCAATAAAGTCAATTATTTGAATCCCGAACCTCGTTTTGCACTGGCTTTTTCGGCTCGCAATGACTTATCTTTCAAGGCTTCTTTTGCCACGATGAATCAATATATTCATTTACTTTCCAATTCAGGAGCAAGTCTGCCAACGGATTTATGGGTACCTTCAACGGATAAATTACCCGCCCAACGGTCACGACAAATTGCTTTTGGCGTTGCCAAAGATTTTACCGAAAAGAACCTTGCCTTGACCGTAGAAGGTTATTACAAGGAAATGGATAACATTGTTGCCTTAAAAGAAGGTGCTTCTTTTTTATTGGAAGACGGTCCAGAACAATTGGCACGAGATAAAGAAAATGGAAAATCTTGGGACGACCAAGCCACTTCTGGGCGTGGACGTTCCTACGGAGGGGAAATTTTATTACAAAGAAAAATAGGCAAGTTTTCGGGTTGGGTGGGTTACACGCTTTCGTTCATCCGTCACCAGTTTGATGAACTCAATTTTGGTAAAGAATTTTGGGCGAAATACGATCGGCGTCATGATTTATCAATGGTTGGGATTTATAGATTATCACCAAGAATTACGCTCTCTGGTACGTGGATATATGGTACAGGAAACGCCCTAACCATTCCGCAAGCCACCTATGCTTCTGCCATTCAAAACCCTGGAACTTCGCCTTTTGGCATTCCAATGATACCAGGGGTGCCTTCTCAACAACAAAATTCTTATTTTAGAGAATTGCCCGATTATGGTGAACGCAATAATTTCAGAGCGGAGACTTTTCATCGTTTAGATGTGGGTGTTCAATTTCATAAAATCATGAAAAAAGGACACGAAAGAACGTGGGAATTCAGTGTTTATAATCTCTATAATCGCAAAAATCCGTATTTCTATTCATTCAAAACGACTAATTCTTACAATCCGCAAAATCCACAAGGAAATGAATATACCCGAAATTTAACCAGATATTCGCTTTTCGGTATTATTCCTTCATTGAGTTATAGTTTCAAATTCTAAATCTGACAATCATGCAAAAGCTCAAATATATATTTTCGCTTCTATTTATTCTTTCAATTTGTTCATGCGAAACGGTAATTGAAAACGTTGCTTTGCCTTACGAAGAACGCATTGTGGTTCAAGCATTCATCTCTCCGCAAGACACTTTATTGGAAGTAAAAATCTCGAAAACACGACCAGTTACGGGTACGTTTCCCGCCGACCAATTTTATGGAAGTCAAGTTTATAAACCGTTAAATGATGCTACAATTGAAATCTCGGACGGACAACGAAAAGCTAATTTTTTATTTCAAACCATCAGTAATCCCAATGGAACTGAATACGACCAAAAAACAGGAAAATTGGTTACCCAAACTCGTACAGGCTATTTTTTGAAAGCAAAAGACTTTCCAATAATAGCGGGTAAAATCTATACTTTAACGGCAAAAGCACCAAATCTTCCCGATGTTTCTGCCACTTGTACAGTCCCAAGCAAAAAGTTGATCGAATCAAAGGATTTTACAATAATTAAAGGAAATACAGACTCTGCGAAAAGTGGAGGAGCTTATTCAAATGGTTCACTTTTATACAGTTATTATAATTTGACTAAGCGAATCAATATTACGGTTAATGATGTTGCCAACGAGGAAAATTATTATGCCGTAGCATATTACAGTCAGAAGGTTATTCAGTATAAAGAATACGTAAATGAAAAAATTATAACGCAATATATTTTAAATCAAGAACCTGGAAGTGATTTTATTACTGATTATAAACAAGATGGGAAAGTATTAAATTTTATCAGAGCGGGAATAAATGTTGGTTTTTATAATGACGACCCGAAGCAACAAAATACTCAGAATCAACCCACAACGATAAGTCACAATTTAAGCATTTTTGTGGCAACGACCGATAAAGCATATTATCAATATAACAAGTCTGTTGGCTCTGGAAGGGGTTTAAACAATGATAATCCCTTTGCAGAACCTGTTTTGACATACAGTAATATCAATGGAGGATTGGGTATTTTTGCGGGATATAATACAACGAGCGTGGATGTAGATTTGTTGAAGAAGTGATGTTCAGGTTAAGTAATTAATTTTCAATCGTGCGGCGTTCCGTGTTCAAGTAAAGAAACAAACGCTGATAAAATGTTAAAACATTATCAGCGTTTGTTTCTTTACTTGAACATTGAGCCTTGAACATTGCAAATTGAACATTTAACTTTTTCATTTATCACCTTAAACATAAAAGTCAACTTTCATTCCGCCAAAACCCGCTCTTTTTTCTTACCCAAAAACGGCAACCAACTATCCTCAATACTTCCGCCAAAATCTCGTAGAAACATCACGAATGACGGTTTGTAAGGTTTTATTTTGACGGACATATTTGCCTCTTCGGGCGTTTGATCGCCTTTGCGAGAATTACATCTTTTGCAAGCCGTTGTTAAATTATCCCACGAAGTTCTTCCACCTCTTGACTTTGGAATTACGTGGTCGAGGGTTAAATCCTCCGTCTTTCCGCAATACTGACAACTGCTGTTATCTCGCCTAAAAATGTTTTGTCTTGATAACATTACGCCTTTATAGGGCAAGTAAACATAACGGTGCAAACGAATCACGGAAGGCATCGGGAAAGACTGCGAAATGGAATGCAATTGCTCAGTGGCAGACTCAGCCACCAAATCAGCTTTTTTCAAAAAGACCAATAAAAATGCTTTTGGAATAGAACAAACCGTTAAGGCACTGTAATCTTGATTCAATATTAAAACTTTCCGACCCATAATCCTGTGATGTTTAAAAATGTTCGTTATTTGCCAATCATTATTTGTTGTTTTGCCTTATCTAAATTACTGATAAATCTTATAGAAATAACGCAAGCCTAAACATTTTTGTTTTACTTAATTTTTTGTTAATCAGAAGTTTATTATGAACTTACCGAAAATTCAAAAACAAACTTTATGACCTCACAATATTTCAATCAAGATCATCAACTTTTCCGTCAATCGGTTCGTCAATTTATTGAAAAAGAAGTAATCCCCAACGCTTCAACGTGGGAATCTGAACGACAAATTCCGAAATCTATTTTTAAAAAAATGGGCGATTTGGGTTATTTAGGAATCAATTTTTCGGAAGAATACGGAGGAACAAACGCTGATTTGTGGTATTCAGTCGTGTTTTTGGAAGAAATTGCTCGTTCCACGATGGGCGGATTTTCAACTGCTGTGAGTGTTCATCAATACATGGCAATCAACCACATTGCCAAAATCGGCAGTTCATTTTTGAAAGAAAAATACCTCATTCCAGCCATTGCGGGTGAAAAAATTGCGGCTTTGGGAATCTCAGAACCCAACGCTGGTTCAGATGTTTCAGCCATTTCAACTACGGCAGTTCGTGATGGTGATGAATATGTGATTAACGGTTCAAAAACCTTTATCACCAACGGCACTTACGGCGATTTTATCACCCTAACTTGCAAGACAAATCCATCGGCTGGGGCAAATGGTGTGAGTTTAATTGTAGTAGATTTAAACGCAGAGGGCATTTCTCGCACAAAATTGAACAAAATGGGTTGGCACAGTTCCGATACTGCCGAAATCAGTTTTGATAATGTTCGTGTACCCATAACCCACTTAATCGGGCAGGAAAATGCGGGGTTTTATTACCTCATGGAAAGTTTGCAATTAGAGCGATTAGTTGCCGCAATTATGGCAGTTGCAGGTTCAGAATTGAGTTTGGAATTAACGATTCAGTACCTCCACGAAAGAGAAACTTTTGGTCGCCCAATTGCTAAATACCAAGCCATTCGTCATAAAATTGCGGAGATGGCAACCGAGGTGGACATTGCCCGTGAGTTTGTGTATTCAACCTGTTGGAAATTTACGCAAGGCGAAGTAGTTGTGAAAGAATGTTCAATGGCAAAACTTTTCACGTCTGAACTTGCTAAACGAGTGGCAGATGGTTGTTTGCAATTTTTTGGTGGATTTGGGTATATTGAAGATTACCCAATTTGTAGAATCTACCGTGATGCCCGTGTAGGCACAATTGCAGGCGGAACATCGGAAATTATGAAGGAAATTATTAGTAAAATTGTAGTGGATGGTGCGGCTTATCAGAAGGTTTACTGAGGAATAATAAGGGGTCGTCTTTATTTAAAACGACCCCTTATATTAAATATTTACTTTTTGTTTTCGACCAATGCCAAAGTAGATTAAACATCCAAACGGAACAAAAATACAGATTAGGAGCCATACTAATTTCATATTGTTTTCAAAATTATTACGAGCAATATCAATTATTGCTATCAGTGTAATAAGGACAATAGAAAATGCAAAAAGTTGCCATAAAATAAGACCAATTTGTGGTTCCAATATACTAAGAATTTCCATATTAAAATTTAGAGTAAAAAATTAAAATGATTTCAAATTACGTAATAAAAATTTGCCAATAAATACCAGTAAAAATGCCGCTATAAATTTTAAATTCTATGATTGATGTTATTTCTACAAAAGAGACCCCCAAAATTTGAAGGTCTCTCTCTCTCTTTTCTAAAAATTTAATCGCCTAAGCAACAGTAAGTTTTTTTCTACGAATCCTATTGAAACAATTTTCAATCACTTGATAATACATTTTTCCAAACTGTTCGGAACACCACGCTCGCAATTCTCTAATTTCTTCGGTTAATAATGTTTTAATTGCTTTTCTTAATTCTTTTTCAAATAGCTTTGCATCGAAGCTAACTTTTTCAAGAATAACTTTGACATAATCTAAGGTTGTCATAGCTTTATAGTTTTTAAATTTTTAAGGGGAAGGAATAATAAAATAAAAGTAAAGGTTAATGTTCTGTTTATCAATACCTAACGATTAAATTAGTGTTAAATACTCAGGACTTTTTATTTTCAATACCATCCGCCAAGAGATAATGTGTTAAATGAATATCAAAAATAACGGTGAAAGTTAAGAATTATTATATAAATATTTCAATATTTTTTTGCTTTTTTTTGTGCTTTACGACGAAAGCCCAGCAAAATAACGACGTATCCTTAATAATCGGAGATAAAAATATTACGCTTGAAGACCCATTTATTGTAACGGTCATCGTGAAATTTGTGGGTGATGCTCAAACGCCCGAAACGGTCTTTCCAGATTTACCTAATTTCACCAAAAGGGGCTTCTCAAAATCAACAGCTCGGTCGTTTGTGAGTGGGCAATCCGTTAGCACTTGCACTATTACCCAAAACTATGCCGCTAAAAAAGAGGGCAATTTAAAAGTCCCAAATTTTAAGGTTGTAGTAAATGGAACAGACTTGAAATCCGAAAGTTTTGTAGTGAAAGTTGGTAAAACTTCTAATGCAAATCTTGATAAAAAGGAAGCAAATAATCCAGATAATCCCAACAATAAAAATCAAGACAATCCTGATAAAAAAGAAGATTTCACTGATTTTATTGAGGGAAACAATAATAGTAACAGTCCAGAACTTACTAATCTTAACATAAAAGAAGACGCTTTTTTATCGTTAAGTTCCTCGAAATCAAATCCTTACGTTGGAGAAGGTTTCACGATAACTTTTGCTTTGTATGTGGCAGATAATAATGCCGCAGAACTTGGTTTTGACCCCAACAATAGTGCTCAAATTGCTGCAATTATTAAAAAAATCAAACCCGAAAACTGTTGGGAAGAATCTTTTGGATTAGTAGAAATTCAGCAAAATCCTGTGGGAATTAAAGGTAAAAAATATATGGAGTATAAGATTTATCAAGCCACATTCTATGCACTCAACAACAGACCCATTATTTTTCCATCTGTTGATTTTAGACTACAAAAATTTATTACCGAAAAAAACGGGCAGAAAAAATCAAGTTATGTCACTTTCACAACTCGCCCTTTCAGAATTGTTGCCAGAGAACTGCCCGCCCACCCTTTGAAAAATGAAGTGTCAGTTGGACAATTTTCTTGGAAAGAATCTTTGGATAAATATAAAGTAAGTACAGGAAAATCAGTGAATTATCGTTTACAGATTTCGGGTAGCGGTTATAATATTAAACTACCTCAAACGAAAAATGACAGCATTTTTGATTTTTTCCCGCCCAAGATTGTGGGTAATGCCAATCCTCAAAACGATAAAATTATCACGACAAAATCTTTAACTTTTCAGATAATTCCAAAGCGGGCTGGTAACTTTGCATTAGATAAATATTTTCGGTGGATATATTTTAATACCAATACTGAAAAATATGACACCTTAAAATCCAAAATACGTTTAGGCGTTTCTGGACAAACCATTCAAACGGCAGATACCCCAACAGAAGCCACAACGGTTTACGACGGTCTGGAAAATTCAGATTCCTCAATAGAGCAGAATAATTTTACAAAAATCCTAAAAGACGAAGCAAATATTCTGATTGTAATTATGTTGGTAGGAATGATTTATATCTTTCTACCCAATAGAAAAAAATAATTTGTTAATTAAAAATAGAGTAGAGTGGATAAGTTAATAAGCAAGGCTGACAGGTGTAACTCATAACTTATAACTCATAACTCATAACTCAAAAATGAGCAGTACATACGGTAAGTTA
>JANXML010000229.1 GCA_025354645.1 Arcicella sp. | reverse complement strand
GGTAGTGTTTCAGAATGTATGCTGTTGCTATGTAGCGTTTTTAAGCCATATGTAAGCCTTTATAAATCCAAAGTGCATATCATCTTTTTTAGAAAAACAGATGGTTTTACGACATAATCTCTTTAAATGAGTTCTGAAATTTAGATTCTGTCTCTCTATTTTCTGAGTTTTTGCTTTTGAGATAGTATGTTTCTCTGGTGGAATATGCTTTTTATAAGATCGCCAGTCATCCGTGTAGTAATGTTTTATGGTCAAATGACTTAGCTTTTTAAACAATTTTTGACAGGTTTTGTCATTTCTTTTACCGATTTGGAAAGCTAAAATCTTGCGAGTATCGGCACAGTAGGCGTACCATATCCATCTTTTAGATTCTTTACGTTTACCAACCCATGACCACATTTCGTCAATAATTACGTTCTCAAATGTCCCCTCAAACGAGGGTTCAAGATGAGTTTTAAACCATAATCTCAATACAAGAATTACCGTTACAGCACTCATTTTCAGTACATTAGCTGTATCTCGAATGCCACTGCCACGCATAGCCATTTGACAGACTTGCTTTTTTATCCGTGGATTGGCTCCTTGGTTTTTGTAGGTAAATTGAAACTGTTTGCGACAGTCTTTACAATAAAAATTTTGCTGACCGTTGCCCTTTACACCATTCTTCTTTACATTTGGTGCTTCACAATGAGGGCAATATACTTTGACAAGAACGTAAGACATTCTACAAAGTTATCGTCCTCTTGTGATTTAACCCATATTAGAGCATACATTCTGTAACACTACCTAAAATTTTATTGAAATAAACATACTAAAAAACTCGTATTTTCGTAAATATGATTGAATTTAAACGTAAAAGTAAAAATGTACAAAACATATTGTTGGAAATGTGTAGCAATGATGCTATCATTCTCTGGAATGGCGTATGCTTTTTTAGCATAAAATCATACAAAAAAAATTGGTGAAAAGGGTTGCAAATGATGATATTTGCAACCCTTTCTATTTTTAAATTCTAAAAGAAATCATGGAACATTAGATAATTTACGCTTTAATTTCGATGCTTTTGCTGGATTCACTTCTGCAATTGCTAAATACGGCATGAAAAACGCAAGTGGTGACACTTGCTTAGTAGTTCGTACCAACATGGTATTTTATTGGTATTGATAAAGCCAGCATTGTGGTAACTTTATTACTTTCTTTCATCATTTTGAAAGAACCTTTTACGTAGGCAAATAGGAATTGCGGCTGTTCTAATTACAGCGGGCCTTTTAATTTTAATTTACAAATAACAATGGCTCACAAACATATTTATGATAAAGACGGCAAGCAAATTTGCTGTACGCAAGAAGAAAAAATATACCAAAAAGCCGATGCTACGGATATTTTGAAAAACGGACACTCAGACCATGATGGGCATAATCACGCCGACCACGAAGGACATAACCACGACCACGATGACGACCACGACCATTCTGGTGGTGAAAATCAGAGTACCTTTCAACTATTTTTACCCGCCATTATCAGTTTTGCTTTATTGATTTTGGGAATTATATTAGACAATTATCTCAAACCCGACTGGTTCACGGGTTGGATTCGTGTTGCTTTATACGCTTTGGCATACATTCCAGTAGGTTTTCCTGTGATAAAAGAAGCGATTGAAGGTATCAGCAAAGGTGAAATATTTTCGGAATTTTTATTGATGGTTATTGCCACCGTTGGGGCAGGTGCCATTGGCGAATATCCAGAAGGCGTAACGGTAATGTTATTTTATGCCATCGGTGAGATTTTTCAGACTTTGGCGGTGCGTAGGGCAAAAGGAAATATCAAAGCCTTGCTCGACCAACGACCAGACGAAGTAACCATCCTTGAAAACGATAATCCAAAAACCGTAAAAGCCGAAACCGTAGCCCTAAACAGCATTATTCAGTTAAAATCGGGTGAAAAATTAGCTTTAGATGGTGAGTTAATTTCTGATTCAGCCTCTTTCAACACGGCAGCACTCACGGGCGAAAGCAAGCCCGACACCAAAGCAAAAGGCGATTTTGTTTTGGCAGGAATGATAAATCTCAATACCATTGCCTTAGTGAAAGTTACCACCGCATACACGGATAGTAAACTCAGTAAAATTTTGGAAATGGTACAAAACGCCACCGCCCAAAAAGCCCCAACGGAGTTATTCATCAGAAAATTTGCTAAAATATATACGCCCATTGTCGTGCTTTTGGCGGTATTAATTGTGGTAATTCCATACTTTGTGATAAATGATTATGTTTTCAGAGATTGGCTGTACAGAGCCCTGGTTTTCTTGGTAATTTCATGCCCTTGTGCTTTGGTAATTTCTATTCCTTTGGGTTATTTTGGCGGAATTGGGGCGGCTTCAAAAAATGGTATTCTCTTTAAAGGGAGTAATTTTTTGGACATTATTGCCAATATTCAAAACGTAGTGATGGACAAAACTGGTACCATGACCGAGGGCGTTTTCAAGGTGCAAGAAGTGGCTTTTAAACCCGAATTTGATAAAGATAAAATCTTAACTATGGTAAATGCTTTGGAAAGTAAAAGTACGCACCCCGTGGCAACTGCCATTCATCAATTTGTGGGAAATATTGATAATACCATCGTAATCAATGGTATAGAAGAAATTTCAGGACATGGCTTGAAAGCAATTTTTGACGGAAAAGAATTATTGGTCGGTAATTTTAAATTAATGGATAAATTCAACATCAAATACGACATTGACCCAAGCACGATTGTCTATACCTTGATTGCCGTGGCGTACAATAAGCAATTTGTGGGATATTTAACCATTGCCGATTCCATCAAAGAGGATGCCCAAGAAGCGGTGAATAAATTGAAAGAATTGGGCGTAAAAACCACTATGTTGAGTGGTGATAAAGGTAATGTTGTAAAATTTGTAGCCGATAAATTGGGCATAATAAATGCCTTTGGCGACCTTCTGCCCGAAGATAAAGTAAACAAAGTCAAGGAGTTAAAAGATAAAAATGAAACCGTTGCTTTTGTGGGCGATGGTGTAAATGACGCTCCCGTAGTGGCGTTGAGTAACGTAGGAATTGCGATGGGCGGATTAGGCAGTGATGCCACCATTGAAACTGCCGATGTGGTCATTCAAGACGACAGACCTTCAAAAATACCGATGGCAATTAATATTGGTAAACAAACTAAGCGGATTGTTTGGCAAAATATTACGCTTGCTTTTGTAGTGAAAGCTGCTGTTTTAATCTTAGGTGCGGGCGGATTAGCCACGATGTGGGAAGCAGTTTTTGCCGATGTTGGCGTGGCTCTTTTAGCCATTTTGAATGCGGTAAGAATTCAGCGGATGAAGTTTTAAACCATTTATCTTATCAATGGTCAAAGATGCGTTTCATAAAATAAAAACACATCACAACATGACTTCAAGACGTGAATTTATCCAAAAATCAGCCCTTGCTACGGTAGGTACGATGCTGATTCCCAACTTTTTAAAGGGATTTGAACAACAGACTTTGGCGATTCAACAGGCTCAAAACCAAGGAAAAATAGTAGTTATTATTCAACTTTCTGGTGGTAATGACGGCTTGAACACCGTTGTTCCATTCAAAAACGACATCTATTATCGTGAACGTCCAACGATTGCAATTAAGCAAGATAAAGTCTTAAAATTGAATGATGAAATCGGGCTAAATCCAGCTTTGGAAGCTCTTAGAGGGTTTTACGATAACGGTACAATGCAGATTATCAACAACGTAGGCTATCCAAATCCCGACCGTTCGCATTTCCGTTCGATGGATATTTGGCAAACCGCAAGTAGTTCGGATGAATATTTGAAAAGTGGTTGGTTGGGGCGATATTTAGATGCTCAATGTTCGGGTAAATGCGAGCCACACGCCGCCATCGAAGTAGATGATTCGTTGAGTTTAGCCCTAAAAGGTTCAAAGGTAAAAGGCATGGCGGTTCAGAATCCACAGCAATTATACCGACAAACGCAAAATCCGTTTTTGGATAAATTAGCAAAAGTCAATCACGAAGAATTTGACAATGTCAATTATCTCTATAAAACGCTTTCCGAAACCATTTCTTCGGCAGATTATATTTACGAAAAATCAAAAGTTTATCAGTCAAAAGCCTCATATCCACAAACGGATTTAGGCAAAAGGATGAAGACCATTTCTGAATTAATCAATTCGGGCGTGCAGACACAGGTGTATTATGTCTCACACGGGAGCTTTGACACGCACGTAAATCAAGTGAATCAGCAAGAACGTTTACTGAAACAATACGCCGAAGCCACGAGTGTTTTCATGCAAGATTTAAAAGCCAACGGACGTATGGACGACGTGCTGGTAATGACCTTTTCAGAGTTTGGCAGAAGAGTAAAACAAAACGGTTCAAACGGTACCGACCACGGCACTGCGAGCAATGTTTTTGTGATGGGCGGAAAACTAAAAACCGACAAAAATCTCATGCAATCCCCTGATTTACAGAACCTTGACGAAGGAGATTTGAAATATAAAGTTGATTTCAGAAATATTTATGCAACTGTTTTAGATAAATGGTTACACACGGATTCGGTGGCGGTTTTGGGAAAAAGGTTTGAGGGTTTGGGTTTTGTGTAAAGCCCTAAAAGCCTGTCATTGCGAGTGCAACGAAGCAATCTGTAAGAATGATGAAATAGTGCTTGAAAGCCTTTTCATCAATCCAACAGATTGCTTAATGTTGTTCGCAATGACAATTCACAAATTTCTACAAATACTTAACCGCCTTAATCAATTTTAAATTATTCAACATCGGCAAAACCCTGATATTTGCAGGAGGCACAACTCCCCTTTTTATCCAATTTGAAACCACATTTGTACTTGCCAACTTAAAGCGTTTTGTGTATTCTTTCATGGTTATCCATTCGTTGAGGTCAATGGTAAATTCTGGCGTTGATAATAACGTATCACATTCTTTGATTGCTTCATCAATCTCATTAATCATCATTCTTGTTTTTGCCAAAAGAACGCTGTTTAAAACCTTCTTTTCTTCTGGTGTTGCAGTTTTAATTGCTTGATTTATAGCATTTACTGAAATTTCTATTTCTTGCTCAGTCTTGGCGACCATAAGATTAGTTACTATATTTTCGTTTTTCATGTGTTACATAGAAGACTACTTATCTCCTGATTTAAGTTGGTTTTCTAAAATTTCAATTCTTCGTTTGAGTTCATTAAGACGATCTAAAAGTTCGTCTATTATTTCTTGATTTGGACTTTCTGTTTGTTGAAGCCCTCTTAACATCATGAGTGTTGATGCTCTTACCATTCTAAAATGAGTAAGCAATTGTTGAACTTTATCCATAAATAGTGGTTTGAGTTTTGTTTGACAAAGATATATTTATTACATAACGTAACAAAATTTCTTACTTGAAAATGTGTGAGTAATTGTCATTGCGAGTGCAACGAAGTAATCTGTCGGACTGATGAAGTAGTATTTGAAAACCTTCTCATCACTCCAACAGATTGCTTCACTACGTTCGCAATGACAGGCTTTTATAAATCCTTTTCTCTTAAATCTTCTTAATTTATACCAATCCTACGCATCAAGGTTTTAACTTTGTACTTATGATAGAAAAAAGTATATTTGACGGTTTTATAATCCCCAAAACAAAGAGAAAAAATGAATAGAGATCAAATAACTGCATTCGTCAAATCTGTAATAATACTTACATTTACCATTTATGCCATTGACTGGTTTATGTCTGTTGGCTACAAACTTCTCAAAGGTGCAGATTTTACAACATTAAATAGTCAATACCATTTCCGTTGGACTTGGATAGGTGTCGCTGTTGGAATTGCTTATTTTCAAGTTAGAAGTAAAGAGAAATAATCCACCAATTCTCTTAAATTTTCCTAAATAACCCACCACAATTACAAAATCGTGGTGGGTTATTGTATTTTTGTCTTTATGACAGAAAAACGCTGGATTTATAAACCCACTCCTCCACAAGAACAGATTGATTTGTTGGTCGAAAAACTGAATGTTTCGACTGAAATGGCTACGCTTTTGGCTCAACGTCAGGTTTTGACTTTTGATGATGCCAAGGATTTTTTCCGTCCTGACCTTTCGCAATTGCACGACCCATTTTTGATGAAAGACATGGACAAAGCCGTGGCACGTTTGGAAGAAGCCATTTTCAAAGGTGAAAAAATCTTGGTTTATGGTGATTATGATGTCGATGGCACAACGTCTGTTGCTACGATGTATGGGTTTTTGAAGACGGTTATTTTTGAAAATAGAGAAGATTGTCCTTTGGAATTTTATATCCCAGACCGCTATGCCGAAGGTTATGGTGTTTCGCAAAAAGGCATTGAATATGCCGCTGAGAACGGTTTTGGCTTGATTATTTGTTTGGACTGTGGCATAAAATCAAAAGATAAAGTGGCTTGGGCAAAGGCACACAACGTGGATTTCATCATCTGCGACCACCACCGCCCCGATGAAAACGACCTCCCCGATGCCGTGGCGGTGCTTGACCCTAAACGCTCAGATTGTACTTATCCTTTCGATGAATTGACGGGTTGTGGCGTGGGCTTCAAACTCTTGCAAGCCTTCTGCACCAATCAGGGCATTGATGAAGCCTTGCTTTTGCCTTATTTGGATTTGGTGGTTACGTCTATCTCTTGCGACATTGTTCCCATCGTGGGCGAAAACCGTACGATGGCGTATTTTGGTTTGCAACAACTCAATACCAACCCTCGCACGGGCTTGAAAGCCTTGATGAATTCGGCAAGTATTTCGGATAAAATGGACATTACCAAAGTCGTTTTCGGGCTGGGTCCACGCATTAATGCGGCGGGGCGAATCAAGCACGCTTATGATGCTGTAAATCTGTTACTGTCTGATAATGAGGAAGCTGCGTTTGATTTTGCAAAGATAATTACAAAACATAACACCGACCGCAAAGGCTTTGATAGTACAATTACCGAAGAAGCTTTGGCGATGGTTGAGAGCAATGAAATCCTGCAAAATGCCAAAAGTACGGTGCTTTTCAAGAACGATTGGAACAAGGGCGTAATTGGGATTGTGGCGAGTCGTTGTATTGAAAAATATCATCGTCCGACTATTATTTTGACCGAATCACAGGGACACGCTGCGGGGTCGGCTCGTTCTGTGCCAGGGTTTGATGTTTATGAAGCCATCGAAGAGTGTTCGGAGCATCTGATTCAGTTTGGGGGACATACTTTTGCGGCAGGTTTGACCTTGGAAATCAGCGAGATAGACAATTTTAGGCGTAAATTTGAAGAAGTGGTTTCTCGTAAAATTTTACCCGAACAACTCAGCCCAATGATTTCGGTAGATATGAAACTATCTTTGAATCAGATTACGGATAAATTTCACCGAATCATGTCGCAAATGTCGCCATTTGGACCTAAGAATATGACACCCGTTTTTGTTTCCGATAACGTCAAATTGCACGGAATACCAATAAAAATGAAAGAGAAACACCTAAAAATCAATGTGTTTCAGGAATATGAAGACGGCTGTTCGCCCGCTTTTACGTGCGTAGGTTTCGGTATGGTAGAGGATTTTTACGAAGAATTATCCAAAGGAAAACGCTTTTCGATTTGCTACACCATCGAAATCAACGAATGGCAAGGCAAAAGGAGTTTTCAGTTGATGTTGAAGGATATAAAATTGGGGGTTGGGATTTAGGGGTTAAGATTTAGTAAATTACTGAGAAAATATTTTAGAAATATGAAGCAAAAAATTATCATTAAAAATTTTGGACCAATCAAAGATGTTGAGATGGAAATTGACGACTTTACGATTTTTATTGGTCCACAAACCAGTGGGAAAAGCACGATTGCAAAGAGTGTATTTTTCTTTTTGTCTTTGAGGGATGATATGATGATATATTTAATTGAAGCATTTGTCTCAAATAAAGTCGAAAAATACAGTTTAGATGATTTTAGGAGAATTATGTCTCAAAAATTTAATGCGTATTGGAATTATCAAAATCCAATTAGTAATTCTTTAATTCTAAAATATTTCTATTCTACTGATAATTGGATAGAATTAGAGTTCAACCATGAATTGAATATAAAATTTAGTAACTCTTTGCAGCTCCAAATTTTGGATATATTAGCATCATTGAAAGTAAGGGCTTCAAGATTCTATGATGAAAACAAGACTTTTTCTAATTCAATAGATATTGCAGAAAAAGATTCTGAACGGAAGCGAATACTCATGCAGTCTCGTAGTAGTTTAGAAAAAACGTTCTGTTTTGATGATGACTTATTATTCATACCAGCAGGAAGAAGTATATTATCAACTTTATCGGAGCAAATTCAAAATATTGCTCCTAAAAGTTTAGATTCCTTAATGAAAATGTTTATTGAAAGAATAAATACTTCAAAAGGATTCAATGGCTCTGATGATTTAGAAAATATCAATTTTTATAGTGACTATGCTGATAAACATGAAGAGAGTACTATTTCGTTATTGAAAACACTATCAGAATCCATTTTGCAAGGTTCTTATTTTTATGACCATTTTGAAGATGGTGGCGACAAAATAAAAATTAGTCAAACCAATTACATAAAACTCCTATTTGCTTCATCTGGTCAGCAAGAAACTGTTTGGATTATTCAAATGATACTTTTATTAATTCTGAATAAGCAAAAAGTATTTATTGTAATAGAAGAACCCGAAGCCCACTTGTTTCCCAAAACTCAAAAAGACATTTTAAACCTAATCGTCTTATTATCAAATGCTTCTGACAATAAAGTATTCATTACTACACATTCTCCATACATATTGACTTCGCTAAATAACAACATTTATGCGTATCAAGTAGGGCAACAGCATGAGGAGAAAGTGGATAAAATTATTGATAAAAAATTATGGATGGATCCCGACAAAGTACAAGCCTATTTTGTGGGCGGCGAAGGAAATAGAGGTAAAATAAGAAGTATTATGCACCCTGAATTGAAGATTGTTCAAACTGAGGAAATTGATAGTGCTTCAAGCATTAATAATGAAGAATATGATTTACTTTTTGATTTAGACTAATGAAAAATGCAATACCTGACTGTCATCCATTTGGTAAAGAATGTGAAGAATTTTGCGACCACAGAACAAAAATAGTTTTGAGAGATAAAAAAGGTAAAAGCCAATTTTTACTCAATAATACTAATCATTATCAAGTTTGTTGCTTACTCATTGATGGATGTTTAATCGAGAGTCAAGAAGAAGAAAAAACAGATTTTTTACTACTAAAATGCCACGAAAAAGAAGGTGATAAATCTTCAATTGCTTACTTCGTAGAGTTGAAAGGCTCAAATTTGATAAAAGCTGTTCGACAAATCAATAATTCTTTAAACATCTTGTTGGGAAAATTGGAAGCCTATTCAATTATTAATGGGAGAATAGTTACTACGAGAATTGATAAAATTGACCTTGGACATACAGAATACAAGGCTTTGGCAAAAAGATTGAAAAAGTTAAACGGAACGCTTGAACAAAAGAGTGTTTTGATGGAGGAAATTATGTAAAATAGTTTTTGACAGAATTAGAAAAAATGATACTAAGAACAGAAAATTTAATTAAAAAATACGGACAACGCTTGGTGAATAACGAAGTGAGTTATCAGGTGGCACAGGGCGAAATTGTGGGACTTTTGGGACCTAATGGTGCGGGTAAAACTACGTCTTTTTATATGGCTACGGGCTTGGTGAAACCCAATTCGGGCAAGGTATATTTGGACGATTTGGA
>JANXML010000211.1 GCA_025354645.1 Arcicella sp. | reverse complement strand
TTTCAAGGATGAAGCCGAAGCAACGAAGTATTTTGTGGATAAGAAAAACGCATCGGGTACAGTAACAGAAACTGCCGCTCAACAAGCCACAAATTTCATTAATTTTGTGAACGGAGACGAATATTTAAGCACTCGCAAAGGAAACTTCACAGAACGTAATGGTGGACGTATTCCTTGGAACACTTCAATGGACGTTAGAATACTTCACAATGTTCAATTAAAAAATACCCACGGAATCCAAATCAGTTTAGATATTTTCAACTTCACAAACTTGCTTAATTCAGATTGGGGACGGGTTTATTTCTCTCCTAATACATTCAACTCAACGGTTGGTTTAGGTTTATCAAGAGTAAATTCAGGAACAGCCGCAGACCCAACTTATACCTTCACCAAGCCAACTGCTTCTTATTCAGTTGATCAGTTAGCTTCAAGATGGCAAATGCAGTTGGGATTGAGATATAATTTTTAATTCCATTTAATAAATAGAACGCTGGCTGGGTTTTGAACCCAGCCAGCGTTAGTCAAATACAAACAAAAATGCCGAGACTTATAAATCTCGGCATTTTTGCTTTGTGGATATTGTAGCTCAAAGTGGTACTTCGAGAGATTGTAGTCCGATTCTCGAAATGCCACTTCGAGCTACAGTATTCAATATTCCTATCCTAAAATAGTACGCAATAAATAGAACAACGTAGCTGATAATAAGATAGTTACGGGCAAGGTCAAAACCCAAGCCATGACGATATTTTTAATTGTTCCGCCCTGTAAGTTCTTGATACCTTTTGAAGCCACCATCGAACCCGCAATACCCGAAGACAATACGTGAGTCGTTGAAACGGGCCATTTATAAGCCGTTGATAAACCAATTGTAATTGCCGCCACCAATTCAGCCGCACCGCCTTGGGCATACGTAAGATGCTGTTTTCCAATTTTTTCTCCCACCGTTACCACAATACGTTTCCAACCAATCATCGTTCCTAAACCTAATGAAAGAGCAATCATCCACATAACCCAATTTGGGGCAAAATCTGTTAATGACGACAAACCATTATTAGCATTTCCAAAAGTGAAGAAAGGGGCTTTTTTGCCCGCAGTAGCATATTTTAAGGCATTTTTATCATCAGCACTCAACGTAACAGCATCACTTTCCATCAACTTTTTAGAATGTTTATTAATATTCAAAACATCTTTGCGAATTTCTAATTTCGTTTCAACTGATAAATTCTTAGCGTTAAGTGCTTTATTATCAAAAATTACACTCAAACTATTAGTGCCTTTCATCACTTTGGCATAACTTTCTTTTTCAGTAGATGACAATTGATTAGTGTCTATTTTGGCAACAATGTTTTGTACCGTGACCACTTCGCCTTTCAGTTTGAATGGATCAACTTCCGTATTGATAGCAAAAAAATGTGGTAAAAAAGCAATCAATACTAACATCACTAAACCAATCCCTTTCTGTCCATCATTACGACCGTGAAAAAAACTTACTAACGTGCAAGTCATCACCAATAATCCACGAATCCACATCGGCGGAGGGGTATCTTTTTTAGGTTCTTTAAAAATATCTTTATTACTAATTGATTTTTTCAAAATATACATAAACACTATCGCAACTGCAAAACCAAAAAGAGGCGACAACAACAAAGCCTGCCCAATTTCAATGGCTTTATCCCAATTGACGGTTGACATTCCTTTATTATTCTCAGGTAGAAGCGAATAGCCAATACCAATGCCAATAATTGAACCAATCAACGTATGCGAAGAAGAGGCGGGAATACCAAAATACCAAGTTGATAAGTTCCAAATAATCGCTGAAACCAACATAGAAAAGGCTAATGCCATCGCATGATACACATTAGGGTCAATCAACAATTCAGTGGGGAGCAATCCAATAATTGACATTGTTACGCCTACTCCACCCGTTAATAAACCTAAAAAGTTCATCATTCCAGACCAAACTACTGCCTGTGTTGGTTTTAAGGTATTGGTATAAATAACAGTGGCAACCGCATTGGCTGTATCGTGAAATCCATTAACGAATTCAAAAGCACAAGCTAAAAATAAACACAGAAAAAGGAGAATAAACAAGGAAGTGTCGAGTCCGAACATTTTTAAATTTGATTAGTAATTTTGGGGATACACAGATAATTAATTATTTGCAAAAATACAAAATTGGAAAGGCTTTTCAATTATTTTCTCAACGAACTAAAATCAGCCAGCTAATTCATTGAAGCATTCCTAACAAAAGTAGATAGACTTTGATAGTTCAATGTTAAGGAATTGTTAAATCTGTTTATCATAAACCTAATGTATCAACAATTATTATTACAACAAAAATACCCTTCCAATTAGATTGAAAGGGCATTTTTATTTATCGTTACTTAATTATTTTTCTATGTTGTTGTCTATGTCTTCATAGATAATTCTCGTATAAGTTTTCTATCAAATCTATGTAACCTATCCTACTTATGTGTTTATAAACTCGTTATCAACTCATCAAAATCCTCTTCTTTATCAAATACTCCTCTCCTTCTATGTTGATTCATTTCCAAGATTTTGATAAAATATTCGGGTGGATAAAAGCCTTTTAATCGTCCTAAAACTTTTCCATTGTAATCTAAAAATAAGGTTGTTGGAAACTGGGTTGCATTAAATCTATCCGAGATTTCTAACCCTTCAACCGTTCCAACGTCCACTTTATAGGCAAAGTATTTCAGACTTATTACGGATGCAATCAATTCATCGGAATAAGTTTCTCGTTCCATCTTCTTGCAAGGTCCGCACCAAGTGGCTGAAAAATCTAAGATTATAGGTTTCTTTAAGCGTTTCGCCTCTTGCAATAAATCCTGATAACTCCCTGTAAAAAACGAAGCTGTGATAATATCTTGGGCTTGTGTGTTTACGGAAATTAAGAAAATTCCTACTATCAAAAGTTTCTTGATCATAATATTTTCGATGAGGTAGTTTAGTCATAAAATAGTGCAATAATCAAGCCACAACTTAACTGATGGTAATTTTCAAACAAAAAGCCCCAAGAAAATTAATTCTTGGGGCTTTTCAATACTGTATCAAAAGTATTAGTTCATTACGCCTAATGCTTTCAATGTTTCGATACTTCTGTAGTTTCCAGTTGCTAAGTTGTTATCTTTTTGGAATTGTAAGATAGCCGCCTTGGTTCTTGTTCCGATGATATCATCAATTGGACCTGGATCATATCCTTTAGCTTTCAACGCTTTTTGGATTTGGATAATCATTGCAGTTGTCAAGTTTTGATCACAAAGAACTTCTTGCCAATCAGCATAAGAATTTCCTGATGTTTGAGCAGTAGTTGTATAAGAACCGTATTCCGCTGGAATAGTAGTTTCAGTAGTTCTTGCCGCAGATTTAACAACCGTTTTAGTAATTGTTCTGTATTCAGCAGGAATTTCAACTTCACGAGTTTGAGCAGCACTTCCAACAACCTGACGAGTACGAGTTCCGTATTGTGCAGGTGTTTCGATTACTCTTGTTGTAGCAGGAGAAACTAATACCGATTTAGAACGGGTTGCATATTGAGCAGGAACTTCGATTTCACGAGTCTGAGCAGCAGAAGCTACCATTTGCTTCGTTACAGTTTGGTAACATGACGCACCACCAGCCAAACGACCAGCACCAGCACCTGTACCATTTCCACCACCGTCTCCAGGAGCAGCACATGGAGTAGGAACATCTAATAAACGAACTGTTGCAGGCGTTACCACAACTTGCTTAGTACGAGTTGCATATTGAGCAGCAATTGGTTGCTCTCTAACTTCCGCATCTTTCACCAAAACTTGTTTAGAGATTGTTGCATATTCAGCAGGAATGGCAACTTCACGAGAAGAAGCAGCTCTTGCTAAAACAGTTCTTGTGATAGTTCTGTATTCAGCAGGAATTTCTCTTTCAGTAACACGAGCAGCTTGGTCAACAACTTCTCGAGTGATTGTCTCATATTGAGCAGCAACCGCCGTTGAAGAAGCAAACATGGCATTGGCATCATTTCCACCAGCTGATGGAGCAACCACAACTTGCTTAGTGAAAGTTGTGTATTCAGCAGGAATCTCAACTTCACGAGTAGAGGCTGGTCTGTCAACCACTTGCTTAGAAATTGTTTGATATTGAGCAGGAGTTGATTGCTCTCTTGTTCCAGCAGGAACTTTCAATACTTGTTTCGTAATTGTCTTGTATTCAGCAGGAACCGTTACTAAACAAAGAATACGACAATCATCTGGATTTGCAGATAAACAACCTGGATCAGCCTTACCTCTTTCATATTTCGTATATTCATCACGAATTTTAATTCTTTCCGTCATGGTCTCATATACAGGAGGAGTCGATACTAAAGTAGTCGAAGCATCTTTCAATAACATTTGCTCAGTTACAGTCTTGTAAGTTGCAGGAACAACTTCCAAACGCTTAGAAGCCTCTTTCACTAAAACTTGCTCCGACATTGACTTATAGCCAAATTGTTGAGCTGCCAAAACAGTTGAAGCATCTTTTACCAAACGCTGCTCCGTCATTCTTTTGAATGTACCTGGAATAACCGTTAATACTTTTGAAGCTTCTTTCACTAAAACTTGTTCAGTAGCAGTTTTGTATTCAGCAGGAATAGTTTCCAAACGTGAATACGCAGACTTAGTCATATACTGTTCAGTTTCAGTTTTGTAAACCGCAGGAATAACTGTGTAAGTTTTCGATGCTGGTTTAGAAACATACTGTTCAGTTTCTGATTTTAATACCGCTGGAACAACTTCTTGTTTCTTACAAGGACTTCCCGACACCATTGAACCGTCTGTTCCAACGAATGCTTTACGAGAATTATCCCAAGAACCTGCCAAAAACGATCCTGCAGGGCAACCACCTACGAAGATATTTTCTGTGATAGTCTTATAAGTTGCAGGAATTACCTCCAAACGCTTAGAAGCTTCTTTCACTAAATAACTTTCTGTTTCCGTTTTGTAAACCGCAGGAACAACCGTTACTGTTTTACCAGCTTCTTTTACCAATACTTGCTCTGAAACGGTCTTATAAGTCGCAGGAACTACTTCCAAACGCTTAGAAGCCTCTTTCACGAGGACAGATTGGGTTTCCGTACCCATTGCCGCAGGAACCACCGCAAGGGTTTTCCCAGCCTCTTTGGCTACGTACTGCTCAGTTTTTGTTGTAAACTGTGCAGGCTTCAAACATTTCGCATAACATTTACCGTTAACGGCGTTAGGCGGCAGGTCATTTTGGGCTAATGCCACAGTGCTGACCAAACTGAGTGATACTGCTGTATAAAGCAGTGAAAAGTTGAGTTTCTTCATGTTGTTGTTAGAAAAAAATAAATCAGGTGTTAAGGGGGTTTGATTTAATTGACAAATATATACGGGGTTTTAGTAAAATGCAATTCAATCATACTTGTAAATGAGAGAACGGTCTCATTTAAGTAAAATAAGGTACTTTTAGTCATAAAAATCAACATAATAGCTCCGTTTTATGGCGGGGAGCTTTGTAAGGAATACTCTATTGCAGAGTGTAGAGAGCGGAAGTGATAATTCTTGCGTAAATTTGCAGATGTTTTGCAAACATTGCAAATTTTTTATTAAAAATGAAATGTATTTTAGTATATTTTTTACAAAATAATTTTAAAGATTATCATATGTTAATAGTTTGAGCATAACTACCTACGTTTTATTGATATTTATCAACAATTTATAACTTATATAGTTTATGTTTTTTATCCAAGTTTTCCTTTTAAATTTTATATAATCCCAAATGAAAATATTAGACGCAGTTTTTATACAAAGTAATACAGATTACTTAAAATGTCCGAAACCTGATAAACCTGAATATGCCTTTATTGGTCGTTCAAACGTGGGGAAATCTTCGTTGATAAATTCAATTGTTCAGAAAAAGAATTTAGCTAAGACTTCGCAGACTCCTGGGAAAACACAATTAATTAATCATTTTGAGATTGATAAAAAATGGTATCTCGTGGATTTACCTGGTTATGGTTACGCAAAAGTGAGTAAAACTGACCGTGAAAAATTTGAAAAGATGATTCACGAATACCTTGAAAATAGGGAAAATTTATTATATACTTTTATATTGGTGGATGTGCGTCATGAACCTCAAAAATTAGATGTTGAATTTATTAATATGTTAGGCGAAAGAGGCATTCCTTTTTGTATTGTTTTTACGAAGGCTGATAAACTTTCTAAAACCGCCGTTGACAGAAATGTAGAGTTATACCAAAAGAAAATTTTGGAATCGTGGGAAGCAATGCCGCAATTTTTCGTAACCTCCTCCGTTAGTGGAAGCGGTCGAGAGGAAATTTTACACGTAATTTCGGATTTGAATAAGGAATTTTAAAGTAGTAACCGAATTGGACGGAGTATGTAACTAAAATAATTGTGGTTTTAATTACATATTTATTTATTCTTTTTCCGCCATTTTCTTTGTAAAGATTTAACCAGTATTTTTGCAAAAAATAATTATAACATATTACATAAAAATAGTTTTGTTGGACAGATTAGGTAATTAGAAATTCATCAACTTTCTTACGACTTAAAGACTTACAACTTATGACTTAATTAAACACATGGAATTATTAAAAGAAGTAGCGAATATCTCAGGGCAAAGTGGTTTATATAGAATTTTGAAACCTACTCGCACGGGAGTGATTGTGGAAAGTTTAGATGGCAAAAAGGCTCGTTCGGTTGTGGGTGCAAATGCTCGGGTATCGGTTTTGAAGGATATTTCAGTATATATGGCGAATCATCAAGACAATGCCATTCCGTTGGGAGATATTTTTATGGCAATAAAAGAAAAACACGGTAATAAAGTTGAAATGGCTGTTAAAACCGCTTCTGACGCTGAATTATTTGATTTCTTAGATTCAGTTGCTCCAGATTTCGACCGTGAAAAAGTATATGCTTCTGACGTGAAAAAGATGATTAACTGGTTTAATATTCTTTCAGTAAATATGCCAGAGGCTTTTGAGAAATCTGCGGAGCCAGAAATTGAAGTTGAGAAAACTGAGGAAGCGTGATGAGTTAATAATTAACAGAGAATAGATAATAGTCAAAGTACTATTGATTTATAAAAGGTTCTATGGAAAGTTATTTTCCACAGAACCTTTTTATTTGGAAACAAACGTTGTAATTTTTAACTATTAATTTTTAATTATTAACTATATGAAAGCTGTACTTTGCAAAACATACGGACCACCCGAAACCCTTGTCGTTGAGGAAGTTAGTTCGCCAATTGCCACAAAAGGGAGGGTCGTCATCAGTGTGAAAGCCTGTGGTGTAAATTTTCCTGACACCTTAATTATTCAAGGAAAATACCAAATAAAACCACCCATGCCTTTTTCACCAGGTGGAGAAGTTGCGGGGATTATCAAAGAAGTTGGCGAAGGCGTTACGCATTTGAAAGTGGGCGATAAAGTCTTTTCATTAACGGGTTTTGGCGGTTTTGCCGAAGAAGTTGAAGCCGATGCTAAAACGACTTTATTGATGCCCGAAGGACTGGATTTTATTACGGCTTCATCCGTTATGTACACCTACGGAACGTCTTATCACGCCCTAAAAAATCGGGCAGAATTGAAAGTGGGCGAAACGCTTTTGGTGATGGGTGCTGCGGGTGGCGTTGGTTTAGCGGCAGTGGAATTAGGCAAAATCATGGGAGCAAAAGTAATTGCAGCAGCCTCGACGGATGAAAAATTGGAACTTTGCAAGAAATATGGGGCTGATGAAATCATCAATTATTCAACCGAAAATTTAAAGGACCGTGTTAAAGAAATAACGGATGGAAAGGGTGCGGACGTGGTTTATGACCCTGTCGGAGGTCAATATTCAGAACCTGCATTTCGTTCAATTGCTTGGAAAGGGCGTTATTTAGTGATTGGATTTGCGGCGGGAGATATTCCAAGTTTGCCTTTGAATTTACCACTTTTGAAGGGTGCGTCCATTGTGGGCGTATTCTGGGGAGCATTTGCCGCCAATGAACCGAAAGAAAGTTTTCAGAATTTTAAGGAATTATTGGGCTTTATTGCTCAAGGAAATTTAAAACCTCACGTACACGCTCAATATTCACTCGAACAAGCATCAGATGCACTATACGAAATGCTGAATCGAAAAGTGATGGGAAAGGTTGTTGTGGTCAATTGACAGTTATCAGTAAACAATTAACAGTTATCAGTAAACAATTAACAGTGAGTTCAATTTTGTAAAAAAGTTCTCTATTCCCTGTTTACTGGTAACTGTTTACTGATAACTGAATTACCTAAGTTCTCTTTTCTCATCTTTCAAAGCGTACAAAAACACGACTTTTTTCTTGGATACATTTTCAATAAATGGTTTCAAAATTTGTTCGGCTGATTTTTTTGTTTGTTCCAAAATACCCATATCCTTAGCATTTTGTGCTACTTCACTTTCCGCTTTTTGAAAGGCATTATCTACTAACTTTGCTTCGTCTAAAAAGGCATATTCTGTGTCATAAACCTTTGATTTTGAGTGGTCTACCTTATAGTTACATATTTCTGGTTCGGGTAAATGAACCACTAAAACACTGTCTTTCTCTGTAATATCACCCAATCTAATTTTCGTTAAATCTAAACAACCTGTTGCTTCTCCCGACACAATTAAAAGTACTTTCGCATCGGGCAACAAATCCTTTTTAATTTTACTTTCAACTACATCTCTAAAATTATATTTCACTAATTCCAACTTACCCATCGAAGAAATTTGTTGTAACAAACTATTGTGCGTTACCTCCACTTCACCGCTACTGAAAGGGTTTTTAAAATCTTTCAATTTCTCCCAGGCATAAATGGCAAGGGCAACTACCAGAAAAAGAGGAATTAAACGAATAAGTTTTCGGAGCATTGTTTTTGGTTTGTGTAATGATGGCACGCAGATGACGCAGATGCCTACGGCAACGCAGATTTTTTATCTATTACATTTTCATTTTTGTATTATGTTTCGATAAATCTTTTTGGGAAATCCTATTAAATCTGTACGGTTCGACGATTCGATTGCGAAGCATCTGCGTTATCGGCGTTCCATCATTTCAACGTAAATACTTGAAGTTCAATGGATTATTGTAAATAAACTTGTATCCAGTTCGCTGAATTAGTTTTTTTGGGCTGATTATTTTAAAGGGTATTTCTTCAAAAGGTTCTTCAAAAATGGGTTTTTCGTACCCGAATTCTTTACAGTTTTTTAGGTAAATATCCTCACGTATAGGATGTTCTGGTGAGACAATGTTGAAAGTTTCATTCCAAAATCCTTGTTCTAAAATCATCGTAATTATCTGAATAACATCTTCTTGATGAACATAATTTACGGGGATTTTTCCAGTATTTATTGTTTTTCCTGCAAAGTATTTTGCGGGTATTCTTTCACCGCCCATCAATCCTCCACAACGTAGAATCGTAATATTTTGAGGAAGATTTTTCAGTAGATTTTCAACCTTGATTAACGCATGATTTTCAATTACTTCATACTCTTCATTTACTTCACGATTGAGTTCTGGATAAACGGAGGTTGAAGAAGTATAAATGATTGATTTGATGGTGGATGAAGGCAAATATTCCAATAAAGATTCAATTTGTTGTACATGAAAATCTTCGCCATACTTGCCTGCCCGTGGAGGAATGCAGATAATCAAAATTTCAGAATTTAAAAATGCCGTTGTCTGTGTCTCCACAGA
>JANXML010000181.1 GCA_025354645.1 Arcicella sp. | reverse complement strand
TGGAAGCCGTGGAGGATTTAATTACGGATTTTGAACAGGCATTGGAGAAGGCTTTGGTGGCGAGTTTGGTTGGGTGAAATAAAATGTATATAGCCTTACTCATATCCCTTTCATTAATCCTCGCAAATATCGTCATCGGCGTATATGGCGAGCGAAAAATATCCGCTTTCATGCAAGACCGATTAGGTCCAATGGAAGTGGGGAAATATGGTTTACTCCAAATTTTTGCTGATTTATTGAAACTCCTACAAAAAGAAGATATTGTGCCTAATTTGGCAAATAAAAGGCTTTTTCTAATTGCTCCAGCCTTAATTTTTATTGCCATTTTTGCGGGTTTTGCCGTTATGCCGCTTGGTCCGAGTGAGTTTCTGCAAGGCTCAAAAGCGGATGTTGGTGTGTTTTACTTGTTAGCCATTATTTCCATCGACATCATCGGAATTTTGATGGCAGGTTGGGCTTCCAATAACAAATATTCTTTGTTTGGGGCAATGCGTTCGGTGGCACAAATTGTATCTTACGAAATTCCTTTGGGGCTTTCGGTGATGTGCGTTGTGATGATTTCGCAGACGTTGAATCTTCAAGAAATTAGTTTTCAACAAGGGATTTATTCTTCGGAAACCACTTATCTTTTTGGACTAAAATTTTTGAATATTGACATCACCAACGTTGGCGGATTTTTATCTTGGAATATCGTCAGAGTACCGTTTTTATTTCCAGTGTATGTGATATTTTTCATCGCTTCGTTGGCAGAATGTAACAGAGCTCCGTTTGATTTGCCCGAAGCCGAATCTGAATTAGTGGGCGGTTTTCATACTGAATATTCTGGCATTCGTTGGGCATTGGTTTTTCTTTCTGAATACGGTATGATGCTGTTAGTCAGTTTGTTAGGGGCTATTTTATTTTTCGGAAGTTGGAATACACCTTTGCCAAATATCGGATTTTTACGATTAGCCGATTGGACTTCGGGCGAACCAAATTCTTGGATTGGCGTAGTTTGGGGAATGTTTTGGTTATTATTAAAAGCCTATTTAAGCATTTTCGTAATGATGTGGATTCGCTGGACGTATCCACGTTTGCGAGTTGATCAATTGATGTATTTAACCTGGAAAGTGCTTACGCCTTTTGCGATTTTAGGTGTGTTTTTATCGGCGATTTGGCGATTATTGATGGTGTAAATAGTCTTGGCGACCCCGTCTGAATTTGGATTTTAGGATTAGCAGATTTTTTGGATTGTTTTGAAAAGTGTATATTTGAGTAGAAAAAACTGAATTTAGTGACCGGAATTATCAAAAAATATCAACAGGATATAAAAAACGCTTCTTCTCAGGAGGGAAAAGAAGCTATTGCCTCAAAACTCCACTCATACGTAGCGACCTTATCTATAAGCGATCAAGAAGCATACAAAACCAGCGTGATAACTACGATTGAGAGCAAATTTGAGGTGATAGATAAACTCCTTGCGGCTTATGAAGCTATCAGAAAAGATGATTTGGTATTAGTGTAAAATATGAAACAAAATCTACCCTTAATCGTCATACTCGGTCCCACCGCCAGCGGTAAAACCCACCTTGCCGTTCAATTAGCTCATCGAATTAATGGAGAAATTATCAGTGCCGATTCCAGACAGGTTTATCGAGGAATGGACATTGGTACGGGTAAAGATTTAGACGAGTATGTCGTTGATAATCAGTCTATTCCATATCATTTAATTGATATTCTTAATGCTGGGGAACAATATTATATTCATCTTTTTCAGCAAGACTTTCAGCAAGCATTTTATGATATTACCTCTCGAAATAAACCAGCAATTCTTTGTGGAGGTTCTGGAATGTATTTAGAGGCAGTTTTGCAAGGATATGAATTTACTGCTATTCCGATTAACGAGCAATTAAGAGAAGATTTAGGAAAACTATCTAAGGAAAGTCTGGAAATAATTTATGCGAATAACATTGTCAGTATGAATTACGCTGGCAGGGTTTTGAACCCTGCCAGCGTTGAAACTCGCAAACGTTTAATTAGGGCTATTGAAATTAATCAATTCTTAACTCAAAATCCTTCTTTTCAAATATCAAATCCCGATGTTCCCAATGCAATTATTTTTGGCTTAAATCCAGAAACTGAATTACGTCGTATATTAATCACAAAAAGATTGCATGAGCGATTGCAACATGGTATGATTGAAGAAGTTAAAGCCCTGATTGATAGTGGAATAAGTCCCAATAAATTGATTTTCTACGGTTTGGAATACAAGTTTATTACCCAATATTTAACGGGAGAAATGACTTATGAAATTATGGTCGAAAGACTAAACGTAGCCATTCATCAATTTGCTAAAAGACAAATGACTTATTTCCGAAAAATGGAGCGTGATGGCTTGAAAATCAATTGGTTAGATTTTAAATTACCGTTAGATAAAAAATTAGATGAAATAAATGCAGTAATATTTGCAAGTATTTGATTTTCAGCTATTTTTGGTCATGTTTTTGTTCTGTTGCTAACCACTGATGGAAAGTATTAATTCTAAACGTCACGAAGTATCAGAATTTTATGAAAAATTTATCCTTACAAACTTCAATCAACCGCCAATGATTTTCGTTCTTTTTGCCATGCTATTGCTGGGTATGGGAGTATATCTCAGCTTTAAAGTTACCAACTCAAACGATGATAGATTTCCTGCGAAGTCTTGATTCGATGCTCGTATTACGATGTTTGATGTTCGGCAAATGTCACTGATTTTTTAATCATCCGTTTCCAAAATTTCCAAGATATTCATGAGTTCCTCGGAATCGCCAAAACCTGGTCTGATTTCGTCATTTCCTCTTAGTACAAAACCTGATAATTGGGTTTGTTCTAAGATGTAATTTGCGTTTGATTCCTTCACGCCAAAACCTAAAAGTATCGGATATTGAAACGACCAAGCATCTAATTGGCTCAAAACGGCATCATCAACAATTCCAAAATCATCTGAATTTTCCAACAAAAAATATTCAACATACGATTTTGTTGTTTGAAAAAGAGCGGGCAGATTTGCCGTAGCAAAATCAACTTTCAGGATAAGGGGCTTTCCAATTTTTTGTATTTCAGCGATATTTTGAAAATTGCTAAATTGCAGATAATCAGGCTGATACAGTTCGTTTAAATCAATAATTTTCAAAATATCTTGCGAATCTGTTTCTCCAACTACTTTCACGCCAGCCAACCAGCTACGCATTTCTTTGAATTTTTCAAAGGATAAATCATCCATCGAAAAACCTAACATTTCTACGCCCATGCCCGCACAATAGCGTGCATCTGAGAGATTGTTGATATTGGAAACTTTTATTGTTGTTTTTAGCATTTGGGATAGTTACTGGTTAATCGTTATTGGTTACTGGTTGAATCACAACAAAATTTCAAGTTGCAAAAGTAGGAATACTGTTACTTAGAACCAAAAACAATGTCAGTCTGTTAAAAAGAACGTAACTTTGTGAATAATTCGGGACTCAACTAATAACTAATCACAAGTAACGAATAACCAAAATCGAAGGGCATTCAACCCTTGCAGACAAAAAATGAGCAAACACGGAAGAATTTTAGTCGCCATGAGTGGCGGTATTGATAGTTCGGTGGCGGCAGTAATGCTCCACGAAGAAGGCTACGAAGTCGTTGGAATGACGATGAAAACTTGGGATTACGCCTCATCTGGCGGTACGAAAAAGGAAACGGGCTGCTGTTCCTTAGATTCCATCAACGATGCCCGCAATGTGGCGGTGCAATTAGGTTTTCCCCATTATATTTTAGATATTAGAAATGAATTCGGCGATGCCGTAATTGACTATTTCACGGGTGAATACATCGAAGGACGCACCCCAAATCCTTGTGTGATGTGTAATACGCACATAAAATGGGATGCGTTGTTGAAACGTGCCGATAAATTGGACTGTGAATTTATTGCTACGGGACATTACGCAAATATTCGTACAGAGAACAATCGACACATTATTTCAAAAGGATTTGATGCTTGGAAAGATCAAAGTTATGTGCTTTGGGGCGTTTCGCAAGAGAGTTTGGCTCGTACAAAATTGCCTTTGGGACATTTGACAAAAACCAAAATCCGTGAAATGGCAACTGAACGTGGTTTTATGGATTTGGTGAATAAAGCTGAAAGTTACGAAATCTGTTTTGTGCCTGATAATGATTATCGTGGGTTCATCAAACGCCGTGTGGAAGGATTGGAAGAGCGAGTAAAAGGTGGAAATTTCATCAATACGGAAGGAAAAATTATTGGCAAACACGAAGGTTATCCGTTTTATACCATCGGACAACGCAAAGGATTAGGAATTGCTTTGGGTTATCCTGCTTTTGTTACCGAAATCAGAAAAGAGACTAACGAAGTGATAATTGGGCGTGATTATGACTTGGAAAGAGACGGAATGATGGTGGGGCAATTGAATTTATCAAAATATGCCAGTATCGAAAAACCCATCGAAACCATCACAAAAGTACGTTACAAAGATGATGGAACTCCCGCTACTATTTTTGAAGAAAATGGAAAAATGAAAGTTCACTTCCACGAATCCGTTTCTGGTATTGCCCCTGGACAAGCGGCGGTTTTTTATGAAGGAAATGATGTTGTAGGTGGGGGTTGGATTTTGAAATCGTTTAAGCAAAATGCTGAAACGGGTATTTATGCAGCTGAAATGGCTTAAATCTTCGATTCTTGATAAATTGAAAAATAACTCGGCATGAAATTATCGGGTTATTTTTTTAATTTGATTTATTGACTCAATTAATTTCAAACATGTTTTAGAAATTAATTATGCAATAAATTACATTAAAAAGTTACCTCGATAATTAAAAACTTGCAATATCATTCATTCAAACTTTCAAGCGCTAAAATTACCTACAAAACTGATTGTCAAATAATTATCTTACCATTTGATAAATTTCAAATTTTATTACAAAAAAAACTTTGTTTATTTAAAAAAATATCTCTACGTTTGTTCCAGAAATTTAGACAAGCGTATGAAAATTATTTTAAACCACAATTTTTTAGTTACGCAATTCTAATTCAAATCCTTACTCCCCTAAAAAAATTATCCTTACCATTAATGTATCTCCGTCAATGAGTTTTCCGCCAATCATTCAATGACAAAGAGTTCAAACTCAGTTATCCTCTGAGTTAAACTTTCTAAAATCCCCATAAAATCTTTGTTTTCTTAAAAAAATCATCTATCCAGAATTTTTTCTGAATGGAAATCTTTGTCTCTTTCTTAGAATGATTTGAGGACGGGAACACTTGTAAAAGCATTTCAAAAACATCACAAAGTATATAAAACAAAATCATTAATTTAAAAACCAACTTGTCGCCATGAAAAATGTATCGCCATCAAAAACGCATCTAACGAATGATATTCGAGTATTCAGAGAGATTAAAACACTACCAGGAGAACTAAGAAACCCCGCTGAAAATGAAAAATCTGTTGGCTATCTACAACGTCAAGCACAAACAGAATCAAATGCCAGAAGTTACCCAAGAAAATTGCCGTTCGCCCTTCAAAAAGCTAAAGGAATGTACATTCAAGATGTGGATGGGAATATTTATTATGACTGTTTAGCGGGTGCTGGAGCCATTGCATTAGGACATAATCATAAGGTTGTGCAAGATGCTATTCGCCAGCAATTGGATGATAATCTGCCTCTACTTACCCTTGATATTACAACCCCTGTTAAAGAAGCATTTGTTAATGAAATCCTAAGTCTATTTCCAGAAGAATTTGCCAAAAATGCCAAAGTACAATTCTGTGGACCCTCTGGTGCAGATGCAGTTGAAGCGGCTATTAAACTGGTAAAAATTGCAACTGGAAGACGCACAATGGTTGCTTTTCACGGTGCATATCACGGAATGACTCACGGAGCATTAAGTTTAATGGGAAACTTGGGTGCAAAATCTTCCATCACAGGTTTAATGTCTGATGTGCATTTTTTGCCATATCCATATCAATATCGTTGTTCAATGTCCAATAATTGTGGCTCAGCCTGCGATATGACTTGTTCAAAACACATTGAAGATGTTCTGACGGACGATGAAAGTGGAATTCCAAAACCAGCAGGAATCATCATCGAAGCAGTGCAAGGAGAAGGGGGGAAAATACCAGCACCTGACGAGTGGATGCGTGAACTAAGAAGAATCACAAAAGAACAAGGTATTCCTTTAATATTGGACGAAATACAGACAGGAATTGGCAGAACGGGCAAAATGTTCGCCTTTGAACATGCTGGAATCATACCTGATGTCGTACTTTTATCCAAAGCTATTGGAGGAACGTTACCCATGTCCGTAGTGGTTTATCACAAAGATTTAGATAAATGGGGACCTGGTGCTCATGCAGGTACATTTCGTGGAAATCAATTAGGAATGGCAACTGGAACAGCTACACTCAAATACATTCGTGAGCATAAATTAACAGAAAATGCTGAACGCATGGGTGCAATTTTCTTTAAAAGATTACGCAAAATGCAAATGGAGACGTATTGTATCGGAGATGTAAGAGGCAGAGGTCTAATGATTGGCGTTGAGATTGTGAATAAAATAAGTGGAAAATTAAAAAACGGAAATCCTGAACGCTTTGAAAAATTAACTCGGAGAATTCAATACGAGTGTTTTTGTCGTGGATTAATTATTGAATTAGGTGGACGACAAACCAGCGTTTTGCGTTTGATGCCACCTTTAATTATAAATGAAAACCAAGTAAATCACGTTTGCGATATTTTGCAGCAAGCAATTGTTGCCGCCGAAGAATTTGTAATGCAAGCTGAAATGGTCATATAAACACTAAAAAATGAATCAGGAATTAACTATATACGCAGATACCGATAATATTTCCGAATTAACCCAATCCTTTAAAAAGTTTTTTCTGAATGATGATTCTGAAAGTATTGCTCAATATCGCAAATTGACTCATAAAGTTGCAGATTATATCTCAACCCAAATTGCAACTCAGAAACAAGCATATTCAGGTAAAAGTCCGCATGATTTAATTAATCAAATTGCTGAATTTGAAATGTTCCCAAAACAAGGAACGCCCTTAGAAAGTCTTTTGGAACGTACTCGTGATTTGGTTATTAACAACAATATTTCGGTATATCATCCCAACTGTTTGGCACATTTGCATTGCCCTACATTTGTGGCTTCGCTAACAGCCGAAATGATTATTAGTGCTTTTAATCAATCTATGGATTCGTGGGATCAAGCACCCGCTGCAACCATGATTGAACAGGCTTTTTGTGACGAACTTTGTAGAGTATATGGTTTTAATGACCAGGCTGATGCGACTTTTACAGGTGGCGGAACGATGTCTAATTTTATGGGTTTATTACTGGCACGTGACCATTATAGTCAGCAACATTATAACTGGAATATTCAGAAAAAAGGTCTGCCGCCAGAAGCATCAAAATTTAGAATTTTATGTGCAGAATTTGCTCATTTTACGGTAGCACAATCAGCTTCAATTTTAGGTTTAGGCGAGCATGCAGTCGTGAAAATAAAAACGAATGAATTTGAGGAAGAAATCGCTGCTTTGGAGGATACAATCATTCAATTAAGAGCAGAAGGGTTGATTCCAATCGCATACGTGACAACGGCTGGAACAACAGACTTTGGATCAGTTGGAAACATTGGAGCATTAGCGGAAGTTGCTCATGAACATGGACTTTGGTTTCACGTTGATGCCGCTTTTGGAGGCTCATTAATTTTTAGTGAAAAACATAAATATAAGCTCAATGGTATCAATCAGGCAGATTCTGTGACGGTTGATTTTCATAAGTTGTTCTATCAGCCAATTTCATGTGGTGTGTTTTTAGTTAAGAATAAAGCCTCTTTTGAGTATATCCGCCTTCACGCAGACTACTTGAATCCTGAAAGTAACGAGTCGTTGGGAATTTTAGATTTGGTTTATAAATCTATTCAAACCACCCGAAGATTTGATGCTTTGAAACCGTTTCTTTCTTTGCAACACATAGGGACAGAAAAATTTGGTGAAATGATTGATTACACCATTGATTTAGCTTCCACGATTTCGGATGTAATTGAGGCGGATATACAATTTGAATTAGCCACTCGGACACAGATTAATGCAGTAGTATTCAGATATTTACCGAAAGGAAATTTTTCGGAAAAAGCAATTGATAATTTGAACAACGAAATAAAAACTAAACTTTTATTGTCAGGAAAAGCCATCATTGGACAAACGGCGGTTCATGGGAAAGCATTTTTAAAATTCACTTTATTAAATCCTATGACGGAAGCGAATTCAGTCATCGAATTGTTAAATGAAATTAAAAGTCTTGGAAATGAGTTATTAAAAGATTAGAATCTAACTTTGCATAATATTTTAAAAAGGCTTATCAATCGCTGTCTAAATTAACAAGGCAGTAATGAATATATAAAAAAATGAAAGAAAAATTATCAGAATGGTTTAATAGATATGGCTTAGCGGAATTAATTTCGCTGATATCCACAATTACTTCTTCTTGGCTTACTTTTCAATTTACCAAAAATGAACTTACTACAGCATTAGTCGCTACGTGGGTTGGGAATATTGGCTATTTTGGAACAATTTTTATTCAAGATACTATCTTGGCAATCAATCAGTTACATAAAAACGGGAAGAAATATTCTGCACAAACTTTCTATAAAAATGCAAGTGCATTGTTCATAGAATTTGGAATTGCTGAATTATTCGATAGCCTTTTAATTCGTCCTGCCTTGATGTATTATTTCCCTATCTTAATTGGAAACCGAACGTTGGGAGTTGTGATTGCTAAGTTTGCGGCTGATGTAACTTTTTATATTCCAGCAATAATAAGTTACGAATTATCTAAGAAGAAATTGCGTCAATTTGAATAATTGATTGCAAACGGACTAAACGAATAAGACACGGACAATTTTTTATCCGTGTCTTATTCGTTTAATCCATTTGCAATATAGTAATATTAATCAAAAAATTCATTATGGAAATTTAAAAGAAATACTTCGTGCGTTGCCCTGGTTACAGCGGTGTATAACCACCTTATAAAATCTTCCTTAATTAATTCATCAGTCAAATATCCTTGCTCAATAAAAACCGCAGGCCACTGCCCCCCTTGCGATTTATGACAGGTTAAGGCATAAGCAAATTTGACTTGTAGTGCATTCAAATAAGGGTCTTTTCTAATCTCTTCGTTGCGTTCTTTTTTATTGACAATATGAGCATAATCTGCCGTTACTGATTCATAGAGTTTTTTATTATCCTCTTTCGACATGGCAGGAGTATTAGTATAGAGCGTATCCATCATCACTTTCGCCTCGATGTGTGGGTGTTCTTCATAATCCAATAATCGCAAGGTTAAAGTGGCAAATCTGAATCCGTGCATTTCTTCAATTCTTCGGATTTTCATCACTTCCACGAAATCGCCATTTGCCAAAAATCCAGCGGGAGAATCTTCTTCCAACCAGTGATAATTATTTCGAACAATCATTAACAAATCACTCGAAGCTAACTCATCTTCTTGTCCAAAAATTCTTTGGCGAATGTACCGATTATATTGTACGGCTGTTTTGTTAGAGCGAGTTAAAATAATGGTATTTTCACGGTCAAATTTTCGATAAGCATAATTTAATCCATCCTCTAATTTCTCTCCCGTCATTTTAAAAAAATCACGATAACCTTTGGTTGTAAAACTGATTTTGGGTTTCTCATCTTTCAATAAATCACGCAATTTTGTAGCATTGAAAAGTATGCCAGAATCCGCATCTTGACGCATCACATCCGTTAGTGTTTGCTCCAAAACCCCAACATGAAACTGCCCTTCCATGTATTTTCGTTCAAGGGCGGGTGAGTTCAATTTGCCCACAGGAGGTAATTGAGCGGTATCTCCCACAAAAATTACTTTATTATTATTGTAATCAGTTTCTGGATTGGTGAAAATATATTCCATTAAATCCGTTAATAGTCCAGCCGAACCAAATTCAGCATCATCAGAAATCATGGAGGCTTCATCGATGATAAAAACAGTGTCTGTTGCGTAATTATTCTGTCTTTGAAATTCTAAATTACCTGTAAAAGCATTGGCAACTTGACGGTAAATTTTTTTATGAATTGTTAACGCTCTTTTATTGGAATAATTACTCATTACCTTCGCCGCACGACCCGTTGGAGCAAGTAGCACTGATTTTAATCCAAATTTTGGTAAAACTTTAATGATGGAACTAATTACAGTCGTCTTACCCGTTCCTGCATACCCTTTTAACAAAAAACAAAGCGGACCGAAATCATCTTTATTAATCATAAAATCATCCATTTTTTTGAATAATTCTACTTGTCCGTTAGTTGGTTCAAATGGAAATTTTTGACGGAGAAGAAATGACGGCGTTGGGTTTTCGATTGGCATTTATTTGAAAATGAAATGGTGTTTTAATTTTGCTTTGGGATAATCAAGTTTATTAATAAGATTGATAAATTTAATTACTCTTGACATTTTACTAAAAAATTTTACATTTTGAACTTGTTATACTTAAAAAATCAAAATATTTATAGAACAAGTTTCACAAATGGCAATTTACTGAATAATTGTTTTGACCGTTAGAAATTCTACTTTACTTAACTCTCGGAAAACATTTATCAGACAAACTCCTTTATATTTTTCTAAATCTTTAATCTGAATATCTCTTTCAATAATCTCTTGTTTTTCAAGCAATTGTTGCCTTTTAGTGCCATTTAACAATGGTGTTGAGGGTGTACACCAATTTAATCCATCCCAAAAGGCAAGATTTGCAATTGTGCAGTCGGTAATAAAACCATTTTTTGTCATAATCACTTCATCAAATTCTTTATTTTCAGTGAGTAAATTATTCATAAAACTTCGGTCTGCGTATTTGTATGAATAATCCCAATTATTTACATCAATAAGTTTAAAAGTCTTTATTTTTTTGGAAATATAGGGTATAAATGCCACTTCCTGAATAACCTCTTCATAAATAACTCGACATCGAAAAATGCCATTAGAACATTCTGTTGGCACTTTTATTAAATTTTCTAATTGATAATTTTCTTTAATTCTAAACAAATCAAAGCGAGATGAATTGTATCTTTTATTATGAAATTCAATATTTTGAAATTCACCATCTTTAACTTGTATTGTCTCTAATAATTGCATGAAATAGTTGGAATATAATCGAAGATGAATAAATTTAAACATTTTCATTTAATTTGCCAAACAACAAAAACCCTTCACACATTATGTATGAAGGGTTTTTTGTGAACTGGTAAGGAACACGATACTTCATACTTCAAAACTTCATATTTTACTAAAAAATAGCCTAAATACTCTAATTTAGCCTTTTTTAAGTTTATTATAACTCCTCATATCTCAAAAAACAGCACTTCACTATCCCACTTGCTTTCCAATTATTTATTAATATATTTGCTGAACAAATATATTAAATAAAAAATGGCAACAGCAAAACTCAAATTACGTACCGATAGAAAAAATACTTTTGATAATACAACTGTATATGTACAAGTTTGTATTAACAGTAAAGTTAAACTCTACACGACAGGTATCAAAGTACAACCAGAACATTGGGATGAAGTACATCAAAAGGTGAGAAAGACTTTTGGTTACGGCTTTGAACGGCATTGGGCTAAAATTAACAAAAAGAAAATTGAGATTGACCATATTATTGACCATACAATAATGAACAATATCAATTTAACTTTTGAATATATTACTGATGAATTAAAGAAGAATGAGAATTCGGGAAAAGAAAGTGAGATTGACCCAATAACTCAAAAGACTGTCTATGAAATTATTGAAAGTTTTATTGAAGTCAATAATTTGATAAGCGTGAAAGGTACAACCAAACATAGAAAGTCAGCTTTGAAAAAATTGAAAATTTTTTTTGGAAAAAAGATTCCCAAATTTACCGATTTCAATTATCAATTTTATCTTGAATATACAAATTGGTTGCTTGAAAATGATTTGGAAAATTCAAGCGTGAATAAGCAATTTTGTTATATAAGGACATTCATGGGATATGCTTCAAAATTGGGCTTATATGATATGACATTAATGAAAGATTTTGACAGTTTGCCAGAAGCAGAGAAGCGTAAAATTTACATTAGTAAAGATGAATTAAAGAAAATTTGGGAGCATAAGTTTGAAAGTGAAAGGTTAGAGCGAATAAAAGATTTATTTGTGTTTGGATGTGCAAGCGGTCTCAGAGAATCCGATTTCTCTGAAATAAAACCCGAAAATATCCAAAAAGAGGAATTTAGTTTAATTTCAATAAAACTAAAAAAGCATCTTGTTATTCCTTTTAACTTTTATTCTCGTGAAGTTCTAAAAAAGTATAATAACTGTTTACCCAAATATTCTCAACAAAAATTCAATGATTATATCAAAGAAGCATTGCAAGAAATTGGACTTGATAACCCCGAACAAGTAGTTACTTATAAGAAGGGAATTAGAAAAGAAGAAGTTGTTCCTAAATACAGTTTAGTTTCTTCCCATACCGCAAGAAGAACTTTTATTACACAATCTATTTTAAGAGGTATTCCAACACCAGTAATTCAAACGATAACGGGGCATTCTGACCTCAGAAGTTTCTCCAAATATATAAAAATCACAAACACTGATAAGCAAAATGAGATGTTGAAGTGGGAAGACTAAATTTTAAATCATTGACAGTCAGAGGTTTATGAAAATACTGCATTTAAGTTTCTCAACTTTCTCAACTTTCTCAAAAAGTAATTTTTATTTACGGAATTTTGTGATGTAATAAAGAAAAGAAAGAATGGTGATTTGTTTGAGCGTACAAATTTTTTGAAATTCCTAATAAAAACATCATAAAGAATCTCAAAAATATGAAAAAGAATCTCAAGTTTCTCAAGTTTCTCAACTTTCTCAAATAGTAATTTATTTTTACCAACCTTTGTATCGAAGTAAAAAAGAAGCCTTTAGAAATTTACAAATAGAAGAAAAAAGAAGGGAGATTTTGAACTTTATTAATTTTTTTAATATAAAAAAGAGGAAAACAGCTTATTAGTTTCAGACCTGACGGCTATTAACCCCCTTTTTTTAAACAACAGTCATAATGACAACAACAAAATTAACAATTCCAGACGAAGTCGCAAATAAACCAATGGTTTTTTTGACTGTCGGTCAAGCATTTGACTTCTTAGACCTTTACTTTGAGGCGAAGGCAAAAGTTGTACCCCCACAATTAATAGCTGTTCCACCAAGTGAACAACACTTCAATTATGCAGAAGCAGTTGCGTTTTGCAAAATCTCTAAACCGACCTTCGCCACGCTTCGTAAGGAGGGGAAGATAAAGGGAATTCAAGTGAGTAAAAGGCGAGTTCTTTTCATGCGTTCAGACCTTCAGGCGTATCTGCAATCAACTCACGAGTAACATTTCTTCCATCATTTAACAACAAAAAAATGACACAAACCAAAAATGTGCCAGTGGGAGAGGTATGCCAATCCGACATGGAAAAAGAGAGAATTGAATTAGAAAATTCTCCAATTATTCCTCCAATTATAGAAAATAAGGGAGGAAAAAAGAAAGGCTCAAAAGCCAAGAAAATGCCCAAAATTAACACTTTTTATTCTGCAAAGGATGAAATTAGTTCAACATATCATTTGAGATATAATGATATTAAACTGGAAGTAGAAGCCGCAGAGTTTGGAACAAATGACTTTAAAACTTTAAATGAAGATAATTTATATTGCCAACTTAGAGAATGCGACATTAAAATCTCTAAATCTGATGTGCAATCCATTTTGAAAAGCGATTTCGTTAATAGGTATGACCCGATAAGAATGTTTTTTGAAAATCTGAAACCGTATGAAGAAGGTGAACCAGACTACATTGAGTTACTGGCGAACTATGTAAAGGCAGATAATCAAGAAGAGTTCAATAAACATTTTAAAAAGCATTTGATTCGTACCGTGAAATGTGGTTTTGAACTTTTTTACTTTAATAAGCAAGCCTTCATTTTGGTTCATATCACGCAAAATTCTGGGAAAACAACCTTTTGTCGTTTTCTCTGCCCGCCAGAGTTGATTCAATATTTTGCCGAAGATATTTCTACGGATAAGGACGGATTGATACTTTTGGCAAAGAATTTTCTGATAAATTTGGACGAACTAAGTACGTTGCAAAAAGCTGAAATAAATGCTCTCAAATCATATTTCAGCAAATCATCTATCAACGTTAGGTTGCCGTATCAGTCAAAAAATAGCAATATTGCTCGTAGAGCTTCATTCATTGGCTCTACTAATCTTGCTCAATTTCTCTCCGATGAAACAGGTTCGGTACGATGGTTATGTTTTTCTATAAATTCGATTGATTTCAATTATTCCAAAGATATTGACGTCAATAATGTGTGGCGACAGGCGTATTATCTATATAAGCAAGGAGTTAATCCAGAATTAACAAAGGATGAAGTATTGGAAAATGAGAGAAGAAATTCCCAATTTCAGCAAATTTCTTTGGATGAAGAATTAGTTACGAAATACTTTGAGAGACCCAATGATGATAACTTCACTGAGAAGGAATTTCTACAATCAACGGACATTACTGCTTATATCAAAATGCAGTCAGGATTTACCAGAGTCAATATTGTTCAGATTGGCAAGGTATTAAATAAATACTTTGAGCGAGAAAAAAGAACGAAAGACCGAATCCAAGTTTACGGGTATTGGGTTGTTAAAATATAAATTCTCAATCTTTTTTCAAATTCATCTTACCTACTTACCTAATTACTCACAATACGCTGATTTTCAATTGTTTAGAGTAGGTAGGTAAGATGAAATTAAGAAAATCATCTTACCTACCTAAATTAATAATTTTGAGTAAAATAGGTAGGTAACTTGATTTTCCAATTTTTATCCTACCTACCTACTTTAACACATTAATTATCAATAGATTATAAGCAATTAGGTAGGTAGGTAACTTGATTTCAAAAAAACTTTAAAAAAATGGAAATTTATAATTTCTCCCTCGATAATTCAAAACCCAATAGGCTTTTTCCTTGTCCAGATTGCTTACAGAGGACATTTAAACGGTATTGGGATAATTTTAAAAATGAATATTTCCCAGACGAAGATGTCGGGCGGTGTAACAGAGAATTTAACTGTGGATGCCACAACAGTCCAAAACAGTTTTTTGAGAAAAATGGACTTGATTACCCAAAAAATGAAGTACCGAAGTTAAGTTTACCGAAGCCAAAACCACCCACAACGTATATTGATACAAGTTGGGTTGAAAAGTCCATGAATAGACCAATTCCAAACTATTTCATTGATTATATTAAAAGGCTATTTGGAGAAAAAATTACCAATGATTTAATTAATAAGTTTCGCATAGGAACTTCAAAGCACTGGAAAGGAGCAACAGTTTTTTGGCAAATTGACCAAGATTTTAAAGTAAGGTCGGGTAAAATAATGCTGTATAATTCCCAAATTGGCAAAAGAGTTGAATTCCGTGATGATTGGGTTCATACGGTGGCTAAATTGAAGAATTTTACTATTGGACAATGCTTTTTTGGCTTGCATCAATTAGCTGAAAATTCTACAAAGACTATTGGAATTGTTGAGTCCCAGAAATCAGCAGTTATTTTAACAGCCATCAATCCCAATTTGTTGTGGTTATCTTCTGGCGGAGTGTACGGTGTACAAATTGAGCGTTTTAAGCCATTAAAAGATAGGAAAATTATTCTTTACCCTGATGCAGGAATTGAAAAAGATGGAAAAGGAACTCCATTTCAAAAGTGGTCAAAAAGGGCAGATGAACTGAATCAATCAGGATTTGAAGTCTCTGTCTCAAAATTAGTAGAAAATGCCGCCACAGATGAACAAAGGATTAAAGGCTATGATTTAGTCGATTATTACACAATGATTGACCAAAATGGACAATCGGTTTTAAACAAAAATGCAATAAATACATGAAAAATAACCAAGAAAATAGTGTTGATAATCAGATTATTGATACTTCAAAATCGGTAAAAATAGACTTCAGACTTCCAATTGTTATGAAAAATATGATTGTTTCAACTGCCAGAGAAAAAGGCATCAAAGTAAGTCAATTTATTACACATTTAGTTGAAAAATTCTATGAAGAACAAGCTAAACAAGACCGATTAGCTATGGAAGCAGATAAGCAGAAACAACTTATGCGAATTACGGGTTAAACTTTTATAAAAAAAAGACAGAGTGAGGTATAAAATTGTTTGAGAATTATGGAAAAATCACTCAAACTTATCAAATTATACACCCACATCTGTGAGTTGTATGAATCGGAACTCCAATGGGA
>JANXML010000135.1 GCA_025354645.1 Arcicella sp. | reverse complement strand
GAATAAGTTTTTTTCAAAGATACAAAAAATAAAAATCATGTTACGCAACTACCTAAAAATCGCCTACCGAACCCTGCTTCGCTACAAGGCTTATACCGCTCTCAACGTCTTGGGCTTGACTTTGGGGCTTACTTGTGCCATCTTGATTTTCTTGATGGTGAAATTCCATTTGAGCTTTGACCAGTATCACTCAAAAGCTGACCGTGTGGTGCGGATTGTGTCTCACTTCAAGACACCCGATGGTGATTCTGAAACCCCTGGCGTTCCTGCACCTTTGGGAAATGCTGCCCGTACGGAAATTGCTGCTCTGGAAAAAGTCTCAATGGTCTATCGTGAAGGTTCTGTAACCGTTTCTTTGATAGAAAATAATGTTCCGACCAAGAAGTTTAAGGAAGATAACGAAGGTGTATTCTTCGTTGAACCTGATTTGTTTTCAATTCTTGATATAAAGATTTTGAAAGGAAATGTGCAAGATTTAAAACAACCAAACGTAGTTTTTCTAACGGAAAAAATTGCCAAAAAATACTACGGGGACGCTGATCCAATCGGTAAAATATTACGTTTAGATGCTCGTTTGAACGTGAAAGTAACTGGAATTATTCAAGACTTCCCTACAAATACCGACATAGGAGGCTCAATTATTACCAGTTACGCTACTCGTGAAACGTATAGCCCCGATTGGGGAAAATTCATGAAAAATCATTGGGGCGGTATTAACAGTTCTACACAATGTTTTGCCTTAATTAAACCCAACACAACCATTGCCCAAGTCCAGAAATTGGCAAATCCTTTCTTAGCAAAAAAGTACGAAAAACCCGAAGAAAAGAAGTCTCGATTCCTGTATATTCAACCGCTTTCTGACCTCCATTTCAACGATAAATATGGTGGAGTTTTCCCCAAAAGTATGATTACGACTTTGGGAATCATTGGTTTACTTCTGTTGATTACAGCCTGTATTAATTTTGTAAATATGGCAACTGCCCAAGCCCTCAAACGCTCCAAAGAAGTGGGCGTTCGCAAAGTAATGGGCAGTTCGAGAGGACAATTATTCTGGCAATTTATCGCAGAAACTGCCCTAATTACGGTTGTAGCGGGCTTTTTGGCTCATGTCTTGGCTTCGGTACTGTTTCCATTTTTGAGTAATTGGCAAGAAGGTTTAATTGGTTATAAAATGATTTTTTCAGAATTAATCGACCTTCGTTTTTGGATTATTTTTACAATTACTATTATCTCATTAATCTTTTTGGCGGGTTCATATCCTGGGTTTGTATTGAGTGGTTTCAATCCAATTATTGCCCTAAAAGGTAAAATCAGTACGCAAAGTTTGGGAGGCGTTTCCGTCAGAAAAGCCTTGGTTGTAACGCAATTTATCATTACCCAAATGCTAATTATTGGAACAATTGTGGTGAGTTCGCAGATGAATTATTTTACGAAATCTGAAATGGGTTTCAAACACGATGCCATTCTGCAAATGCCTGTTCCTCAACAAGATGCCGTAAAATTAGCGACTTTGAAAACCCAATTTAAGAACATTCCATCCATCGAAAAAGTGTCATATATCTGGACACCGCCCATGTCGCAAAGTCATAATACGACCAACGTAAAATATGACACTCGCCAACAAGACGAAAAGTTTAGTCTAAACACCAAATTTGTGGATGAAGATTACATTAATCTCTACGGAATTAAACTTTTAGCAGGGCGAAATATTGCACATGCAGACACCATGCGAGAGACATTGGTCAATGAAGAACTGGTAAGACGTTTGGGTGAAAAATCGAATGATAAAGTATTGAACAAAATCTTGGAATTTAACGGCAGAAAATTGACCATCGTGGGCGTTGTGAAAGATTATCATGTAGAGACCCTGCACTCAAAAATTCCTCCTTTGGCACTTACTTCCTCAACGGATATGTTCCAGACCGTTGCTGTGAAAATGAATATGGCAGATGCCCAAAATACCATCAAAAAGTTAGATAAAATTTGGAATGCTACTTTCCCAGATTTTGTGTTTGAATATGAATTTTATGATGAAGCCATCGGCAAAATGTATCTCATGGAAACAGCCATGTTGGGACTCATTCAAGCCTTTGCTCTAATTGCCATTTTGATTGGATGTTTGGGATTATACGGCTTAGTGAGTTTTATGATTGTTCAAAAAACCAAAGAAATTGGCGTAAGAAAAGTTCTTGGGGCTTCCGTAGGACAGATTTTGTGGTTATTCGGTAAAGAGTTTTCGTTCCTGATTCTCATCGCTTTCGTCATCGCAGCCCCTGCGGCTTGGTGGATTTTGAATGGCTGGCTACAAGATTTTCAATACAGAATCAGTATTGGCGTGGGCGTATTTGCCGCAGCGATTTTCTTGACGGGATTGATTGCGATAATAACGGTAGGTTGGCAGTCTTCGAGGGCGGCATTGGCGAACCCTGTGAAGAGTTTAAGAACAGAATAAAAACAATTAAAAACCGCTTTCCTCAGCGTTGTGGAGGATAATCCAATGAAAAAATCAACTCTTTTGTTGCTCGTATCCCTCTTATGTACGGGAGGTGTGTTTGCCCAAAAATCTAAAAGTACAACGTCCGCATTACACACCTCTATTTCGGATGATGATAAGAAATTATCTATCCAAATCAAGGGTGATGTCAAAGGTAAATACATCAATTTCGACCGTACTTATAACGTAGCAAAACTTTCTAAAAGTGAAAAAGAGAAGCTAACACGTTCAATTATGGATTCTTTGGGGGTTAGTATACCTACTCCTCCAACACCACCTACGCCTCCTACACCACCCACGCCACCCACACCTCCACATTCACCTGATGTAATTGGGGTTTATTCTGAAAAAACTAAGTCTAAGGAAGCCACTCGTTACCCAAAAGGCATGGCAGAAATACGGATTATTTGTGATAAATGTCCCGCAAAAGGAACATTCTCGTTGGTGAGTACCGATAAAAATAGTCATGTAATTATCAGTTTTGATGAAGACGACAAAGATTCTTTTCCATTGATTTTCAAAGCAAAAGATGGTAGATATACTTTCAAATATGAATACGGAAAAACCTCATATTCAGAGACTTTGACCATGAAAAAGAATGAAGTGATTATCAAAAAACTGTAAAAATCATGCTACAAAACTATCTAAAAATCGCCCTACGAAACCTGTTGAGAAACAAGGTGTTTTCGTTTATTAATATTTCAGGTTTGAGCATTGGGCTTGCCTGTTGTATGCTGATTGTACTTTATACCAAAGATGAAGTGAGTTATGACCGTTTTCACAAAAATATGAATAACATTTATCGTATTACTTCTACGGAAACTTCACCCGAAGGAAAAGTTTCAAAATTTGGCATTACAGGCATGGTGCCTGGTCCCACGTTTGCGAGGCAAATTCCTGAAATTGACAAATTTGTGCGGCTGCAAGGCGAACGTCTAAATATCAAAAAAGGCATGGATGTCATTGCCCAAGAAGCCACAAAAGTAGATAGTTCTTTCTTCTCTATTTTTACTTTTGATTTTGTGGAAGGTTCACCTAAAACGGCTTTAAAAGACCCACAATCTATCGTAATTACGGAGGAAGTTGCGGAGAAATATTTTGATAAAAAACCAGCCCTCGGCAAAACCTTATCCATTGATTATGATGGTGATTTTCAGCCATTTACCGTTGCGGGAGTTATCAAAAAAACGCCTCAAAACTCTTCTATAAAAGTAGAATTATTATTGCCTTTTCATCGAGACAAAAAGCCTGATAATCAATGGATTAACTTCTTTTTGAACACTTTTGTAACCTTAAAACCTTTGGCAAATCCAAAGACGGTAGAGGCTAAATTTGCTCGTATCTATGCACGTGATGCCAAAGAAGAAATGGCAGAAGCCAAGAAAAGTTGGAATTACAATAGTAAAATTAAGTATGGATTACAGCCTATGTTATCCGTACATCTTTCAACGGATTTTAAGGCACAAAATGGACTTTATGACGACAGTAACCCCGTGTATTCGTATGTGCTGATTGGGCTTGCGGTGTTTTTATTGTTGATTGCTTGTATCAATTTTATCAATCTCACAGTGGCTCGTTCCATAAAAAGAAGCAAAGAAATTGGCATCCGAAAAGTAATTGGCGGTGATAGAAAACAGTTGATTTACCAATTCATGGGCGAGTCGTTTGTGTTGAGTTTGATAGCATTTTTATTGGCTTTTGTCTTAGTAGAATTAACCTTACCACTCTTTAATTCTTTGGCAAATAAAGCCCTTTCCATCTCTTATCTCCTTGATTTTAAACTCATTATAGCCTATTTTTCATTATTCTTGCTCACGGGTTTCTTGGCAGGTTTTTATCCCGCTTTGGTGCTTTCAGATTTTCGACCTGTTGATACGCTTTATGGTCGTTTCAAGTTCGCCAATAAAAATTATCTCCAAAAAAGTTTGGTTGTTTTTCAGTTTTCATTGGCAGCTTTTATGATGATGGCAACACTGATTTTGTACTACCAATTTGATTTCCTGACACATCAAGATTTAGGCTATGATGACAAAAATATCGTAACCCTCGAAACAGGTCAGATGACTCGCACACAGACAGATGTTTTCAGGAATGAATTATTGAAAAACCCTGATATTCAGCAAGTTGCTCCACGACAAGGCGGCACATGGTTTACGATAGCAAAAGTGAATGAGAAACAAGAAATAAATTTTGCCGTTGATATTGTTGATTACAACTATTTGCCAACTTTCAAAATCTCCTTAATAAAAGGGCGTAATTTTTCAAAAGATTTTCCTTCCGATTCCTCACAATCCATACTCGTGAATGAGGCTTTCGTGAAAGAGGCAGGTTGGAAAAATCCAATTGGGCAAACGGTAGATTTCTTTTTTAATAAACGCAAATATCAAGTAGTGGGTGTGGTGAAAGATTACCATTGTTCATCGTTGTACGATAAAATAAGTCCTCAAATGTTCTCAACTGACCCACAAAGAAGTGACTTTGGAATGTTGAACATCAAAATTAATCCAAATAATACGCCCGCAACGCTCAAATATATTGAAAGAATCTTCAAACAATTACGCCCAACACGCCCATACTCTTACGAATTCAAGGACGAATTAAACTTTAAACAATACGAAAAAGAAGCTAAATGGAAGCAAATTATCACATTTTCAGCCATCCTGATTATGTTTATTTCGTGCATCGGACTGTTTGGTTTAGCCACTTTATCGGCTGAAAAACGTACCAAAGAAATTGGAATAAGGAAGGTTTTGGGAGCAAGTGCTACTGTAATTGTAACGATGCTAACCAAAGATTTCTTGAAATTAGTCCTGATTTCGGTAATTATTGCCTTCCCCTTAGCATGGTTTTTAGCCGACAAATTCTTAGCCGATTATCCATACAGAATACAATTAAATGGCTGGATGTTTGCAATGGTGGCTTTGCTACTGGTTTTTATTACTATTCTAACGATAAGTTATCAGGCTTTGAAATCGGCATTGGCGAATCCTGTGAAAAGTTTGCGAACAGAGTAGAGACGTTTCACGAAACGTCTTTGCACACGGTATGGTTGTACGAAGACGTTTCGTGAAACGTCTCTACTCTGTCATACATTTAAAAATACTTACGAATAATGTCGGGCATGGCGGAAAGCATCGCAACAATTTGATATAGTTCGTGATTTTTGGTGGCATCACAGGCTAAACTTACGGAATACGTTTGTTCGTCTAAAACAACAAAAAACCAATCACGACCTACTACGAAACAACCGTACAAAGGTGTTTTTATTTCGTTGTTATGTCGTGCTGCAACCATCGAAATGAGTAGTTGCCCCAATGGATCATTTTCTCTACGTCTTTCTTGCTTGTATTCGTGAAGGAAGAAATACGGTTGTTTTGGGCGTTGTTTTCCTCTGGCAATCACAAATTCAACTTTCCCCGAAACTTCTAAATCTAATTCGGGAAATTTGGCAGATAAAGTACGTTGAGTGAAAGGTTTAAAATCATCAATCTCTAAGGGCATTTGACTGAGCAATGGAGCAATGAAAAACATTTTGAATTCATCTTCATTCCAAGCATCAGCATTGATTATGAGCCTTCTTTGAATAGTATTCAAAAAATGTTTCATGGTTTCGTCAATAGTATTTATTGAAGAACTTAACCAATCTGTTAGAGCAGGATATTCAAAAACCCTTTTTAGTTGAAAATGGCTTTCAACCTCTTCATATTCCCAAGTTTCAAATGATTTTGTCATGATTTTATTGTTTATCCAAAATTACAAAAAATTATTAAGAAGTCGTTTACTAAAAAAATAATGTAAAACACATAACTATAATCAATTTTATCCCACAAAAACCATGAAAAAAGCCCTTTTAAATTCCTTATTTTTTGGATTATTATTCATCATCTCAACTGCCAACGCTCAAAAGAAAAAAGCCTCTGATTTCGCTGGAACGTGGAATTATGAAGTAAAAAATACGCCTTCGGGAGATTATGCTGGAAAGATAATTCTGGTAAAAAATAAGCAAACCTACAAAGGTGAAGCCATCAACAAAAATGGCATAAAATACAGATTTGATTTAGTTTCGATGAAGGGAAATCTGTTGGTTTTCAGTAGCAATTTAGAAGAAACAAATTCAACCGTAACTGCCACTTTTAAAGGTAATACCATGACCGCTAATGTGAAAGTTTTGGGTGATGATTTTGCCTATAAAATGAATGCAACGAAACAGTAAAATCCTGATTAAATTTTCCATCGTTAAAACAAAAAATATGAAAAATACAGCCCTATTCATTCTATTATTGCTTTCTGTTAATGTATTCGCCCAAAATTTTACGGGTAAAGTAACTAATCTGAAAACTAATGAAGTACTTCCTTACGCTAATGTGGGCGTGCGAGGAAAAAATATTGGCGGTATTGCCGACGAAAATGGAAACTTCAAAATTGACATTTCCAAAGCCTTGTCAGATGATAAAATCGTGGTGAGTTATCTCGGTTTTGAACCGATAACTTTCGTGGTGAATGAACTAAAAACGAACCAAGTTTACGAGGTAAAACTGAATCCAAAAACGGTTGAATTAAAGGAAGTGGCGGTTTACAACAAACGAATTCCAATCATTTTGGGGAATAACAAAAAGAGTTTTTATCATACAGGTTGGGGTGGGTATAATAAGAGTGATGTTGGCAGGGCAAGAGGAGCAATGATTAACCCCGCAGATTTGCCCGTGAAAGCGGAGGAATTTGTAATTCATATTCATGAAAATACGTTTGATCAAGTGAAATTTAGGTTAAACATCATGATTCCTGGTGAAAATGGGGAGCCTTCTATTTCACTAATTAATGAAAATATTTTCTTTGAAACCTCTGCAAAAAAAGGTTGGGTTCGGGTTGATTTGAAGCCCTATAACATTGTGATTTCAGAAAAACTCATCGTAGCCGTGGAATGGGTAGATGCTTCGGGAAGAGAACGAACCGAGAAAGAAAGTGGTCATCAATTAAAGATTTCTATGTCAAAAAAGGCGGGATATTTTTATGTGAGAGAAACGCCCGAGGAATCAACCAAATTGGAAATGAGCGACAGAACG
>JANXML010000118.1 GCA_025354645.1 Arcicella sp. | reverse complement strand
TTTGAATTAAAAATTCGTTACAAAAAACCCTTTTCATTTCTCTCGGAGATTGATATTTTGATGCCCGAAAAACCTAATTGTGTTCCAGATATTGGTATTTATCCAAAGCTAACTTTTGATTTTTTGGACGATGAAATTGCCATGACTGAAATGCCTTTAACGGCTATTGAAATCGTTTCTCCTTCACAATCAGACAATGATATTATCAAAAAAATCAATCGTTATTTCAATGCTGGCGTTAAATCTTGTTGGTTTGTAATGCCAGGTTTTAGAGCCATTTCTGTGTATTCTTCGATTGATAAATATGAATTTTTCACTTCTGATATGACTTTGATTGACCCCGCCACAGGCATTGAATTACCCTTAATTGATATATTTAGTTAATCCTACTCCGTCCGCAAACTCTTCACAGGATTAGCCACTGCGGCTTTTATGGCTTGGTAACTTACTGTCAGTAAGGTGATTAGTAAAGCTCCTACTCCTGCCACTACAAATATCCAATAGCTAATTTCAATACGATAGGAGTAATCTTGTAGCCATTGGTTCATATAATACCAAGCTACGGGCGAGGCTATTACAAAGGCGATACTCACTAAAATCATAAATTCTTTTGAAAATAGAAGGACGATACTGCCTACGGTTGCTCCAAGCACTTTGCGTATGCCTACCTCTTTGATGCGTTGCACTGCCATAAACGATGCCAAGCCATAAAGCCCCAGACAACTCAGGAAAATAGCAAGAAAGGCGAAAATCTTATAGAGTTGTGATAATTGGTTTTCTTGCTTGTAGAAACTCTCAACTTTATCGTCCAAAAATTTGTACTCATAAACAGCATTTGGAAATATTTGCTCCCATACTGTTTTGACGGATTGCAGTGTAGAAGAAATGTTTTTCGTTTCAAGTTTAATTGCCGCTTGGCTATACATCGTTACGTTGGTGGTGATAAGCAAAGGTGTAAGGTCTTGACGAAACGACCTATTATTAAAATCTTTCAACACACCCACGATAGGGCATTTTATCTTATCACCCCATATACTTACTTCTTTGTTAATGAGGTCATTAGGGTTTTTTATACCTAAATTTTTCATAAAAGATTCATTCACCAAAAACTCTTGTGTAAAGTTTGATGGCTTCAAATTTCGTCCTGCTACTAAGGGCAATTTATAGGCTGACACATATTTATCATCCGCAAATTTGGTGATAGCTTTAAACTCTTCCTCTTTTGTGGCATGGTTAAATTTTAATGAACTCCACATATCATTACCGTCTTCAACGGGGGTATTAGAACTGAAACTTACCGCTTGCACACCGTTTAAAGACATTAATTTATTCTTTAAATAATCTGCCTTAGTGAACCAAACGCTATCTACCCTAAAAGGAACATTTACGATAGCCTCTTTATCAAAACCCAAAGGCTGATTCATAAAATAGTTCATTTGTTTGACGATGATGAGCGTTCCAATAATCAACACCTGTGCAATGATAAATTGAAATACGACCAATCCTCTTCTCAATGAAATTCCCCTCACGGTTTTTACCGATGTTTTACTTTTTAAGGCATTAATCGGATTGAAACTTGATAAAACAACGGAAGGATAAAAACCAGCGAGGGCGGTTACAACAACAGTTACAACCAGAAGGAATAAAATTATAGTAGGATTATTAAGTAAATTGAACGAAAGCGAAAGCTCTAATAACTGATTGATATACGGTAAAACAAGACTTGCGATAACTGCTGCAATTATTACCGCACCTGCCACTATCAAAAATGTTTCAAACAGAAATTGTACTTGCAATTGAGATTTATTACTACCTAAAACTTTTCTCACGCCCACCTCTTTCGCTCGATTAGCGGCTTGGGCAGTAGCGAGATTAATAAAATTTACACAGGCAATTAATAAGATAAAACCCGCAATGAGCCACAATACATTCAACATTTCATGGCTGATAGTTTTGTTGCTGTAATTACCTGCTTGCGTATCATAATGTACAACATTTAGCGACTGTATGAGGTAATTATCGTGATTATCAGGCGATTGAACTTTCTGAGAATAGGCTCTTAATTGTTGATTAAAATTATCAGCAGATGTGTTCGGAGGCAACATTACATAGCAACCAAAACCTGAATTTGTTTTATCCTGCCAATCAGTATTTTTTGCCATGACGCTTCCCGTAGCCCCTGTTCCATAAGCCACTACCACTTTAAGTTGAAAATCAGTATTGGCAGGAATAGTCGCTAAAATACCCGATACTTTCAATATGTCAGTGCCATGTTCAAAGATGTAGCCACCCATGTTCAGTTTAATGGTTTTGCCCATTGCAGCCTTCCAATCGCCAAAATATTTTTCGGCAGTTTCTTTGGTAAGCAATACATTGTTTGGGTCTTTCAATGCAGCATAAGACCCTGCGAGCAAGGGATAATCAAACATTTTGAAAAATGAAGGACTTGTAAAAAAAACGCCTCTGTGTTCTTTAAACGTCTTGTTTGATGTTCCTTTATCGTTAGGTATGAGCAACACATCATTATTACTGGCAAATATAGGAGTTACTTGTTCCATCTGAGGAAAAGCCGTTTTCAACCCTGCGGGCATAGGAAAAGGCACATCTTTGCTGTATGAAATAGTAGATGATTCTGCTTGATGATATTCCGTAAGTACCCGATAAATCTTATCTTTTTGTGCATGAAAATTATCAAAACTTGTTTGAAATTGGATAATGACAAAAATCATTAAGCAAACAGCGATACCAACCGCCAACCCAGCGATATTGATGATAGTATAAGCCTTATTGCGGCTTAGGTTTCTTAGGGCGATTTTTAGATAGTTTTGTAACATGATGTTTAGGTTTAAAAAGATTTTATTCAGTTCTTAGAGATTTCACAGGATTAGCAACTGCGGCTTTTATAGCTTGGTAACTTACTGTTAATAAAGCAATCATACTTGCTAAAATTCCCGCAACGGCAAATATCCACCAAGCAAAATCTATGTGCTTTGGATAATTATTCAGGAATTTATTGCCCAAAAACCAAGCAAACGGGAAAGCAATGAGTGTGGCAATGCCCACCAATTTTAAAAAATCCTTTGAAAGCATCATTACAATTCCCGAAATACTTGCTCCCAAAACTTTACGAATACCAATTTCTTTGGTTCGTCTTTCTGCCATAAAAGAGGCTAATCCATACAGTCCTAAGCACGATACAAAAATGGCTAAACCCCCAAAAAGATAAGCCAGAATGCTTAAAAGACGTTCTTTTGAAAACTTTTCCTCAAATTCAGTATCCACAAATTTGTAGTCAAATGGAGCTATGGCTTCGTACTTTTTGAAAATAGCACTTATTTTTTCCAAGGATTCTGTTGCACCCCTTTTTGGATTCAGCCGTAAAACAACATTTGGTGCATTTTGGGCGGTAGGCATTAGTTGCACCATCATCGGCTGTTTATCCTCGAAAGGATTGCCAAACATAAAATCTTCCAAAACTCCCACAATCGTATAAGTTCCGTCCCCTTGTCGGCGGATGATTTCGCCCAAAGGTTTTTTTAGCCCCATTGCTTTCACAGCCGCCTCATTTACCAAAACTGAGTGAATGGTATCAGCCATAAATTGTGGCGAATAATCCCTTCCCGATTTTAGTTTTATGCCCGTGGTTTTCAAAAAATCAAACGTAACTCGCACATTATCAAAGATTTGATTTTTTTGTTCGGCACTTTGTCCTTTCCATTCGTAGCCCCAACTGTTATTACCCGTTGCGTTCATGGGTTGATTGGTGGCATAAATACTCGTTACCACGCCCGAAGCCAACAGGTCTTGCTTCATGGGTATAAATTGTTTGTACATTTCGCCAGGCATTTCAAAATACATCAAATTCTTTTGATCATATCCCAAAGGTTGATTTTGTCCAAAACGAATTTGTTGGTACACCAAAATCGTAAAAATTATTAACACTATGGAGAAGCAAAACTGCACTACCACTAAAATCTTACGGGGTAAACTCGCTCCTTTTCCCATTTGCAAAGTACCTTTCAAAACCTTAATAGGTTGGAAAGAAGACAAGAAAAAAGCGGGATAACTTCCTGATACAAAACCTGTTAAGATCACTAAACCAATTGCTCCAAGAACATAGTTGATGTTATCAAAAGGAATAGCTAATTGCTTCTCTATCAGACTGTTAAAGGATGGAAGCGTTAGTGAAACTATCAGAACTGCCAAACCAAAAGCGATGAACGTTATCATTAAAGATTCGCTCAGAAATAGTCCGATTAAACTCCCACGAGTTGCTCCCGTGACCTTGCGAACCCCCACTTCTTTGGCTCTTTTTTCGGAACGAGCCGTACTTAAATTCATGAAATTGATGCAGGCTATCACCAAAATAACCATCGAAATAATGCTGAAAAGGCTCACTAAACTAATCAGTCCCTCACCCGACTCAACGCCATTTTTAAATCTTCCGTAAAGTCTCAAACGAGACAGTGGATATAGGAATAAATCACCGTTACTGAAACCGTCGGCATTACTTCTATAAACTTTCAACATTTTTTTATTGACCGCTTCCAAATTTGCATCGGGGCGAAGTTCCACCCACAATTGAAAATTATTTGCTGACCAACCATAATACGTTTCACCAATGCTATCCAAAAATTTTATAGAGGTTAAGTAATCAAATTTAAAGCGAGTATTTTTTGGTAAATCTTTCAACACGCCCGTTACTTTCATTGTGTGTTTGAGGTTTATTTTGACCAATTTATTTATCGGGTCTTCATCACCAAAGAGGGCTTTTGCCATGCTTTCCGTGAGAACAACCGAATTAATATCCGTAAAAACCGTTTTTGCTGATCCCTTCACAAAGGGAAAAGTAAACATTTCAAAAAATGGTGTTTCAACAGAATTCCATTGTTTTTTGAAACTTTTTTCTCCGTAACTAATCGTAACATTATTGCCCCAATCGGTCAGAATGGCATTTTTTACTTCTGGAAAATTATCTCGGATATATTTGACAGTGTTCCCACTTTGCGAAGATGAAGTCCAAATATTAGTTTCGGATTCTTTGAAATTCCGCTTTCCTTGGAACAACACGTTTTTCTTTTCCTGAAAATTCTCGAAAGAATATTCATCTAAAACCCAAAGAGCCAAAAGCATTGTTGAAGCTAAACCAACAGCTAAGCCAGCAATATTGATGAAGGAAAACGTCTTGTTTTTCAAGAGGTTTCGAAATGCGATTTTTAGATAGTTTTGTAACATGATTAGCCCCCTGATCGACCCATCGAACTGCCCCGACGGGGAACGCTGGGGAAGCGTTTGTTAATTGGTTCAAATTTAATTAAACCAATCTTATGCCAAGAAGATAAGATACTGATTATCAGCTATTTGAAGATTTTTATAATTTTAAAGGTGTTCGGTTTTGATACAGTTTTTGTTCGATAATGAACGGAGACATCATTGTAACGCAGGCAGGGTTCTGAACCCTGCCTGCGTTGACTATACTAATTTCTGCCGAACAAAATTCACTTCCTCTCGCACATCAACTCTCCCAGAAATTTTCGTCAAATCTTCCAA